>CAZHET010000862.1:0-1507 GCA_964531585.1 uncultured Planctomycetaceae bacterium | reverse complement strand
TTCATTCCGCCGGGTCATTGACGAGCGGATGGATCTCAAACCGTCGTTCGTCGAAGACATAGACTTTGCGGTCAGGAAATTCCTTCACAGTTTGCTGCTCGTCCAGGTCCGCGTCGTGCCGACCGAACAGGACTCGGTTGCGGAGCTGCGGATCGTTGACGACGTAGTCGATGTGGAGATTCAGTGGCGGTTCCGGGACCAGCACCAGGGCTCGAGCAGTGCCGGTGTGTTGCTGTACGAGATCCGCGAACGCCGTATGACGATTTCGGAACGACCGAAATCCGTCCAGGGCATCACGATAAGCTCCCGTGCCGTACGCTCCGTAAGCCTCGGCCAGCCCGAGCATCGTGGTTCCGAGGAACAGGATTTTGAGTCCCGTACCACCGGCACCGTTCCTGCGAAGGACAGCATCCGCCGCACATCCGAAAAGAATGGCCCAGCAGCCGGTCGCTTCTGCCACATAATGGCACTCGAAGACACCGGAGAACCAGTAGAAGAAATAGGCCAGGTGCAGGCAGACTGCCGAGAACAACAGAGCCACACTTGTATTGTCCAGCCGCTGAAGTCCGACGGCAAACACCAGCGCCGCCAGCGACAGCGGGACAACGCCAATGATCAGCGTCCAGCTACTGACGATGCGTCGCCGTGCGTTGCGGAAAGCAAGCTCATGCGTCAGGTTGTCGGCAAAGTCGTTATAGTCCCGGTCGATTCTCGGGCCTGTGTCCGAAGTCAAATTGTTGAAGCCGTATCGATGGTTGGGTGTATAGACAGCGTTGTACTGCTGCCACGGCGTGACCCAGCCGCTTCCGGTAATCTGGTGATTGTATACGAACAACGCCAGCAGCCCGCAGAGCACAGGGGCAGCCAGAGGCATCAGCAGTCGTCGTCGTGACTGGTCGCGGATGCTTTCGGCCAGAAACCATACCCCGAAGGGAAACGCCAGAGCCGCGGCGGTCAGCGGACGGCAGAGCATGGCGAATGTCAGTCCGCATCCCGCCAGGGTGGCGAACCATGCGCTGCCGGTTCGCCTCATTCGCAGAAACGCACAGAGGAACAGACTTATTCCCAGCAGAGTCGGCTGGCTGGCGGTCATGAAGTTTCCCAGCAACAGCACGAGCGGTGACACGGCCATCACCAGGCCCGCGATGACCGCAGAGCGCAGGTTGGAGATTTGAAGTGTGCTGCCAAAAACCAGCATCGTCGCCAGGCTGCCGGCCAGCCACTGCCCGGCCAATGGAAATCCCAGGGCAAGAAACGGAGCCAGCCAAAGTCCGGTTCCGGGGAAATACCGACTCGCAAACTTCCCTTCGTTCAGAACGTGAATCTGATCGAACAGCCTGGGGAGCGTCGGATGGCCGGGGTGCCAGACTCTTCCCGCAAGAAACGTCCTGGCCTGAAACAAGTAGCTGAATTCATCGTGGATCGCGGGTTGCCAGGCTCGTTGGTCTTCTGCCGACAGCCAGTGCCCATTGAAGGAAATGATTCCAAGGGCGACAGCAATGACCCA
>CAZHET010000861.1:0-1516 GCA_964531585.1 uncultured Planctomycetaceae bacterium | reverse complement strand
GCAAGTGCGATCCGGACTGTCATCAGAGCAACACGTCTCATGGCCCCGCCGTGCCGCCGGGAAAGCAGCCTCAGAAATCGCCGTCGGAAAGAATCGGTTGGGCCAGCGGCCCCTGCAACCGACTGCCCTGGGGGGCGGAAACCAGGTCGCGTGCTGAACTCGAGAGGCCGGTCTGAAAAGTCGCTGACGATCCAGACTCGTTGTGTGTGACAGCGTAAGTCCTGTCAGTCTCCACTGGCGTGCGACGGTCGCGAGTTGCAGAGCGTCACAGCGGCTGTTCGTCGTCGACTCGAAGCATGCGGCGGATTTCGTCCGTCTTGAAGCCCAGTGCCTTTGGGCGACGAACGTTCGGCAGGATGACGACGTCGTAGAGTTCTTCGACCATGCCGTCGATCCGCAGCCAGTGAACGGCGTCGCCGGTTCGGAGATCGACGATCATCAGTCCGCAGCGAGCTTCCGCCTGACGCGATGCCAGGTTTTCGTCCAGAGGCAGGTCGGAAAACGTGCGGTTCTGTCGCTGCTTCGAAAGCCCCACGACAGCGAAGTCCCCGGCGAACGACAGGCCTCGCATGTAACCCGGACAAAACGCGACCTCTTCAAACCTGCCGCTCGTGGGATCGATCGTCCCCAGATGACCGGTGCCGGAATTCAGCACCCACAGCCTGTCGCGATACCAGCGGGGCGAATGCGGCATCGCCAGTCCGGTGGCAACCACTTCATCGGCTTCCACATCGATCACGCAGCCGGAGTCCTTTCGTCGATCGCGCCAGCCGTCGGCCACGTCTGACTGACTGACCGCCGTGACGTACTTCGGCCGGCCGTCTTTCATCGCCAGGCCGTTCAGGTGGCAGCGATCCTCTGCGGCCAGTCGGCTGATGAACGGCGGCTTCCACAGCGGAGCAAAACTGTGAGTCTCGCTGGTTGTGGCCAGGCAGCCGAACAGTGTGTTCACGAACACGACTCGCCCGTTGGCGTCGACCGTGACATCGTGAATATCCAGATCACCGGTCGTGTATCCTACCTGCGGGACATACAGCCGGTCGTAGCCATCCACGTTTTCGCCGGGCGGAATCACGTTTTCAAATCGCCACAGTTGATACAGCGACGTCATCCACAACGTCTGACCGTTTCCCCAGAGCCCCATGCAGCGATTAAATGTGCGTTCAAAAACAGACAGCCGCTGGTCGGGATTCAATCCAATCAGAAACAGCTTGCCGGTCTGATAGGTCGTGAAAGCGAAGCTGAGCTGCTGTTCGCTCATCCAATCGGGAAGTTGCCGCGAACCTGTCAGCTCGAAGCGGGGTGCTGTGGCAGAACCGGGTGAACTCACGAAGGCGACTTTCAGTCACGTGGACGACGAAGTGTGGTTGGTGCTCAGAATCATTGGCAATTCCCACAACGCGGGACAGACAAAGCAACGTAATGACGGCAAAGCTCAGAAGCTATCTGAAAAAGGGGGCAGACCCTCTCCGCAACGCTATGAAGCATTTTTGATTCGCTTTTTTTCGACATTAGC
>CAZHET010000860.1:604-1525 GCA_964531585.1 uncultured Planctomycetaceae bacterium | reverse complement strand
CGGTGCCAGCCTCGCATGCTCCGCACCCGTTCGTCCCAGCGGTCGCTGATCACAAGCGAACGAAGCTGGAGCATCGATTCCGCGTTCTCCTCCTTCCAGAAAATCCCGTTCCCCTTCAAACGCAGATTCAGCATTCTCCGTCTGCGGTAGGCGCAGAACCAGCGACGAATACTGCTTTCAATCGCTCCGCTGCCAACCGGCAGACCCAGCTCGCTGAATATCGCATATCTCAGCCGCCCCGCCGCACCATGCCGCTTCAGGTACGACAGCTCCGTCTGGAACTCCGGATTCTCATCATCGGCCGTCATCAACTGCTCGAGTTCCTGCACCACCCGCTTCCATTGACCATTGCGAAGCCACGTACGGAGCTCGCGATACATCGGCATCCGAACGTCTTTCGAGACTCCCAGACTGGCCAGCGCCAAAGACACGTGGTGAGTCGCGTGGCAGTTATCCAGAACCTCGTAAATCGGCACCGTCTTCGGAATTTTGGCCTGCGACACAATCCGTTCCACCCGATCCCAGATCCACACCGCTCCGTCGCTGACAAACGTGACGCTGGCCGCCCGAGCCGCTCCCAGACGATGCAAGTGCATCGCCACGATTTCCGCCATCGCGTCCGGACCCGTGAATGTGCCGTCGATCGTCGCTTGCGACTTCTTCACCATCCGGCCTTTCTCGTTGTGAACGAAGATCGTCATCAGCTTCGGTTCCCGCCATTCGGCCGAATACGTCCGCTTCGCTCGCGGTTTCGAACGGCCCGGAGCATCACTGATGACCAGACCGTTTTCGTCCAGCGTTTCTGCGGCCGCCGGTGCGGCTTTCAGCTCCTCGCGAAGTTTTGTTCGACCTCCGTCGATCTGCACGGTTACGCATTGTCCCGCCAGTTCGTTGCCGGCCGGCAGGGTGCCGGCACGCCAC
>CAZHET010000860.1:0-594 GCA_964531585.1 uncultured Planctomycetaceae bacterium | reverse complement strand
TGCACCGGCAACTGTGCGCCATAAAACGAGCCGCCGCGCCAACGGATCTTGCCCTGTTGCTGGGCGAGGGCAAAGGTTTCGGCGATTGTTTCCCATTGTGCCAACAACTGCGCATCCACATTGTGGATCTGCCAGATCTCGACATGATCAGTTTGTAAGAGGCGCAAGCTGGTTTCGAGCTGATCGAGCATACGCGCCTGCAACGCTTTGCCGGCCGGCAGGGTGCCGGCACGCCACTGCTGCAACTGGACCGTCCGGAACTGCAGCAGTTTGTCGCCGCACTGCTGAGCCGTTCGGCGTACGGTTTTGAGATCGAGCGTCGTTCCGCTGCGTTCGAGTTCGGCGCGTGCCAGTTGAAAGGACGGACACAGGGCCGACTGCCGGGCAACCTGCGATTCGAGACCCGGTGAGATCTTCTTTCCGAATCCAAACTGCGTCATTTCGATGTAGACTCCACACGCTCCATCATCGGCCTGGCGAAACAGACTACGACGCGGTTCGCAGTACAGCGAGCTGATCCACATCACGAACCCGCCTTACAGTTTGACACAGATCGATCGTTTGCGTCCTTTGGCCAGCGGGTGAGAGAAATCC
>CAZHET010000859.1:0-1525 GCA_964531585.1 uncultured Planctomycetaceae bacterium | reverse complement strand
CGTGCGGTGTTCAAGGCAGTCGATACCGGCGGCCGGACAGAAAGTGCTCGCGCCGACGTCGCACTCGAATCGGGGATACCGTTGTCTTGGTTTGTGATTTCTACTCAATGAAAGAACGCTGCATTCTGCCTCGACGAAGCGACGTCAGCGGTGAACTCTCCCTCAAGCCCCGTCAGCGCGAGGGCTTGAAATCGGAAGAAATCTCCGGAACTGTCTCGGGACTGTCTTCGGAATTCGCGACCAGTACCTAACGAGGTGCGATCCCTGTTGCTGTCAACAGCAGCCTGTCGGATGGCTGCGAAATCAACCGACAGATCAGAACTCTCCGACGACTTCACCTCCGGAACGGGTTCCGAGTGCTCCCCAGACGCCGTAGTCGTTCGGCGGCCGGATGTTCCCCGTGTCAATGCTGTCGCTGATGAAGCGAACGGAACCATCCGCCATCACCACATTGATGCCGCCGGAGTGACGCGAACTGGCGGAAAAGATGCCGTAATCCCACGACGCATCGTTGTCTCCGTGGAAACCGCCAAGTGTGTTGTCGTAGCAGGACGCCGAGTTCGGCGGCAAGACGGTCGTCACGGCGGACCAGCACGGATGGCCCATTGCCCACACGCCACCCAGAACCGTCGTGCTCAGAACAACATTGTCGGCGTACTGGTCGCCGTTCTGCGTTGCCAGGCAGGCTCGCGGGTTTCGGCTGACGTCGGTCACCAGACGAGCTGCTCGCCCGATCAGTTCGCGGCTTCCCCAGCGCCCGATCGCCCGCTCAGCCATGGCAATGGTGTTGCTGGTACCGTCCTTGATGTTGGTCAGGCGATGGTAGGAACGCCAGCCGAAGACTCCGTTCGTCCCGGTCGGATTCCTCCAGAAGTTGTCACGAATTGTGGTGCCGACGCTGAACGGATAGTTGCAGAATCCCAGGTCGTTGCCCTGAGGGTCATACACATCGGTGGGACACAGAAAGACGCTGAGCTGCTGTTTCGCCGTCCATGGTTCGAAGTCCCGAATGAACGGAGGAATAGCCTCCGTCCAGTTGATTTGATTGTACATGGCACTCTGATCCAGATAAGGCAGTAACTGCACTCGTCCAGAGAAATCGCCGCCACGCCACCACACCACGTGGCCCCATCGCAGGCCATCCGGTCCGCCACGCATGGGAGGCAGCACGCCGTGAGTGTCGTGATAGTTGTGCAGGGCCAGGCCAAGCTGTTTAAGGTTATTCTTACATTGCAGGCGGCGAGCGGCTTCACGCGCCTGCTGGACGGCCGGCAGCAGCAGGGCAATCAGCAGCGAGATCACCGCGATAACCACCAGCAGTTCGATGAGCGTGAAGCCGCGATGACGGACGGCGAATGAGCGTTCCCGCATAAGAATGTCTCCTGTGGTAAGTGTGTCCGGTGATGCTCTCTTCATTCCGACGTAAGAAACGAATGCTCCTGCCTCGAAAGTCGGAAGACGTGTTTCGTTTGGTGAGATTTCTGTCGGAGGTCGTGAACTTGTCCGCTCACCCGCAAAGCGGGAG
>CAZHET010000858.1:0-1546 GCA_964531585.1 uncultured Planctomycetaceae bacterium | reverse complement strand
GGGCGGATTCTGAAATAGTTGGGAAATGAGGTGTATCGGGAAGTGGGGTAGAGAGAGATCCCTGAGTCCCTGTAAAGAGCGGTTTTGGACCGACTGCTCTTCACAAAGGAACTCAGGGATGAGCGCAGAGTACCAGCGGCTGCAGGATGCGGCCAGAGATGTTGAACGGGAGATCCGCGAGCTGCAGGAGGACACCCGGATCGGTTCCTCTGCGGCACTGGCCGCGCTGGAACGCGATCTCGACACGCTAACCGTCAGACTCAGTTCGTTGACAAAGGCCATGATTCTGCTGCGAAGCACCGAAAGCCAGGATCTGCGGGAACAGGAGCGGCGCTTCGTTGGCAGCCTGTCGCACAAATATCATTCGCATGGGATCCGGTGCAAGGTGGTTCGCCTGCCGGGCGGCGTCCAGGTGACGCTCAACGTGCGGTACTACCATCGGCAGAAAGATCCGTCAAAGGTCCTGGACAAGCCGCAGCGGGGAATGTTTCCGGCGCTGATGCTGCTGGGGATTTCCGATTCTCTCACGCCGGGCATGCGACACCGGATCGCAAAGGCTTCGGCCCTGCTGGGATCGTACGAAGAGGCGGCTGCAATGCTCGCGGACAGTGGCATTCACGTCTCCGTGAACCGCATGCGCAGCGTGTGTGGTCTCATCGGTCGAAAGCCTGGTCAGCTGACGGAGGGAGGCGGTGTCGCTGTGGCCGGAAACGTCGCGGGCCGCCGCATTGCGGTGAGTCTCGACGGTGGTCGCGTGCGGCTGCGAGAGCCTCGGAAAGGGCGTACGAAGAAAGGCCGGAAAAAGTTTGCCGCGAACTGGCGTGAGCCGCGTCTGTTCATCATCTACGCCGTCGATGAACAGGGCCGTATGGCGGACGATTTTCCTCCCGTCATCGATGGAACACTGGCCTCGTGCGACCGCCTGTTCGAGATGCTGCAGGCTTATCTGACCGGCCTCAACATGACGCAGGCCCGTCATGTTCTGTTTGTGGCTGACGGTGCCGCATGGATCTGGAAGCGGATTCCAAAACTCATCTGTGCCCTCGGGCTGAAACGCGAACAGGTTCAGCAGCTGATCGACTTCTGGCACGCTGTGGAGTACCTGGGAAAAATCGCGGACAGCAAATCTCTGAAGGGTCCACGCCGTAAACGGTGGCTGACGACGCAGAAGAAGCGTCTGCTGCGTGGCGAAATCGGCTCGGTCGTGATCGAACTGGAGACGCTGCTGTCGGGCCGCCGGACAAAGGAACAGACGACCTGGCTGAACTACTTCGTCACGCATGGCCTCACTCATCGCCGCATGGACTATTCGGCTTCCAGAAGTCGTCAGATGCCAATCGGCAGCGGTGCTGTGGAAAGCGCGATTCGTCGGGTGATCAATCTGCGAGTGAAAAGCAACTCCACCTACTGGCTCCGCGAAAACGCCGAAACCATGATCCGGCTCCGCGCGTGGATCAAAGCCGGACGAGGCGAAGAACTATTCCGGCAAACAACTTACGTCGCCATTAACCTCGTACTTTGAAACCAACAATCCCGAAATCCGCCC
>CAZHET010000857.1:0-1572 GCA_964531585.1 uncultured Planctomycetaceae bacterium | reverse complement strand
GACAGCAGATCCTGCATCGCCTGGCCGCCCCAGTCGCCGCTGATCTGATCGTTCCATTCACGGCCGAAGCCAGGAAGTCCGCGACGGTTCGGAGCCGCCACGACATAGCCGTTGGCCGCCATCAGGTGGAAGTTCCAGCGAAACGAAAACCACTGACCGATCTGTCCCTGAGGTCCGCCCTGGCAATACGTCAGCATCGGCCATTGTTTCGTCCTGTCGAAGTCCGGCGGATAAATGACCCACGTATGGATTTTCTTTCCGTCCGTTGCTTCGACCCAGCGTTCTTCAATCGTCGGCAGTTCGAGCGTTTTGTAGATGTCATCGTTGACGCCGCTGATCGTCTGCGACTTTCCATCCGACAGCGACATGACGGCCAGCTCATTCGGCCGCAGCATGTTCTGGAAACTCACCAGCACGCGGTCGCCGTCCGGAAGCACGTCGTGAGCAGACCAGTCGAACTGCCCGCTACTGATCTGTGTGGCTCCGCCGCCCGTCGGTGCGACGGAAAACAATTGTTCGGTTCCCCGATGCTCCGAAGTGAAAATGATGCGGCTGCTGTCGGGAGTCCACAGCGCACCGTGAGCCGTCTGGTCCAGTCCTGCGGTGGCGTCTGTGATCTGACCTGTGCTGCGGTCATAGATCATGATCCGGTTCCGGTCGGATTCGAAACCGGCACGCTGCATGGAATGAAACGCCAGCCGCTTTCCATCGGGAGAATACGACGGATCGTTGTCGTAGCCGGTCATTCCCCTGGTGATGTTGGTCGCCTTCTTCGGATCTGCGACGTCAACCAGATAGACGTCGCTGTCCGTTGATTCCGCCCAGTTCTCAACGTCCTTGGCGGTGTAGGCGATCTGCTTTCCGTCGGGCGACCACGCGAACTGTTCGCTGCCGCCGAACGGAGGAACCGGGCAGTCGACTCGCTGGCCTGCCATCAGGTCCACCGGTTTTTCCGCGCGGCTGTCGGAGCCCAGGGAGGCGACGTGCAGATGGCTGTACCTGTAATCGTGCCATGCATTCCAGTGTCGAAACATCAGTGAATCGATCAGGCGCGCGTCGGCTTTGGGCAGGTCGCTGTAAAGCTCGTTGACTGTCTGGTCCAGCTTGATGTCGACGGTGAAGGCAATTCTCGCGCCATCGGGAGCAACCTTCAGATTGGCGACTCCGCCGAATTCGTCATCCTCGTCACTGGCCGCATCGCCGTCTGACTTCTCACGCGATTCGTCTTTGCCGCTCGCCCTGGCGGGTTTGAAATCGGCGGCTGTCAGGTTCGTTACCTGCAGGAGCGCGCCGTCGAGCGGATTCAGCGCCCAGACCTGAGCCTGTTCCTTGTCCTGTTTGCCCGAAATTCCTGTGAAGTACAGACGCTCGCCGAATGGAGACGCAGCGAACTGCAGATCGCTAACCGACTTCCAGTCCGACAACAGTGGCCGCTCAGATCCGGACTGCAGGTTTCTGACGACAACGGACGTCTTTCCTGAGTTCTGCTTCAGATCGTACCGTCGGACCGAATAGGCGACGTGAGTTCCGTCGGCCGACACCGTGGGATTCGACAGCCGTCCCAGCTTCCAC
>CAZHET010000856.1:0-1585 GCA_964531585.1 uncultured Planctomycetaceae bacterium | reverse complement strand
GCAACCGAACAACGAAGGGTTCCTTGATTCCGAACATCCGTTCGATGAATCCTCGGCCAGCGTACCACGCGCACCGCTTGTTTGCGATGCAGAAACTGCAGTGGTCGTGGTACGGCATTGTGCTTCGCGGGACTGCCGACCTATTTCTGCGCGTTGCAGTCCATCGGCATTTACGATGCAACATAACGAAAGATTCTATTTGTTCAATGTGTCCGACTGAGGTAGAAACTACCGACAAAGGTCCTTAAGGCAGGACGACAATTATGAGCGACGAGTCTCGCGAAGAGAAGTTTCCCGGTGGCGCATGGATACTGGATCAGTTCGCGCAGCGAGCCGCCGCTCAGGAGCGCAATGCGTCACGCCGTGTTGTGAGCGAAGTGGTTCGGGCGTGGCCCGGCGATGCCAGGCGGCTGTGGTGGAAATGGCTGAGCGAGGCTGCTCAAAGCCTGGGGCTGCGATGCAAAACCGTCGACTGTACAGTGGACGAGGCGATGGCGCTGGCGATTGACGGGGCGCAGCTCGTCACTTACCGCGATGACGCCGATGTGAAGTGGCTGGCGGTGCTGGAACCTTCCGGCCGCCGGTTTCTGACGGTTCGCGGCACATCCGGCGGCCAAGGCAAACTGCTGCGGGCCTCCGTGTTAAGACGCAATCTCGCGGAAGCGGCTGTCGATGGAAAGCTGCGGTGCGTGGTGATGCAGACGCCCCAGGCTGGAGGCTCCGCCGGCCATCATTCCCCGAAGCTGGCTCCCGTCGACCGCCTGCTGCAGTTGCTGAAGCCCGAATGGTCGGACATCTGGCTGGTGCTGGTGTTCGCATTTGTCGTGGGACTGCTGATGCTGGCGACTCCGATTGCTGTGGAATCGCTGGTCAACACGGTGGCGTTCGGCCGTTTTCTGCAGCCGATTGTTGTGCTGGCCGTGATTTTGCTGACGTTCCTTGGTTTCCAGGCGGCCGTCAGGGCACTGCAGACGTACGTTGTCGAAATTATTCAGCGGCGCCTGTTCGCGCGAGTCGCTGCCGATCTGGCTCACCGGCTGCCTCGAGCTGAAGTCGAAGCGACGGACGGCGAGTACGCACCGGAACTGGTAAACCGGTTCTTTGACATCGTGACCGTTCAGAAAGTGTCGGCTCAGCTATTGCTGGACGGTGTCGGCCTGGGGCTCAGCACTGTCGTGGGCATGGCGGTGCTGGGCTTCTATCACCCGTGGCTGCTGGGTTTCGACGTGCTGCTGCTGGCGTCGATCACGTTCATCATCGTGGTGCTGGGCAGAGGTGCCATCGCGAGCGCGATCAAGGAATCGAAAAACAAGTACTACATGGCGGCGTGGCTGGAAGACATTGCCCGCTGCCCGGCAACGTTCCGCAGCGACGGAGGAGCCGATTTCGCGATGGAACGAGCAGACCGGCTGATCCACAACTACCTGCTGGCCCGCAAGGCACATTTTCGGATTCTGATGCGACAGATTCTGTTCGCTCTGGGTCTGCAGGCGGTGGCGAGCACCGTGCTGCTCGGAATCGGGGGCTGGCTGGTGGTTTCCGGAGAACTGACTCTCGGACAGCTTGTCGCAGCGGAACTGATCGT
>CAZHET010000855.1:0-1591 GCA_964531585.1 uncultured Planctomycetaceae bacterium | reverse complement strand
CTTCCAGGGCCGTCGATGCAGTCCTGACGACGGCCCTGGAAGGCCATCGTACGGGACACACCGCCGGTAAGAACTCACCTGCCTCTCGTCTTATGACACGGCTGACAAAGTACCCGCGTCTTGCGCGGAATGAAATCGCCGAATGCACACGAGCGGCTGGTTGCGGACCTTCCGGTTTTCCCGGCACCGGACGACGCGCGCCGTTCCACCAAGATGTCAGCCTGCGTCCGCGCATGGCCAGCTGACCGCGCCTCGCGCCGACTCGAACACAGCTGTGATTTCCCGCGTTCCACGAAATCTCCGAAAACTTTCCGTGCTGCGCGTGAGATTCCTCGTTTCACAGGGACTCCACCGGGCAGGAAACAAACATCATGCCGCAGCCTGAAACTCGAATCAGCCTGATCGCACGGCTCAACGATCCGCGGAATGAACCCGCGTGGCGGGATTTCATGGACACCTACGAACCGTTTCTGCGGCGGCTGGCCGTTCGCCAGGGAGTTCCCGAACGGCATGTTCCCGACGTTGTGCAGCAGGTGCTGCTGGCGATCGCGAAGTCCGTCGACGGCTGGCAGGACGACGGCAGTCCGGCGTCGTTTCGTCGCTGGCTGGCAACGGTGTCGCGAAACATCGTCATCAAATTCATGACGCGAGAACGCAAACAGGCCGGAGGTCACGGCGGCACGGAAATCGTCGATCTGCTGAGCAACATTCCCGCCGAACCGGATGCCGATCAGGTTCAGCGGTACGAACACGAACTGATCGTCTGGGCGGCCGAACAGGTCCGCGGCGAATTTGTCGAAACAAGCTGGAAAGCATTCTGGGCCACCGTCATCGAAGGACAAACCGTCAGCGACGTGGCCGCAGAACTCCACCTCAGCCCCGGCAGCATTTACATGTCCCGCAGCCGGATCATGGCAAAAATCAGAACGAAGGTGGAAGAAGTCATGACGTGATGAACGTCGCATTCAATCGGAAACCAAAACTCCCAAGTGTCACCCATGCCCGCGCCCACAACACACTGCGATCACGTTCTGCTGAGACGGTCGCTCGACGATGTGCTCACCGAACAGCAGGAAGAAACGCTGGCCGCTCATCTGGCGGAATGCGCGGAATGTCGAGATCGGCTGGAAGAACTTGCCGGACGCAGTGGCGAATGGTCTCGCATCGAACGCGTCCTTCGCAACGAAACGACCGGCGTTGTTGATCCGGCAAGGCAAATCGTTTCCACGCTGATTCCTCGCGATGCGTCAGCCCGGTCCCACGCCAGTGAGTTCTTCGACGCGGACCTCAAGCCGCACGACTTCGCCGTCGACTTTCTGGAACCCAGCGACAACAGTCAGGCACTCGGGCGGATTGACAACATCGAAGTGCGGTCGATCATCGGTCACGGCGGCAACGGCATTGTGCTGAAGGGGTTTCAGGAAGAACTCAACCGGCTGGTGGCTGTGAAAGTGATGGCACCGCAACTGGCCACGAGTGCGGCGGCTCGCAAGCGGTTTGCTCGGGAAGCTCAGGCGACGGCGGCGATTGTTCATCCCAACGTCATGCCGATTCTGACAGTGAATTCGTCGGGGCAGTTGCCGTTCATCGT
>CAZHET010000854.1:0-1607 GCA_964531585.1 uncultured Planctomycetaceae bacterium | reverse complement strand
ACGCGCTGTGCAATATTCTGGAGCCCTTCTTCGAACGATCGTTTATTCACGACAGCTACGCCTGTCGCAAGGGCAAGGGAACCCATGCCGCCGTGTCACGCTATCAGAACTTCGCCCGGCAATATCAGTACGTTCTCAAGTGTGACGTCCGCAAATTCTTTCCGAGCATCGACCATCGGCTCCTGGAATCCATTCTCGGCAGGAAGATTAAAGATCCGGGTGTCCTCTGGCTGGCGGGATTGATTATTTCCCATTCGAACCAGCAGGAAGCGGTCAGTGGAATGTTTCCCGGCGACGACCTGTTCACTCAATGCGAACGACCGCGGGGACTGCCGATTGGCAACCAGACCAGTCAGTTCTTCGCGAATGTGTTCCTCGATCCGCTCGACCACTTCATCAAGGAGCAACTCGGCTGCCGGGCCTACGTCAGATATGCGGACGATTTTGTGATCCTGGACAATGACAAGCAGCGACTTGCTGACGTGCGTGATGCAGTGGAGCAATTCCTCGTCGATCAGCGGCTCTGGCTGCACCCGCAAAAGCGGGTCATCAGCCGGGTGTGTGACGGACTCCGTTTTCTGGGGTATCGTGTCTGGCCGGAATATCGCTGGCTGGATCGGGCCAACGTGCTGCGTTTCCGACGCCGTCTGCGGATAATGCAGCGTGAGTTCGCGGCAGGTCGCATGAGCCTGGCCACAGTGACTCGCCGAATTCAGGCATGGATTGCTCATGCGTCGCACGCCAACACGTGGCATTTGCGAAAACTGCTGCTGAACGTTAAGTTCCGTCACGGGAGGGTGGCCGAATTCTCGTGTTTTGCGGGGCGGCTCGTTCAACAACAACAATCCGCAGAATCTGCGGTCGGCGAATCGCAACCACAACACGCCCGAGAACCGTAACAACAACAACGGTTTTCGTATTTCCAGCACTGCGCTCCAGCGAAAAAGGGGTTCAGACTCCGTTTGTGCGAAGCACCCATCGGGCCGGTTCCGGCAAATGGGGTCTGAACCCTTTTTTCGCGGATATGCCCGAATTGATGACTTTACGGAGTCGTCAACTGTGCCGCGTGCAGTCCACGGTCTCCCTTCCGGTGTCGGCGACAATTTGTCTCCGGCCGAAACATGAGAATGACCCGGCAGGCCTGGTAGGCCGCAAGGTTCGAACGTCCTGCCGGGTCATGTTTGATTCAACAACGTGTCGGGCAAATCCATGTCATGAGCGGACACGCAAAAACGCTGAAAGTATTCCTCAGTCATACCAGCGAGATGGCGGAACATCCGGCGTCTCGCAGTTTTGTCACTGCCGCGCTGGATGCCGTCCGCGAAGCCGGAATGGTGGCCATCGAGGTGCGAGACTTTCCAGCGGCGTCCATGACGCCGACGGAACTCGACAGCAATCACGTTCTGGATTGCGACATCTACCTGGGAATCCTCGGATTCCGGTACGGGATGCCGGTTCGAGACCAGCTCGACCTGTCGTACACGCAGCAGGAATTCCGGACTGCCAAAGATGCCGAAAAAACACTGCTGGTGTTTCTGCTGGATTTGGATGCAGAAGGATTACCAGGCAGCGTCTTCCGTGATCTGCATTACGGAGCCCAGCAGGAA
>CAZHET010000853.1:0-1607 GCA_964531585.1 uncultured Planctomycetaceae bacterium | reverse complement strand
AACTCGGTCCCGGGCTCCTGCCTGGGCTCGCATATCCTCGAAGCTCCGCTTCGCGCGGGGGGTACCGGTACCGGTCGTCGTGAGGTCGTGGAAGCAGAGATTCCGGGATTGGCATTCCGATGCTCGAGCTTCGGAACGAGAGGTCTGAGGTCGACGCTCGATCTTCGGGACGAGAGATCAAACGCGAACCAGTTGCTCTGAATTCCAAAGGCAGTAATCTCCGCGCATGAGTATTCAGCCGGTGATTACGCCTTCGGGGCATTTGCGTGTTGATGACGCGGACGAGCGTGCCGTTGCGGGAGTTGTGCTTTCCGATGCTGTCTCGGAGAAACTGCGCCGCGCGTTTGGTGAATCGTCTGCGGCGGGGTTGTTGCTGCTGGCTTCGGCGGAGCTGAAGTGTGACTTGCCTGGTGAGTTCGTGTTTTGGCGCGAATATGCTCAGCGGTTTTTTCTTCAGCTGTGCGGACTTGGCGATGACGGGTTGCAGCAACTGGCTGGAGCAAAGAAGCAGCCCGGCTCCGGCACGATCGAACCTCCGGCCGAACTGCCGCTGATTGAACTCATCGAAAACGCTCCGCCGATGCGCGGGCTGGAGTATCTGACGCCGGAGGTGCTGAAGGCGCTGTGGAACGAACTGGCAGAGTATTCGCTGACGCAGGCGGCTGAATCCAAAGACGGAGCGGTCTCGTGGCTCAGAAGCATCAACCCGCTGTGGAACCTGCTGGGGCGAGTCACGTTTCATCTGGCTGAGAACAAACGCGATCCCGACAAACCGTTTGCGTTTCTGGCGACGTACGCTCACCGGCTGTCGGCGAAGGCGAAAGTGCAGCATCTTCCGCTGGCGGAAGCTCTGAAGCACTATGCCGGCGAGAAGAATCAGCAGAAGCTGGCGGCGTTGCTGGAACCGGTAAAGAAAGCGGCGGCGGAAAATTCGCTGGTTCGCGAAATGCTCGATTCGCGACGTCTGTTTCAGCCACATGCGCTCAACATCCGGCAGGCTCATCGGTTTCTGACCAGCGTGCCCACGATGGAAGAAGCGGGGCTGGTCGTGCGTGTTCCGGACTGGTGGAAAGTTCGCAGCGTGCGCCGGCCGGAAGTGCGTGTGAGCATCGGGCAGAAGCCAACAAGCCATGTCGGGCTGGACGGTCTGATGGATTTTTCGGTCGACCTGGCTCTGGACGGCGAGCCGCTCACCAGGGAGGAACGTGACCGGATTCTGCAGGCCACCGACGGCCTGGCGATGTTGCGCGGCAAATGGGTCGAAGTCGATCAGGACAAGCTGCGGCAGGCGCTGGAACACTGGCAGCAAATCGAACAGCAGCACGCGAACGGAGTCGACTTCATTCAGGGCATGAGAATGCTGGCGGGTGTGCAGTTTGGTGCCGACGACGTCGACGAAGAAACGGCTCAGTGGTCGTTCGTGACGGCGGGGGACTGGCTGCAGGAAACTCTGCGGCAGCTTCGCGATCCTTCCGGCATTGTGGACTGCGAACCCGGTCGTCAGCTCAACGCAACTCTGCGGCCGTACCAGGTAGACGGAGTGCGTTGGCTGTGGTTCATGACGAAGCTGGGGCTGGGAGCCTGCCTGGCCGACGACATGGGACTGG
>CAZHET010000852.1:0-1619 GCA_964531585.1 uncultured Planctomycetaceae bacterium | reverse complement strand
AGACAATCGTTTTCAACTGTCCGTCGTGATCGCGAACAGCCAGCACCGGAGCCGCATGGTCGATCGGGCCCTGCAACTGTCCGGCGTCCCGCAGCGCGGGAACATCGGCTTCGCGATTGTTGCGGCGATTGACGGCAAATGTCGCAGTTCCCTGACCGTAACTCAGCGACGCCGGAGCGACATCCTCGAACGCCTTCGCAACGACTTCGATGACGGAGCGAATCAGAAACTGCCGGTACTCACGGACCAGTTTTGCCTGATCGTCACCGTGAAAATACATCGCTCCGAGATTCTCACCGACCACCGGTCCCGTGTGAGTATGCGACGTCACCAATGCGATCTGTGAACGCTTCAACCGATGCACGTCCATCAACTGACGGCAAATGTCGCCTGACGTGTCCCGGTCCAGTCCAATGAGATCCAGAGTCACCAGGACGGCTTCGTTTCCGCCATCGTCTCGCAGCACCAGCGCCTTTGCCCACAGGTCGTGCAGCGTGGCTTCCGCCGGCCTGTGACGAGACGCATAGCCCGACATCCACATCAACTGCTGCGGAGTAATCACGGTTCGTGCGACTCCGGCCTGCCAGCCGTGCTCATCCGCCCGCACGACGGACTGCCCGAATGCCATGACCAGCAGCACGAAGACATGTGCGATCCGGAATCTGAAGCGGCCTGGATTATTCATGGTGCCTGGGTTATTCATGGTGAAGGATCTCCCTGCAGGAAGTCTCGTGGGCGGGATGCTTGTGTCCCGCGGTTACGCGAACAGTTTCTTCCGCCACGGCACCGGATGCAATTTCCCCCGACCGCAGCGGACAGTAACAGGCCAGCACGCGAAAGCCGTCCTGCTTCAGCGCCATCTGGAGCAGGTCTTCGGCCGACAGCGTCAGTCGCCCGGCGCGGCGAGTCAGTTCGAACCGCAGCCCACCGATGCCTTCGTAAGACCGGTACACAACTTCCGTGCAGACCATGCGGTCGGACCGTGAGAAATCGAAGTCGAAGTCGTACGGTTTGCCGTCGTGAAAAAAGCCGCGGCCGATCGCCGTCATGACGTCTTCGCGAGACAGCATCGGTCGAATGATGGTGACGGCGTCACAGGAAAACGGCACTGTCAGTGACCGCACGCGCACGCCGTCCTTCAGCGATTCCAGCACACGATTTGGCCGTGCCGCGTCGCAGGTTTCCAGCGTCTGCCACCGAGTCTTCACGTTTGCATGTTCCTGCAACCCTGCTTCGCAAAGCTGAGCCGACGTGCCGATGTACAGCGCGGCATGAGGCCAGTAGCCGGGCAGAAAATAATTTGTCAGCGCGTGTTCCTTGCGAGTCACAATGACGTCGCCCGGCTGCAGCAAGGATTCCAGACGGGCGTCCACTTCTGCCGGCAGATGCGGCTGATGACCGATGTGCAGGTACTTTTCGGAAATCATCTGCGACACCAGTTTCTGCAGACCGTACAACGCCCGGCCCAGCAGGTCACGGCCCACAGAAGTACTCAGCGAACGCGCTCGCACGCGAGTTCTGGCCACCAGATACCGATCAACCGTGACGTCCAGCCGATGCTGCAGCCGCGGAATGATGGCCAGCGCCTGTTCGAATTCCGCCGTACCGCGGCCCGCGTC
>CAZHET010000851.1:0-1620 GCA_964531585.1 uncultured Planctomycetaceae bacterium | reverse complement strand
CTTCGGACATCGACACCGAACAGAAATCGCAGTTCGTGCGCAGCAGCCCGCGGAAAATCACTCCCAGGCGTTCCCGCCAAATGCCAATGTCCTCATTGTCGCGGCCCAGTCTGTTATTCACGATGCCCTGAATCGGTGGCAGGCTGGCCATAAAACGAGCATTGCGTTCCAGATCGCGCACAAAGTTTTGCATACTGGTCCGCAGCTCACGACCTTCGCCGCGAGCGTTCGCGTACTGAGTTCGGCGTGTGCTGCGGCCAGCCATCCAGCGTTCGACTGCGTCCGCCAGTTCTGTTGCATTCTGAAAGCGGGAATGCTGCCGGGCCTGCATCGCTCGGGCGCAGATTTCGTCCAGCCCAAGCGGCACGCTTTCCACAATCTCCCGTGTGTGCGGAGACGGCTGTTCGGCAATCACCTTCAGCAGATCAGCAATCGGCCGGCTGCGGTTTTCGTTGACGCTGCTTTGTTCGTGCGGTGCCTTTCCGGTCAACATAGCGAACAGGATGGCTCCCAGACCGTAAACGTCGGTGCGCTGGTCGACTTTTTCCTGATCGCCGGCCGCCTGTTCCGGAGCCATATACAGCGGCGTGCCGATGACTTCACCCGCCATTGTCTGACCGAAGGCACTCTCCGACGAAAGCACGACGCCCGACAGAATGCTGTCTTCGTCGTAGTCGCCGGATAGTTTGGCCAGTCCCCAGTCCAGGACGATGACCTGGCCAAAGTCATCCAGAGCGATGTTTTCGGGCTTCAGGTCGCGGTGAATGACACCCTTCGAATGCGCGTATGCAATCGCGTGGCACACATCAATAAACGCCATCAGCAGCCGCTGCAGATCAACGGCAACATCTTCTCCGGCTTCGCGGCGTTCGTGATATTCCTCAATCGCCTGAACCAGCGTCCTTTTGCCGACGAACCGCATGGCATAAAACGGTTTGCCGGAATCTTTGTCGGTGCCGAACTGATACAGCGGCACGATATTGGGGTGAGCGAGCTGGCCGGTGATCTGTGCTTCGCGATGGAAACGTTCCCACGCGCGCGGAAATTCCACGGCACCGGGATTCAGTTCTTTCAGTGCGACGGACCGCTTCAGTCGCTCGTCGCGAGCCAGCCAGACGGTCCCCAGTCCGCCTGTGCCCAGTTTCCGCAACAGAGTGAACTCAGCGGTTGTGTGGCGACCATCGCCGGAACCGCCTGCCGCTACGGTTGCCGACCATGATCCTGCCAGTGAGTCCGTGCGGTCGTCAAGAGTTTCCACGGTGATCGTGGTGGCCATGTGCGCCTGGCTGTGACGCACGTACTCGCGACGCACCGAATCCTTCAGCCGCGCCTTTGCGGCCTGCGACAGACCCGGCGAGATTCCCTGATCGCCATCAACAGCCCTGCGGGCGATGTCCGACACGGAATCCTGGATCAGCGCAGAGATCTTCGCAAACGCACGGCTCTGGCGGTTCCTTGTCAGTTCGTTCTGGACGACGCGCTGCTGCTCCACGCTCAGGCGGCCGGATAGCGAATCAGAAATCAGTTGCGACGTCGCTCGGTCATTGTCAGCCATTGGATCGTTAGACGTGCTGTCACTGCGCATGTTGAGGAACCTCATCAAACCACCGCGAACCCACA
>CAZHET010000850.1:0-1648 GCA_964531585.1 uncultured Planctomycetaceae bacterium | reverse complement strand
GTAGGTGTCCATTGTGCGCGAAGAGGTGGTGACACGTTTTTGGGTTTTGGTGTAGATTTCCGGGATGGAAGGGACTCCATCAGGCGCATTGTCGCAGCAGGAACTGCTGTCGCTGGTTGCTGAGCAACAGAGGCAGCTTGCGGAACTCGAACGGCAACTGGCGGACCGGGATCGGCAGCTTGCCGAACTGCAAGCGCGGATTGGCGAACTCGAGAATAAGAATCCGACCACCCGGCTCGGCGAATCCTATTCGCTCGACGCCGAAGACAAGCGGCGTGAGCAGAAATCCGGTGGCAAACAGAAGCACGGCAAACAGAAGTCGTCGCGCCGCGGCAGAATCACCACGGCCGAGAAACTGGCTCAGGCCACCGTCCACGAAGACATCATTCCCGACGGCCGGACGATCGACGAATGCATGCTCAGGTATTCGCGGCCGGTGTGGCGGATCATCGACGGGCACGCCCAGCGCGTCGCGTATCACATCCACGCCGGGCCGGACGGATGCGTCCCGCAGATTCCCGGTGTGCCGAAGCGGGGTGAGTACGGGATCGAAATCCTCACCGCCGTGGCGTTTCAGCACTACGTCACGGGGCTGTCGCTCGACAAGGTGGCGGCGGAACTGGAGTTCTTCTGGGAACTGCGTGTGCGGAAATCGCAGCTCGACGCGATGCTCAACCGCCTGATGCGTGAATGGCTGCCGGAATTCGACCGGCTGTGCCAGTTGCTGGCCGTCTCGGCGGTGATCTATTCCGACGAAACCGGCTGGAGCATCAATTCGGTGTGGGCGTTTCTTTCCGAGACGGTCCGCATCACGCTGTTCGGCTGCCGCAAGGACGGAGCCACGCTGCAAACGCTGATCGACAAGCTGACCTTCGAAGGAATTGTGGTCAGCGACGACGCGGCCGTGTATCGCGGATTCACGACAGCTCAGAAATGCTGGGCTCATCTGCTGCGGAAGGCCATCCGGCTGACGCTGCTGAAACCCAACCGGCCTCGATACCGGAACTTCCTGGATTCGCTGCTGGAGATTTTCCGTCGCGGCAAGGCGATCGCCGCGGACGGACGTCTGAGCGAAGCCGGTCGGCGGGAGCGCGTGCAGGAACTGGTCGACGCGATCTGCGAGTGCTGCGGTGCCCGCTTCATAAACGGCCGCGCGCCGCAGGACGACGCCGAGAAGGACTTCGTCAACCTGGTGGAGGAAATCGTGCGTCTGACGGGCGACGAGGAACTGTTCACGTTCGTGATTCACCCGGACGTTGACCCGACGAACAACGCCAGCGAACGACAACTGCGCGGTGCGGCCAGGGACCGCGAGACCTGTCGCGGCAGCAAGACGGTTCACGGCGGCCGCCGCCGCACGGTGGTGGTCAGCGTGCTGGATTCGCTGCGTGTCCATCTTCCTCAGTTCACGCTGCGTTCGGTGCTGCAGGAACTGAGTCGCTGGGCCGAGACCGGAGTCAGTCGCTTCCAGGAACTGTCGGCTTCGCTCTCTCTCCCGCCGCCGGACCCCTCTCGCTCCCCGGACGAGCTGCTGAACCGCCTGATTCCCGATGCCGCGTGAACTCCGCTTCACCCGCCGCAACTCTCCCAACTCCAAACCGGCCCGACAAAACCGGCAGGAATCACGCTGCGCACATTGGACACCTAC
>CAZHET010000849.1:0-1654 GCA_964531585.1 uncultured Planctomycetaceae bacterium | reverse complement strand
TGAGATTCAGTTGCTGAAAGACGGCTTCGAAACTCAGACGCAGCTCGTGGATATTAACGCCCCGTGGTACCAGCGATTCCCGCTGGATTTTGTCAGTGACAATTTCCTGGGAACGCACGTCCGAGATCATCGGCAGATCAGCATTCGCATGCAGCCGAAGCGACCGGACGTCTCGACGAATCTGCTTGAACGAGGTCGCTCTCTGCGCAGCGAAGCCACTCACGGACTGTGATCTGTCAGCGATCGCGGCGGCGTGCAGGTTCGCGTTCTTCGCCGACGCGAGTCAGCGTAAGCGTTGCTTCTGCGGAGTTGATGCGGAACTCAAACGCTTTCAGGAAGCTCATCCCCAGCAGAGGTTCAGCGTTGGGCGCATCCGGCCCCAGCACCGCGCATTCGACATCTTCCACTTCGAACTGACCGACTCGCACAGACTTCAGAACCAACTGAGTACCGACAATCTGCCCTCCGTCCGCCAGGATCAGCGTGATCCGCGGATCAGATGGGCCTGGCACAACGTTCAGCTTCTGCGCCATCGCATCCGGCAGCACGATGATGCTGGCACCGGAATCCACAGTCATTTCGACGGCGTCTTCACCGTTGACGATCACAGAGGCGAGCAGCGTACCACCACTGTTTCTGCGCAGCGTGATCTCTTCCGACAGGACGAGCGCTTCCAGGTCTTCGAGCTTCCTGACCGCCTGGCTGAATGCTCGGGATGGTTCGTCCAGGGTGTATTCTTTGCTCTCTGCTTCGTTCAGTTCACGAACGGCCGCCTGAACCGCCGCATCGGCGGCTGCCTGCTGGCGCCTCGCTTCAATCGAATCCGCCAGCGTCCGCGCTTCCAGCACAAACGTGACGAAATCCTCCTGAGCCTTCATCGCGGCGGCACGGATTTCGTCAAGCTGTTTTTCACCGGCCTTCAACTGATCCTGCCTGAGTCGCAGCAGACCCAGATTCGCGTTGTTGGCTCCCACCAGCCGGTTGTACAGCGCCGTATTGTTCGGATTGGTATTGCTAAGCTGGGCATTGACGCTGACGTTGGTTTCCGTCAGAGCCGCGATGTTGCGTTTAAGTTCCAGCATTTGCTGTTCCGCGATCGCCAGGCGCTTCGCAGCGTCGTTCAGGCCGCGCCGGAGTTTTGTCGAACTGTTCAGTTGCGAACGAAAGTCCCCTTCCTGCTCCATCACGAGAGTACTTCCCAGGACTTTGACTCCGTGTTCCAGAAGAACGGCCTTTGGTTCTTCGGCGGCAGCGGGCAGCACCAGGGCTGAAAGAACGAGCAAGGCAAATGATTTCATCACGTGAACTTCTTCCAGTGTCGCGTTTCGGCCAGGTCGCGTTCCCGATGCGTCACAGATCAGCACCGGGCTTGGGACTCATGCGTCTGACACGATTGTTTCCCTGCGGCAGGAAAATTGCAATCACGGAACCGATTCGCAGGGCGTGCCACTGAAAGACGCGTGGCGTAAGGAAAGCGAAAGTCGGGCGGAGCGGCAACGAGCGTTACACGCCTAATGCGAGCGGCAGAAGGGGATCTATCTGAGCCGAACGCGCTAGCGTCGGGTCATCGCGGATCGGCCCGGGACGCCAACACCCGCGGCTAACCCGGATTATTCATAGGTTTGTGTTCGTGCCTGAATTTCGATGTGAATGA
>CAZHET010000848.1:0-1679 GCA_964531585.1 uncultured Planctomycetaceae bacterium | reverse complement strand
TACGCCTTTACGCCTTTACGCCTTTACGCCTTTACGCCTTTACGCCTTTACGCCTTTACGCCTCAAACCCTAAATTGTTCCGGCGAGATCTGCAATCGTGAAGGCCGCTGTTTTTTGTGATTCTGCGATTTTTCAAAATGCGCTGGCTGGTTCGCAAATTCGCGCTGGCTACCAACCCTGACGGAACGAGCAATCACGAATACCGTGTTCACGGATGCGAGCGTGGGATGACAAGTCACGAAACTGCAACATCGGGCAATGCCGCTTTGGTTTCTCAGCGCCGACCCGAATACGTCATTCAATACCGTGCGCCGTGAGTTCCTTTTGAACAGGAGCGGTCAGGCATGTACGCCGCACAGTTCGTGGGCGTGGTTGCCCGCGAGAGATTGCAGCTGCAATCAGAGTATTGCCCCGCATGCGGGAGGTCACGACGCCGACAGAATGAGCCTGATCACGACGCAGCGGCCTGGACCGATTGGACGCTGCTTTCGGAAACGACGGCAGCCGATCCCGCACGTGATCTGCGGCGTGGGCATTCTATCGTTCGGATGGCGAATGAAATCCGGACCACCCTGCTGTCAGCAGCTTACGGCCGACCAGGCTCAGGTAGCGTGCGCCCATGACTGGAATGCTGCATGGGCGTTCCGGGATCTCGTAGCCCAGTTCCGCCAGCATTCGGCCGCCGTAGCGGTTGAATATTGCCACGTCCACCGGACGCATGTCGTGCTTCCAGGCGTATGCCCGATTCGTATTGGGGGGCGCGTCGGAATTCCTGTGCTGCCATTTCCGGTCATCCGGAATCTGTTCCTGATGGTGGCGGTGATAGTTCAGCATGTCTCGCGAGAAGTCTTCCCCGAGAAAGTGACAAATTTGCCCCAGACTTTCTTCCGGGTCGTAAATCAGATCCTCGAAACGCACTTCGTGGTATCGGTCGGGGCCGAGGATCTGTCCCATTCTGCGGCAGACCCAGACATAGTCGTTCCACCAGGTCGCCGCCGAGATCAGGTCGCTCGGGCCCCACGGCAGACGCAGCACGGAATTGGCCACGTCTCTGCCGTCACGAACGATGTGTATAAACTTTGATGTGGGAAACAGGTGGCTGATGTCGGGGATGCCGTCGATGTACTCGGACTTGTCACCCCAGCGAGGCTTCCCTTTGGCTGCCGCGTACTGCTCGTAGAGTCCCGCGACGACACCGGGCAGCGTCGGATTCAATTCCGTTCTGTCAATCAGGTCCTGCTTATCCCACGAGTGGTCCCACTTCCGGACCATTGGCTCACCCAGAATTGCCTCCACGAGCCGGCGCCGATTGTTGCGATCTGTCAGTACGCCAAAGCGAGGGCTGTCGGCGATGTATCGCGGAATAAAGTGGCCTTCGTAGGGCACTGCCAGCCGCGGATGACTGTTCAGCATCAGGCGCAGCAGAGTCGTTCCGGAGCGACCGACACCAACCACAAAAAAAGGTGCTGCATTCGTGGCGTCCGTTTGAGCCGTGCATTCGAAGAGTTTTGTGTGACCAGGTTCCGCTGGACTGGTGGCAATCATCATGTGTTCCGGTGTCGAAAAAATATCAGGCTGCCCGTTGCCGGTATTATGTGTCGCTCTGACCGCAACTGCGGGAATTCCCGGCGAAACTGCGTGATGCAGCCCAAAATTCTGCCACGGGAATGGTGCCGCTG
>CAZHET010000847.1:0-1693 GCA_964531585.1 uncultured Planctomycetaceae bacterium | reverse complement strand
AAACGCTGCGGCAGGAAAACGTGCATTTCAATCTGCCAAAGGAACTGCTGCAGCTTGGCTGAGCGGTTGTCAGTCGATCCGTGCACGCCCGAAGCCGTTTTCCGCGCGCCGCGACCGGTCCGCTACGTCCGGGCGCGGCGAACTCCCGCGGCGGACCGACATCGCGATGCTCGGCCGTCCTGCGAAAGATTTCCTGAGACAAAATCGCGTCCGTGACGTCATCTGTGCAGAGGACACGAACGATGACCTGTCACGAGAATCCGAGTGCTGTCTTCCGCCGAACTATCACGACTGTGGCGAGCGCACGCGGCGGCACTGCTGCTGCTGGCTCGCAGCCGCTGCGGAACGGCGGCCGCCAGTGCAGCCGAAGACTGCGTGCAGGAGGCCTTTATTCGTCTCGCCGCACAGGAACCAGCACCGGACGAACCTGCGGCGTGGCTGCTGAAGGTCGTTCGCAATGCGGCGCTCGATGCGGTCCGCGATCAGAACCGCCGCTCCGCTCGCGAAGCCACTGCGGTCAGCTTCCGGTCGGCATGGATGGAACCCCTCGATCCGTCGTCGCTGGATAACCCGTCCGCCGACGAAATTCAGAACGCGCTGAAAAACCTGGATGACGTGACGCGAGACATTGTGGTAGCTCACCTGTGGAACAACATGACTTTCCGGCAGATTGCCGAGGCATTCGAACTGTCGCACGCGACGGCTCACCGCAAGTACGAAGCGGGAATTTCTGAATTGAGACTGCTGATTTCCGCGCAACAGGGCAAATGACGAACAGTCAACCAGCCAGGAGACCAACTTATGCAGCATTCATCGGACTTTGAGCAGCACCTTCGTCGACTGGTTCCCGTTGGCACCGGCGATCTGACGGAAGACACGTTCTACCGAGCAGGCTGGAACGCAGCAGAGAAGGCTCTCGCTCAGCGAGTCCCGGCAACCGTGTCGAAGCGCCGGGCGTGTACGCTGTTTGCATCCGGCATGCTGTGCGGTCTGCTCGTTTCGGCAGTGAACCTGACGGCGTGGCCGTTGTCGACACGCGAACTTTCAAGCAGTCACAATGAACGCAGAATGGCCAGCGTTCCGGAACCCGCGCCCATCGCCAGCGAACCGACCGACGTACCCGAACAATCACCGGTCGCGGCTTCGGTTGCAACAGCCGAGTCACGGCGCACTGGTGTTGCATCACTGACAGCCGCGTTTCTGCCGTGGTACTGGCAACCGGATTCGCGTGTTGAAGAACGGATTCCGGTCGCGTCGCGGTCTCTTAGCCCGGCGGCACGTTACGCCTGGAGCAGCCTGCTTCGACCCGAACCGACGCGGTGGCAACAGCCAGCAAGCACGACGGCTGATTCGTCGTGGAGCAAGGACAATCACACAATGCGATCGTTTCCGCTGACGGGGGCGATGATTGAGGAACTGCTGTAGCTGTCGCTGGAAGGTCGCGCAGGTGAATTTCGCGTTGGAGTCCGACTCAGCATGATGCTCGCAGGGCGCGTGTATCATGGCCGGAGCCGTCGTCAACAGTCAGGCCGCAAGCCCCGGCCCACAAGCCCCAAGGCGCTCGCCGGGGTTGACGGTTTGGGGAGAACCGGTGCAAGCGCCAGGCAGGTCGCGGGATGGAGAGTTCGGCTGTTCGTTGCAGGCAACGAGATCGCTGTCCCTTAGCAATGGGAAAAAAAGTGTCTGACCCCAA
>CAZHET010000846.1:0-1704 GCA_964531585.1 uncultured Planctomycetaceae bacterium | reverse complement strand
ACGGACGTGAGCGTCAGATCGATCGTTGACAGCCAGCCCAGAACTTTGTGCGCCCTGCTGTGCTTTCCCGGTGCTGGCAGATTGGAAAACCGCCGCAAGGCCAGAGTCAATGTGATGGCCCAGAGGACCGGAGTGCTGATCGCGAACAGCAGATGAACATGCAGGTACGGTTCCACCGCCGCCACTTTCGCCGCCAGTGCCGCGTCATCGGAATGCGACTTCGCGACGATGTTCTCCCAGCCGCCGTGAACAAGCTGCAGGTCAATTTCAAACGCTCCGACTGCCAGCAGCAGCACGATTCCCAGCCAGATCTGCAGCCACTTGTGAAGATGATACCGTCGGCGAAATTTCACCAGCCACAGGCTGTACAGCAGCCACGGCACAACCAGCACCAGTGCGCACACAACCGCGTCCAGCATGAACGACGTGCGATAACCCAGAAATCCGTCGGAAAGATGACCCAACGCCTGTCCCTGACCGTGCCAAGAGATGAATTCGTCCGAGCGCCCAGCGAATCGGCGACCGTGCAACGCGCCGTCGTCATGCTGGCGTCTGCGTTATAGAAGCCGTCTCGCACACCGACAAACGCCGACCGACACTTTCGCCAACGTTCTCACAGATCGTCGTCGCGGTGACCAGAAAGCGTTCGTTCTGACATTCGGTATCCCACAAAAGAGTCGGTGTCCCGCAAAGGAGACTGCGACGCGCGTTTGGCGAGCAACGCGACGTCAGTCCGCGTGCCCGGCGCAAGACCGCTGGCACCGCGCGCGTCCATGCGGATTGCGGACGGATGTCGCGATGCTCGCCAGTGAACGGTCTCGACGGCCAGATGGGCTGACATCCTTCCCGTGCGGCTTGCAGAACGTGTTCAGGGTCGGTCACCGGTTTCTGCCGTGAGCGAACCGGGAAATAGTTGGCTCAGGTATTCCGCATCCGGCTGGCGGGCATATTCGCTGATTTCGAAGACTTCGATGAAGTTGATGCCGCTGGCTCGAAGGTCACCGCAGGCGTCGATCAGTTCGGGGCGGAATCGTTCGGTTCGCGGTGCGGCTCGTTCTTCGAACCAGCGTCGGACCCACGCAGGCTTTTCGTCCTCGCTGTCAGGCACGGTTTCGAGAATTCCTGCTTCGTAGGCGAGCCATTCGAACAACTGAGTCCGATGACACGCCAGCATTCTCGCGATGGTGTCCAGATGCGGTTCTATGTCGATCATGACGTCTGCTCGCAGCGAAGCCGGCCGAGTGAACAGGTCCGGCAGATACGCGACGACGGGATCCTTTCGCAGCGCGGGGACGTCCGGTACGACGGGAGGCACCGTGACCATGTACGATGCGTCCTGAACGCACTGACCGACGGCTCGGTGATCCGGGTGGTAATCGCAAATGCGGTGCGTCAGAACAAGGTCCGGGCGAAACTCGCGGATCTCGCGAATGATGCGTTCGCGAAGCGCCAGTGTTGGTTCCAGACTTCCATCGGGGAAATCCCAGGTCTCAGACATCGCGCCGATCACGGCCGCGGCAGCTGCGGCTTCCTGACGACGCAGCGGGACAAGCTCACGCGGCGACCGTTCATGATGACCGGCACCTCCATCCGACACGGACACCATCTTCACGTCGCGATCAAGCTGGCGATAAATTGTCGCGAGTCCCCCGGCGGCGAATTCGGCATCGTCCGGGTGTGCTCCGAGAATCAGCAGGCGAGGTT
>CAZHET010000845.1:0-1724 GCA_964531585.1 uncultured Planctomycetaceae bacterium | reverse complement strand
CTATCGCGACTGGGTGATTCGAGCGATCAACGACAACATGCCGTTCGATCAGTTTACCGTCGAGCAGCTTGCCGGAGACCTGCTGCCCGATGCCACCGAAGATCAACTGATCGCCACGGCGTTCCACCGCAATACGATGACCAACAGCGAAGGCGGCACCAACGACGAAGAGTTCCGCAACGTGGCGGTTGTCGACCGGGTCAACACCACGATGGCCGTCTGGATGGGGACGACGATGGCGTGTGCTCAGTGCCACACGCACAAGTACGACCCGATTTCGCAGGAAGAGTACTTCCGCTTCTTTGCGATTCTGAACAACACGCAGGATGCCGACAGGCGCGATGAAGCTCCGCTGCTGGAGATTTACACCGACGAACAGAAGGTTCAGAAACGTGAACTGGAATCCGAAATCGAACGGTTGCAGAAGGAAATGTCCGAATCGACGCCGGAACTCGTCGCTTCGCAGCAGAACTGGGAACAGCAGCTGCGAATGGATCCAATGTGGAATGCCGCAAAGCCGACAGCCGTCACCAGGCTCAGCGGGCAGGCATCACAGGTTCTGGAAGACGCGTCCGTGCTGATTGCGGACACCGCAAAGACCGACACCTACACCGTCGACGTGCCCGTGGCAGAGTCGTTCGCTGCGATTCGGCTGGAAACGCTGCCGCACGAGTCACTTCCGCAAATGGGCAGCGGATTCGGTGGTGGCAACTTCGTCATCACTGCCATCCGAGCCCAGTTGGTTCCGGAAGGCAATTTACCGCCGACGGCTCGCTTCGTGCGCATTACGAATCTCGGCAAGCAACAGATTCTGTCGCTGGCCGAGGTCGAAGTTTTCAGCGGTGGAAAGAACATGGCTGGCGAAGGTAAGGCCACGCAGCATTCCACGGCATTCAATGGTCCCGCCGAACGAGCGATCGACGGAAACACGGATGGCGATTACCAGAAGAATTCCGTCACTCACACCGAAACCGTCGACGATCCGTGGTGGGAACTGGATCTCGGTCGCGACGTCGCGGTCGAACGAGTCGCCGTGTGGAACCGCACCGACAACAACCTGCAATCGCGGTTGAGCAACTTCACGATCGAACTGCTGGACGCCGACCGTAAGCCCGTCACGCAGCAAACGGTTGCCGAAGCTCCGAACCCGTCGACCGAGTACTCGCCGGCAAACGTCCGCAGCGTGACGCTTTCCCAGGCATTCGCTGATTACCACCAGCCAACATTCGAACCGGCTGACGTCCTGTCCGGAAAAACGGGCAACGACGATGGCTGGGCTGTCGGCGGCAGCACCACGGCGGCTCATCAATTGGTGCTGGTGGCAGACAAACGGGTCGAAGTCGAACAACCTGCAACGCTGCGAATTTCCATTGAACAGAATTCGCCACACGTCAATCATCTGCTGGGCCACTTTCGCATCGACACCACCAGCGACGATGCGGCCATCCAGCGCTCGAAGCTTCCTCAACTGCTGCTGACAATTGTGGACACCGCCATCGATCAACGATCACAGGAACAGTCCGACCAGCTTGCGGCACACTTTCGGCAGCACATCGCGGCGGAACTCACCTCGCAACGACAGCAACTGGAAAAGGCCGCGACGGAACTCGCAGCGCTGAAGCCAGCAACGTCCGTCCCTGTCCTCCGCGAAGTCACTGACCAGCGCCGAGAAACCCATCTTCAGTATCGAGGCAGCTATCTGGACAAAGGTCCGGTCGTTCACG
>CAZHET010000844.1:0-1745 GCA_964531585.1 uncultured Planctomycetaceae bacterium | reverse complement strand
CCAGTTCAAGTCGTGGTCGAACTGAAACCGAGTCAGGTCGACTCCCTTCATTTCGACCTGACGAACACAGACGAAGTGTTCGTTGGCCGTTTCCCTGACTCGATCATTTCCGTTCGCGACTTCCGCATCAAAGCCCATGCAGGCTTCGCAGGGAACACAGCGGAACGTGACAAACAGCGGCTTTCCGGTTTTCTTCGCCTGCTCCAGGCCGGTGGCAATGTCATTGTAAATCCAGTGATCCGCGTCCGCGGCATGTGTGCCTTCGAGACGTTCACGCAGACCGTCGTCGGCCACGGCTGAACCTACACACAGCAATGGACAAAGGCTGAGGAACAATGATTTCACGGTTGCGTGTCCTAACTTGTAAAGAGCACGTTGAGATTCAATATTGGAACGATTCAGTCTTGTCGCACCGGTGCCACATCGGCGGGACTCGACGTTTCTATCCGGTTTACTCGATTCAAATGTACTTCGGGATCGCCGACAGCACCGCTGCCGATGAATGCCATATTCGAATCCGGCGAAACGCGAACGCGGCTGCGCGAAACTTCCATTCGTGCCCCCGGCATTGGAAGTCCAAGGCGCCCCCACGGTGTGTTGATCTCTTTGGATTTGTGTTCCAAGACGAGGAGGTCACCTTCGATTCGCCACACTATTCCGGGACATGGCTCGCCGGTCTTCGAATTGGAAAAAGACCGATCCGGATAATATGTGTTGTAGTTCGGCGGGAAGCCGGCGGGTGATGGGTAGATCCATGTCCCGACAAGCTGCATCTCCTGAGGCGTTAACGGAGCAATCCAGGTTGGCACTATCACGGTCGCAAATAGAATCGTGAGCACTGCAGCGCAGGCAAGTAGAAGCCAAACCCTTTTTCGTCGTGTCATCAGTGGAACCTCCGCTGCGGGAGCCGAATAGTGCAACCGCCAGAGTGTCATTCTACTCAACCCCGATCGATCGCAGAAACTGACATCCCGAAATCATCGTGGCGGCGCATTGAATCGCTTCGTAGATCGCTTCGTCGCTGATGCTCAACTGGCTGGCCTTTGCCACATGAGACGACGTGCAGGGTTTGCACGAATTGATGTCGCTCAGTGCGAGGTTGATAAGTTCCACCGTTTCTTCCGGAAGCGACGTACCCTGAAACGTGTGTGCCCGCAGACCGACCGGCATGCCTTCAAAGACAGCGCTGCCGCTGATGTCGCGGAACTTGAACAGCACGTTGTACATCGAATTGGTTGCTCCGACTGCCAGAGCGTCCGTGAGCTGCTGACGTTCGATACCTTTCGCGACTGCCAGTTCGGTGATGTATTTCAGCAGCGTCTGAGACCCCGCCTGACCTGCGACCGCCGTGGCGATCAGAAGTTTTGATTTCTCGTCGAGCTTGCCTTCGGTCAACACGAACTTGCGGAAGTTCATGAAGAAGTCATGGACGAACGTCGGCACATTCGCCATGTAGCGAAAGATCTCCGGGATCTCGTCGACACCAAGAACTTCCTTGATGCGCGTAAACGCCTGAGCGGCCTTGTCAACGGCATCGGCTTCGGCAACAGGAGAAACGACAGGCATTGCTTTCCTTTTCTATTCGTCTTCAGTTCTAAGATGTTGAATCAGGCGAGCTGTGCGGGCACGCCGGCATACACAGACACCGGTTCCACCGACCTTGTCAGTCTGTCGATATAATCAGCCGCATGGCGCTAGCCCAATGTCACTCACTTTAGCTCTGATCTGTGAGCGGCACGGCGCTA
>CAZHET010000843.1:908-1762 GCA_964531585.1 uncultured Planctomycetaceae bacterium | reverse complement strand
GCGTCGATGCCCCGCAGCAGGTGTTCGCTGTAGTCAATCACCGACACCACTCCGTCAACATTGATTGTGTTGAAATCATCGTCGGGGGTGTGATAGCGATCGGTCAGGCCGGTGAAACAGAACATGACCGGGACGCCTCGCTGATAGAACGGCAGGTGGTCGCTGCCGGCAAAGGCACCGTCGACGATGGTGACATCCAGTGGTGACGCCTGATCTGCGGCAACCACGATCGGGCGGAACTGCGGCGACGTGCCGACTCCGTTCACTTCAACGCGATTGTTGCGCAGCGTGCCGATCATGTCGAAGTTCAGCATCGCGACAGTGTCATCCAGCGGGATCACGGGTTCCTGCACATAGTGCCGGCTGCCAAGCAGTCCGCGTTCTTCACCGGAGAAGCAGATGAAGACCATGCGGCGGTTCGGCTTCGGTCCGGATACCACTCGCCGTGCCATCTCCAGCACGGCCGCCGTGCCCGTCGCATTGTCGTCGGCTCCGTTGTGAACTTCGCCGGTGCGAAACGCCGCACGCGAACCGAAACCTCCCAGCCCCAGATGATCGTAATGACCGCCAATCACGATCGTCTCGTCGGACAGCGGACCTTCGCCTTCCACGATGCCGATGACGTTGCGAGCAACCACGCTTTCCGACTTGAACTCTGTCCGCAGGTCTGCCGTCCAGCCGTCCAGCGGCTGGGAGATCGGCTGCATCATCGCGTCGATATGCCGGGCAACGTCTGCGAAGGAACGCAGCGGGCTGCCGTCGGCTGCTTTGAGCGGAGTCGCCTGCAGCAGCCGGTCCACGACTGACTGGCGCACGTGAACGAAGGGAACTCCGGCTTCTGAACCCCCGAATCC
>CAZHET010000843.1:0-898 GCA_964531585.1 uncultured Planctomycetaceae bacterium | reverse complement strand
TCCTGCCGGTGGCGTCAATTCGTCACGGTCCCGAGTCGACGCGGTGGACAGATCGTTGACGAACAGGACCCCGGCCGCTCCGTGTTCGGTCGCCAGTTTCAGTTTGGTGTCAATGTACGCATGCGGCGTTGTGTCTGTGCCCGCGAACGCTCCGTCAGGGCGCGTGTGCTGAGGTTCGCGGCGAATCATCAGCACGATTTTTTCGGTGACTTCAATGTTGGCGTAGTCGTCGTAGGATTCTTCGGGGGCAGTAATTCCGTAGCCGACGAAGACGATTTCTGCCTGTGCTCCCCCATTCGTTCCGCGTCGCAGCGGCTGGTATTCCTCCGGGCGCTGCAGCTCCAACGAGCGATCTCCGGAACGAGTCAGCCGAACGTGAGTTTCCGGCGACACGGTGAGATTTCCCATGCGGACTTCGAACGGCTGCAGCCAGGAACCGTCGGGCATTCCGGGTTTGAGACCAAGTCGTTCGAATTCGGCAATGATCCGGTCGGCGGCCAGTTCGATGCCGCGAGTTTCGATGCCGCGGCCTTCGAGTTCGTCCGAGGCGAGGTACTCGATATCCGCCGCGACGCGAGCCACCACTGCTTCGCGCGATTCGTTTTCGGCGAACGTTGTGGCGACTGATCCGGGCAATACGACCAGAACTGCCAAAGCGGCCAACGGCCTGATGATGTTGTGCATCCGGACACCTTTTTCGAAGCCGCGCTGGGTAAAAAGAGCTGAACTGAGAACGTCCACGAATGCCCGCAACGCTCATCCATCATCGCCTGCGCGAATCTTCGCAGCCGGGTAGGCCGGATGCAACCGGAGTCGCCTACCGCACTTACTCGCAGACAGCGGCGGCAATGCTTCCACCGACTCACGACCGCGTGAGTCGAGATCCGTCGCAGGTGAC
>CAZHET010000842.1:0-1771 GCA_964531585.1 uncultured Planctomycetaceae bacterium | reverse complement strand
TCCCGGCCCGGTGCTCAATCGTCGAGTTCATTCATGCTGACGGTTTTCTCCAGCGAGATGCCGAACTGATTCACGCGGTCCCGGATCTTGCCCCGCGTGATTCCCAGAATTTCGGCGGCGCGGGTCTGGTTGCCTGCGGTTTCAGCCAGCACGCGAGTGATCAAAAACCGTTCCATAACTTCCAGAGTCTCTGCGTACAGATTCGTTGTATCGCCGGCAAGCCGCCGATCCACGAAGGCTGCCAGGTCCGAGCCCGGCAGACCGCTGCCGTCGGTCAGAATTTCAGGGCCGTGAGGATGACTTCGCTGGATGAACTCGGGCAGAAACGAGGGCACGATGACGGGGCCGGTGGTGTTCAGCAGTGTCTGCCGGACAACGCTCTGCAGCTCCCTGACGTTGCCAGGCCATTCGTAGGTCTTCAGCAACTCCAGAGCCTCCGGTGACACCCCCTCCACGTGCTCCCGGCTCATTTCGTGGCAGGCAAGCGTCAGGTAATGTTCCACCAGCAACGCGATGTCGTCATCCCGGTGGCGCAGCGGCGGAAGGTGAATCGTGATTCCGTTCAGGCGGTACAGCAGGTCTTCCCGAAAGCTGCCGTCTTCCACCATCTGTTCCAGGTCGCGGTTGGTGGCGGCGATGATTCGCACGTCCGTTTCAATGGTCTTGTTACCGCCAACCCGTTCAAACCTCTGCTCCTGCAGCAGGCGCAGCACCTTGCTTTGTGTCAGCGGCGTCATGTCGCCGACTTCGTCCAGAAAGATGGTTCCCAGATTGCACTGTTCGAACTTGCCGATCCGCTGTCGGTCCGCTCCTGTGAACGACCCTTTTTCGTGACCGAACAGTTCGCTTTCAAGCAGCGTTTCACTAAGTGCCGCGCAATTGATCGGCATGAAACATTCCGCCGACCTTGGGCTGTGCTGGTAAATGGCGCGTGCCACAAGTTCTTTGCCGGTGCCGCTTTCGCCGCGGACGAGAACGGCAACGTTTTCCGCGGCAACGCGTCCGATTGACTTGAATACGTCGAGCATCTTCGGACTGCGACCGACGAAATGATCTCCGTTCGCCTTCCTGGCATCGCCGATCGGCAGCGCCACCGGCGTGCTCATCAGGCGGCGCGTTTCAATCGCATTCGTGGTGAGCGCATTCAGCCGCGGCAGGTCGAGCGGTTTGATCAGGTAGTCGAACGCTCCCAGCTGCATCGCGCGGATGGCGGTGTCGCTGTCGCCGGACGACGTGATAAAGATGACCGGCAACCGTCGATCGATCTCGCGGATTTCCCGAAAGACGTCCAGTCCGGATGCTCCCGGAAGCATGATGTCCAGCAACACGACGTCCGCTCCGGCACTGCGGATCACGCCGATTCCCGCTTCTGCGGTTTCAGCCGTCTGCACGTCGATGTCCACCTTTCCCAGCGAAGTGCGCACGATCTCCCGCATTGTACGGTCGTCATCAATGACCAACGCCAGGGGCATGGTGTTCGGGGCTCCGGTGTGTGATTCAATGTCAATGGCTATCAATGGCTGTCAATCGCCGTCAATCGCCGAAAGGTCAGTCGCCGCAACAGTTCGGCGAAAGACATATTAGCGGCGGGACGCAGGCTCTCCGATTCCTGAGGCACCGGACGGCTCGCACCATTCCGCTCAGGCGAGCTGCAGGTGAGTTATTACCCGTGGTGTCCCTGTACGATGGCCTTCCGAGGCCGTCGTCAGGACTGCATCGACGGCCTTGGAAGGCCATCGTACTGGTAAACTCTCACCTGCCGCTCGCCTAA
>CAZHET010000841.1:0-1778 GCA_964531585.1 uncultured Planctomycetaceae bacterium | reverse complement strand
CGTCGCGGCTGTCCGGCGGAATCCAGTCAGCCAGCGGTGTTACGGTTTCCGTGAACGAATCGACCACCCACGCTTTCGAGGTTCGTTTGTTGCCGCTGACGGGATTGAATCGCACGACGAGCCACAGGTCCGGCACGCCTCGAAAGCGAGGCGCGTGCGACGAATTCCCCGTCGCGCGAGTCAGCAGGTCCGGCAGCGCCCAGTGCACGTGGATGCCCGATTCGAGCGTTCCGCTCGCCGCGAAGGGCTCATCGGAAAGCAGTGGTACGGACACCGGCGACCGGACGACGCGCGCCGCAACGTCCATAGGCATCAGTCTGGAAGTGAATATCACAGTGAGTCTCCGGCGCTGGTTTTAGAGTTGAAACAGTGCCTGCGTTGCGAACTCGAGCGAAAAAAGTCGGCCATTCTTCAACGCAACCTGCACGTCCGGCGGCGGTGAAACACTGCCTTTGGACTCGGACACGTTGTCGATGAAAATCTGCACAAACGGTCGCTGCTCCAGATGCAGAGCAACTCCGCGAGAATCACCCATCGCGCGCGCCGCAAGCTGAGTCTGGAACGCGCTGACATTCACTGTTCGCTTCGACTGACTGCGCAGCGGAATCGGTTCGTCGTCGTTGAGCACCTTCCCGTCTGCATTGCGCTGGTCAACGACATATTTGCCGTCGTCACCGGTTTCGACACCGTACCTCACGCCTTCAAACGGTTCGCGAATGTGAATGCGTCGCGGTTGCCCCGCGAACAGAGCGATAAAGATGTCGCGTGAAATCGGTTCGGCTCGCAGAACGTCTACCGTCGACGGATCATCCACGCCCGCCGACGTGCTGCTGTACGCCCGGACGATCATCTTTGGCCAGCGCCGCGCCAGTTCTGACCGAATCAGAATCCCAGTCATGCCCGATGGTGCGGGATCGACGGCGGCTCGGATGAGCTGCAGCGTTGTCAGACTGTAGTGAAAATCGACTGTGCCAATGTTCGTGTTGGAGAAAACTCCATCGATCACACGGTCGACCCATGTCTGATTGACGTGAAAGAATCTGACCGATTCCGGCGGCAGCAGATCCGGATCGGGTATGAGATAGCTAAGCGGTATTCGCTTCAGACACCGGATATCGTCCAGAAATTCCTTAAGACGTTTGGGCGGTACAATGCCTTCGATCTTCCACCTGGAAAGATCGGTGGGCGGAACGAACTCCAGTCCATCCTGCGACGGATGTATATCGTAACCGCCGACGAGGTCATGAACTGCCTGAATGCCGGTGGCCGCGCTGAAATGCTGTTTCATAAGTCTGTTCCTGTCAGGCCTTCGCCGCCTGAGCGACGTCGGCAAACTGTTCTTCCAGCGACGCTGCGGTCACGCTGCCAATGTTCAGCCCCGTGACGGGCGTCGTCACGGCGACTCCGATGCCGTTGAGCGTTGAAACCACTGCGCCGACGTCCCAGCGGCTGAGGTGATCCTTAATTCCGGTGATGTCGCCAACTCCCTTGTCGAGAAACAGGTTCTGATCTTTCACAAGGCTTTGCCCGAGACCGAGTTCCCACGGCTGTTCGGCCCACGCCGGATTGACAACCCAATCCGGCTTCTGCAGCACATCGGGAAGCGGGTTGACCAGCACCGGCACGTCAAGCGGCTTCATCGTGCTTTTGAGGTGACGCATATCTTCGAGAATTCCGGGATCGTTCAGTGCCAGCAGTCGGCCAAGTTCAAACGCGGCAGCGTGCGAGAAATCGAGCGGCGTGTTCTGATCGGCGTTTTCGAATTCGTCCGGTGCAGG
>CAZHET010000840.1:0-1788 GCA_964531585.1 uncultured Planctomycetaceae bacterium | reverse complement strand
AGATCGAATAGCCGTTGACGGCCCGGTAGCGGTGCCACCAGTGAAAGCTCTTGTCCCTGATCTCGGCGAACAGTTCCGCATTAAACGCGGAGCCATCGCTGAAAGATTCGGCAAACAACTGCTTCATCAGAATCGGCGCGAACGCCTTGTAGCCCGCATCGTTGAGGTGCGAGCCGTTCAACGTCAGCCGCTGGTCCGTGCCTTCGAACAGACTCATCGTCGGCTGATACACGTCGGCGAAGTACGCCCCGGTTTCTTCCGCCACCGTTTTCAGCGCGGCCGTGTATTTCTGCAGGTTCTCGTTTTGCTCCGTGCCGTCTGCCAGGTTTGGATCGCCGACGTTCTGAAACGCGATCGGCGACACCAGCACGACTCGCGCGTTGGCCTTGCCGCTGTAGTTCTTCGCCTGAGTTTCCGTGACCAGTTTCGACATCTGCTGCTTGAAATCGTCCAGCCCCGCCTCGCCGTTAAACGATTCGTTGAAGCCGAACAGGTACATAACGACGTCGGCTTTGCTGTGCGTCAGGTGGTCGTCCGGCGAACCGAAATCCATCGACCGAATGCGTTCAAACGGTTCGTCGCCTGGAAAACACAGGTTGCGGACGGTCAGTTCCTTTTCCGCAAACGTCTGATGCAGCAGCGTTTCCCAATAGTTGTGGTGCTGCATGCGTTCGCCGAGTTCGTTGCCGACCAGGCAGATGTGGTCGCCCTTCTGGAGCTGAAGCTCGCCCGCGACCGACGGCGCGCAGTTGTAAAGAAGTGTGGCAAGAACAACGACGGCTGTTCGAAACATGCTGAATTCTCGCATGAGGCGTGAGGACGGAAACGCGATGAAGGAACAGATTTCACACGGATTGCCGCCCAGGTTCAAGCGGGTGGCGTCCACGGACAAACTCGGCTACTCATTCAGGGCCGGACTGCAATAATATCCGGCCACATTCGCCCGTTTTCCGGCTTTGTCAAGAACTACAGGTCGATGCCATGCCGAGAACTTATGCTCTGTTGATCGCTGCAACTGCGATTGCCGGTTGCCAGCTTGAAGCCGTGGAAGAACCCGTCGCCAGCCCGGACCACAATTCCGTTCCGGTGGCAACTGCCGACGCCAATCCGGATTCTCCGCAAACTGCCGAACCAGACAGGACTGCTGAAATGACACCGAAAGCGACGTTGACCGAATACAACGAACTCACCGACTTCGAAAAATACGTCATTCTCGAAAAGGGCACCGAACGGGCCTTTACCGGCGAATATACCGACCTGGAAGATGCCGGCACTTACATCTGCCGTCGCTGCAATGCTCCGCTGTACAAATCGCAGGACAAGTTCCACAGCGGCTGCGGCTGGCCGTCGTTCGACGACGAAATTGCGGGAGCCGTTGATCGCCACCGCGACGCCGACGGGATTCGCACGGAAATCACCTGCCACAACTGCGGCGGCCATCTGGGACACGTCTTCTTCGGCGAACGAGCGACTGCCAGGGACACTCGACACTGCGTGAATTCCGTGTCGATGACGTTCGTCCCGGACGGTGAGCCCCTGCCGCCAATCGTTGATCCCAAAGCAGCGGAAGGCAATGCAAAGGAAGAAGGATGACGCGGTGTTTCACCACGATACGTGCGGTCGCCTTTCCGCAACGCAGGTTCCAGTGCCTTTGCCGCTGTGCATGTGCCGATGACTGACACGACAACGACTGACACCACAACGACTGACACCACAACCTCCGAACATCCCGAAGCCGCGCGGGGCGAGGAACCGGCTCGTGGCGCACTGTGGACGCTGATCGCGGCC
>CAZHET010000839.1:0-1794 GCA_964531585.1 uncultured Planctomycetaceae bacterium | reverse complement strand
TGAATTCAGGACCTGCCGCCGCTTTTCCAGGTACGACCTGCGAGCACCCGAACCTCGCAGTTTGTTGGCCGGCGACAGGACTTCGATGATCGTGACGACGGTCGAACCGGAATCGAACGGATCTTCGCGGATCGTGAGATAGCGTTCCGTCATCTCGTCGTCCGTTAGCGCAAGCTGTACGGACGGTGACAAGACTTCGGCGGTCGCCAGGCTTCCCTGCGGGTTGGCCGTCTGCTGCGGAAACTCCGCGACAGCGACGTCAGGAACGATCAACCTGTGACCCGGATCATCGGGTTCACACAGAAACACACGTTCCTCAACATCCGCGAAGTATCGACCGGGAGCGTTGGCATTGATGAAATCACCAATCGCGTCTATCAAGCGAGCATGAACCCCCGGCCATAATCCGGGCGATTCCATATACGGGTTCATTCCGGGAAACGGCGACGGCATGAGTTGCATCCTCGGTCAGTTGTTGCTGCCACGATTTTACCTGCATTGCAAAGACGGATCGAAATTCGTCTCGCCTGGAACTCGCCTCGTTCGGGAATCCATTCCGCGATTCACGGGCAAGTTTCATGTAATGATCTCATTCACAACCCGCCCATACACATCCGTCAGCCGGAAGTCGCGGCCGGCGTGGCGGAAGGTGAGGCGTTCGTGGTTCAGGCCCAGAAGGTGCAGAATTGTCGCGTGCAGGTCGTGGACGTGGACTTTGTCGATCGCCGCCTTGAAACCGAAGTCGTCTGTTTCACCATACGTCATACCGCCTTTCACACCGCCTCCGGCAAGCCACATCGTGAAACCGTGGTGATTGTGGTCTCGGCCGTTGCCGTTTTCTGATGTCGGAGTTCGGCCAAATTCGCCTCCCCAGATGATCAGCGTGTCTTCCAGCAGACCGCGCTGTTTCAGATCGGTCAACAGTGCGGCAATCGGCTGATCGATGTCGGCACACAGTTTCGGCACGGTTTCGTTGTGGCCCGAATGAGTGTCCCAGGGCTGGCCATTGCCGTAATAAACCTGCACGAAACGAACTCCGCGTTCCACCATGCGGCGAGCCAGCAGGCAACCGTTGGCGAAGTGACCGGCACCGTAGGCCTCTCGCGTCTGTTGCGTTTCGCGATTCAGGTCGAAGGCGTCGCTGGCTTCGAACTGCATGCGGAAGGCTGTTTCCATCGACTGAATCCGAGCGTCCAGAACCGAATCACCGGGACGCGTCGCCTTGTGATCCGTGTTAAGCTGCTGCAGCAGATCGAGCTGCCGGCGCTGAGTGGCTGAATCCCACTGACCGTTTCGCAGGTGAGGCACCATCCTGTCGGCTTCGATGGTGGAATGATTGATGTAAGTTCCCTGATAGGCCGACGGCAGGAACGCGCTGTTCCACAGGATCGAGAATCGCACCGGTCGTCCCGGACAGAGCACGACGTAGCCGGGCAGGTTCTGGTTTTCGGTGCCAAGCCCGTACAGAAACCACGCTCCCATGCTGGGCCGAGTCGGCGTGATCGTGCCGTTGTTCATCTGCAGCAGCGCCGGGCCGTGATTCGGGTTGTCAGCGTGCAGTGAATTCAGCACGCAGATGTCGTCGATGTGCCGGCTCAGCTTCGGCAGCAGCTCGCTGACCTGGACTCCGCTTTCACCGCACGGACGAAAACGAAACGGCGAAGGCAGCAGTCCGCCGGTCGGACGTTCCGTCAGCAGGTCGGCTCCGGCGGGCTTCTGCCCGGCATACTTCTTCAACGCAGGCTTGGGATCGAACAGATCCGCCTGAAATGGTCCGCCATTCATAAACAGATG
>CAZHET010000838.1:1145-1796 GCA_964531585.1 uncultured Planctomycetaceae bacterium | reverse complement strand
CGGGCCGACTCTGCGGGCTGTGCGTGCCGGTCTCAGGAACTCAGCAGATAGCTTCGCAGGTGCTGCATCAGAGCGATGCACCGCGATTCAAACATATCGGCATCGGAAACGCGGCCCACCGGAACGATCGTGACCACGACGAACCGCAGTGTTTTGGAATGACCGGTTTTCAGATCCGTGTTGCGAGTGGTTTCGAAGCGGATGTCGATATTGACCGGCTGACGTGCGGGCGTACTGCCCCAGCATCCCAGCAGGCCAAGTCCCCCGCTTTGCAGTTTGATTACGCCACGTTCCTGGTGGGTGATTCTGACATTCTGGCTGGACAGAAACGCATTCAGTTTCATCGCCGTCAGTTCGAGCGAGGTCGAAACCGGGACTGTTTCTGTAAACTGCAGTTTGCCATCGACCTCACTGATCTTCGGCTCCGTTTCGTCGAACACGGAATCCGCGGACGAAGGTTCGTCATCGACCTGGCCTTCCCAGCAGGTGCGGTTACGTCCGGTTTCCTTGGCGCGATACAGCGCCGAATCTGCTCGCTCCAGCAAAGTCTGAACCGAATCGCCCAGTCTTGCCGTGGACGCACCAAACGACGAAGTGACGGTCAGCTTGGCCACGCCGCCGATGGAACTTCGGGAAATGGCGTGCCGCAGT
>CAZHET010000838.1:0-1135 GCA_964531585.1 uncultured Planctomycetaceae bacterium | reverse complement strand
TCGTTCTGCTCGGCGCACGGCCGCCTGAATATCTGTGTCGGGGCAAAGCAGAACAAATTCTTCGCCGCCGTACCGACCGATCAGTTCACCGGAATACGTTTCGTGCTGCAGCAGTCGGGTCAGGTCAACAAGCACCTGGTCGCCCGTCTTGTGTCCATATGTGTCGTTGATGTTCTTGAACCGGTCGACATCCAGGAAGATGGCACTCAGGTGCCGGGTGCCTTCGTGGTTGTGAAAGTCGTCAATCAGGTGTCGCAACTGCGTTTCCAGTTGTCCGCGATTGGCAACGCCGGTGAGCGCATCTCGCGTGGCGGCCAGCTTCAGTTCGACATACTCCTTGGACTGCCGACGCACGCCTCCCTTGCAGCGGAAGAGTTGAATCACGCCTTCCACCTGACGCGGCCTTTCGACGACACCGGTGGTGTAGACATCCACACTGACCTGCTGCGAATCGCTGATCTGGCAGACTCGACTGCCAAACTGCGACCGACCGTTGCGCATCACCTGCGAGACGATCTCTTCCCGTGGCTTTGCATTCTGGCGATCCGTCTGAGTAATCGGCGACAGCCGGACATCGGAGGCCTTCCAGCTTCGGCCCATCATGCGTTCCAGCGGCAGTCCCGTCAGCCCCGGCATGCCGTCGGACCACACGCAGTAGTTGCCGCGTGCATCCAGAATGAAGTAGCCATCGTACAGCATCTGGAACTGATACAGCACATGCAGCATCTGTGTCAGAACAACGATTTCGTCGCGCTGTTCGGGACTTGGTTCCTCGGCTGCGTCCGGCGTGGTGAATGGGTCACTGTGGCGAAACAACAGGTGGCCATCGGCTTCGTACCAGCGGCCCAGAGTCCGCACGATGTTTCCGTCATATCGGCTGCCGGCCTGATCGAACAGCACTTTCATGACTTCTTCGTGAGCCATGCCGCGGCGATACGCTTTGGGAGAACTGAGCGAATCATAGGCATCGGCCACCGCCAGAATCCGTGGGCCCAGTGGCAGTTCCTGAGACGACGAGCCATCGCTTTCGACACCGGACCCGTCGAAGTTTCGGTACAGCATCGTGAGCATGGACACGAGTTGCGCATCAGCCTGAAGCGCCTGCAGCAGGCTGACCGCAGCGTGATGGTGCAGG
>CAZHET010000837.1:0-1798 GCA_964531585.1 uncultured Planctomycetaceae bacterium | reverse complement strand
CGGGTGCAATCCCAAATTGCGTGGGGTGCGGGTGTGGGTGTGTGTGCGGGTTGGAGTCGTGCAGGCGGGCCGCATGTTGGTAAGCTCCGGCCGGTTTTGAATCCGGTGAGCGGTTCCGCAGCGAGGCGGTGGCGTGGGAGATTGCAGAGTGAATGGTTCGGAAGGTGTCGCCATCCAATCGGCGGCTCAGATGTTCGGGAGATTTTCCGGACAGTTGGTCGAGCAGCTGCCCGTGTGGCGGGAACGTCTGCACGAGGATCCTCAGGAACTGGGGGACATTGAACTCGAAGTGCATCGCGCCTTCACGGCCGGAGCCGGTCAGATTGTGGCCGGGCTGATTGCGGTTGTCATGGCGTCCGCCGAACTGGAGGTCGCGGCCGAACAGACTCGGCGGGGCTTCGGCCATCCGCTGGCCAAAGGTCGTCAGCGGGCAATGCGTGTGAAGCTGCTGGGAGGGTTCGTCATGTGGATCAGTTCGCTGTACTGCGAACCGCGGCGGGGAGTGTTTCGCCGGGCCGACGAACAGGCTTCGGGTGTGTACATCGAAATGGTGCAGTTCGGGTTCGGCAGGAAGGTTTCGCCCGGACTGGAATCTTCCGTGGCGCGTCAGTCGGCGCTGAGTCCGTCGTTCCAGCTGGCCCGCGCGGAACTGGAACGCGGCGGCACGAAGCTCGATCTGAAAACCGTGCGGCGCATCTCCGGGCAATGCGGCGAGTCGCTGCTGAAGTTCCGCACCGTGCAGCTGGAACAATGGCGTGCCGGAACTCTGTCGGCCGGCGATGAACTGGCCGGTCAGCGAGTGACCGTGCAGATCGACGGCGGCCGCACGAAACTCCGCGACGACCTGCAGACCGCCACGCCGACCGAGGAACCCCGCAGCGAAGACGGCCTGCCGACCGGCGATGTTCCCGGCCGCTCGAAGCCGCGAGCGAAGCGGACGTTTTCCGCCGAATGGCGCGAACCGAAACTGATGACCATCTTCATTCACAACGATCGCGGGCGGATGGTGAAGAAGTCGCGTGCCACGATTGACGGGACGTTCCTGGGACCGGACGCGATGGCCGAACTGGTGGCCATGCATCTGCACCGTCTGGGCGCGGCCAGGGCGGCCAGCATCACTTTCGTCAGCGACGGAGCCGTGTGGATCCGGGATCGGCTGGACAGCATTGTGTCGCAGGCGGGGATTCCTGACACCGTGGTCATTCATCAGGTTCTGGATGTCTGCCACGCCGTTCATCATGTCTCGCTGGCACTGGCCTCGCAGGGACTGGATGCGGCCGACCGGATGCCGCTGTACCGGGATCTTCGCTCGCGTCTTCGCAACGGGCAGTGGGCAGAAGTCGTCGCCGAACTGCAGCAGCTGGCCGACGATGATCCGGCCAACTCGGCTCTGGCGACGGAACTGGCTTACCTGAAGAAGCACGGCACCGCCGGCCGGCTGAACTACGCGAACTTTCGGACGCGGGGTCTGCCGCTGGGCAGCGGAGCCATCGAGAGCAGCATTCGCAGACGGTTCCGCGTTCAACGCGGACAAAGAACACCGAATCTGAGGCTGAAGGGTAACGGGATGTTCTGGAAGGAAGACAACGCCGAATCAATGCTTCAACTTCGTTCTCTGGTGATCAGCGATCGCTGGGATGAACGAGTCCGCCTGATGCGTCACTGGACCCGAACCGCGACGCGAACCGACTGGCGCTGGGAACCGCGCCCCATGAACATCAAACCTGAATGCCAGACGACAGGCGCTCAAAACAAAGCGTAAACCACCTTTTCACAACCGCAAAACGGGATTGCACCC
>CAZHET010000836.1:0-1799 GCA_964531585.1 uncultured Planctomycetaceae bacterium | reverse complement strand
CGTTCGATTGTCCAGTCGGGCAGCACAAACTGTTTGCGGATCTCCCGCAGCATGAGATCGTCGATTTCCGAACGGTCGAAGATACTGATGTCATCGTCGTACTCGTGAGAATCTCCCAGCACCACCTGCCCGTGCTGATTCTGAGACGCCATCACGTGGATGCCGAATCGATCCAGTTCCGGCGTCTCGTCGGCAACTCGCTGCTTCAGGGCCGCCAGAGCGGGACACCCTGCGAACGAAGTGTAATGTCTCAAAGTCAGCCCGCTGGCAAGGTGCGGACCGAGTTTCCAGCCGCCCGACTGAGTCACGGTTCTCATCATCTGCAGCTTGCAGACCTTCAGCCCCGCACGATGAAATGTGTCGGGGAACAGAGTCTGAAAGTCGCTCCCGCTGCAGATCAGAATCCGATCAGCACGCCACGTTCGTCCGTCGGAAGAGGACAGCGTTCCGTTTTCAGTCGCAATGATGTTCGCATCGAAAGAGCATTCGACGCCGTGCTGTTCGTGCAGCCACACCGGAATCCGTGAAATTGCTTCCTCCGGATTCACGCAGCATTCGGTGGGACTCCACATTGCTGCCAGCAGTCCGTCTGGTTTTGCCGCGGAGGTAAGTCGCAGCGTTTCTTCGGGAGTGAGCAGTTTCACGTTCATCGCGGTATCGCGAGCCTGATCGCGAAACTCTTCCAGCACCGCCAGTTCGTCGGCACGATGAGCCAGGTGCAGTGATCCGCATTCGCTGATCCACAGGCCGGAACTCTTCGCGGCTTCCAGCCACAACTCACGCGACCGCATTGCCGTATCGAACAGCGGTCCCGGCGGCTGCCCGACGGGCCAGACCATTCCGAAGTTGCGAATGGAAGCTCCGCATGCGACACGAGACCGTTCCAGCAGCACAACCTTAAACCCGCGAACGGCGGCTCGCCACGCGTGAGCAAGCCCCACAATGCCGGCTCCGACCACGGCGACATCGAATGAATCAGTCATGCGCGGCCGACCTGTTCCACAATCATCAGAAAGTGTTGCAGCCGCGGAGTCACCAGCCCGGCCACCTTCGCCGCATCATCCCAGCGCCGCAGCCTCAATGCAGCTTCCCAGTGCGGCGACTGGCGAAAATCGGCCAGTTCGTCGTCGGACATATTGCCGCCCTGCAGTTCCAGACTGGTCAGCGACGGCTGCGACAGAGTTGTTCGGTAATCCGGATCGACGGTACACAGGTACCGCTTGGCCGCAACGTGGAGGCGGACGGGTTCGGTCACGGCATCGTCGAAGTGTTGTTGCAGAAACCGGTTGCCGCTGACTTCGTGTCGATCGTCGATGCCTTTGTCCGGAGCATCCGACGGCAGCTCGTGCAGCAGATGGCCGACGTCGTGCAGCAACGCGGCGACGATCAATGAAGGCGACGCACCGTCCTGTTCAGCCAGCGCGGCGCACTGCAGAGCGTGTTCCTGCTGAGTCACCGCTTCACCGCCATATTCCGAATCTCCCTTCGCGCGGAAGAGTCCTGCAATGACTGACGATGTGTCCGAAGTCTCCGGGACGGAACGATCATTCATGGTTTCACGGCCGTGCGAATGGGTTTGTGTTCCTGAGCGAACTGAAATGCGGCGTTGACGTCGGCCAGAGCAAACGACCGTTCGACCAGTTCCGCAAACGGAAATCGCCGACCGTGTGCCGCCAGAAAATCAACCGCTGCCAGCAGGTCGTCCGGACGATAGTTATGAACTCCTGCAATGCAAAGCAGCCGCCGGACAACTCGTTCGGGATCGAGCAGCAGATGCGGCCCGGGAAACACGGAACCCA
>CAZHET010000835.1:0-1799 GCA_964531585.1 uncultured Planctomycetaceae bacterium | reverse complement strand
ACCGGCACCAGCCGGCTCCTGCGTTCGGCAGTTGCGGTTCGGTGACAGGCTGCAGGCTCCAGAAACTGAGTTCTTCCTCCGTGAAGGCGGCTCCTTCCAGCCGAACAGACCTGCCGTCAACCACAGGCCATGCCGCGCCGTCGGCAATCCACCGTTCCAGATTCGCGATCTGTTTGTCGGACAGTGGTTCGTCCGGTGGCATTTCGAAGGATTCGTACCGGACCGCCTGCAGCAGCAGACTTTCATCGGGCGTGCCCGGAGCAACAGCGGTTCCTGAATCCCCGCCGGCCAGCAGTCCCTCGAGCGAATCCAGGCGTAGGCCGGATTCCTGTTTGTTTTCCCCGTGGCACTTCACGCACCGGGAATGCAGCAGGGGCCGGATGGACGTTTCAAAGAAATGCTCGCGATCAGCGGTGTCGTTCACAGGCTGCGATTCATCGGCAGGCAGCAGCGGTGCCGACAAGACAAAGACGGTCATCGCAGCGAGTACGGCGGTTCCGGGGAACAGTCTGGCCATGGCGTTGATGTTCGCTTCAGAGGCTGTCGAATGGTGAGTCAGGCACCGTCACGCCTGATGCCACAGTCTAGCGAGTTGCGCGGCCGGACAGAACACATTCACGCATGTTCCGGAAGGTTCCGGGACGAGCTGCATTCGCGAACAGGATGGAGTGGTGATGTCTGGCAACTCGTTAGAATCACCTGCGGCGAGCATGCGGGGGGTGATTTCCCTTGTCGCAGCGCAGGTCGCAACGCAGATGGTGCGGATTATGATCGCGGAGAACATCAATGCGGGATCGGCCGGTTTCTGGTCCGATCCGGAACCGCAGAATTGTGGTTTCATCTATCCGGTTAATCGCGAGGCTGCTGTTGGTCGCAATTTTCCGAACCCCATCAATCCGGCGGGCATTGTGGGGCTGCCGAATTCCGAAAAGCATCTGGGCGAGGGCACTCCGACACCGTCATCCAATCACTTTGGAATTGTCAACGTGGCCATGGTCAGCGGAGCGGCTCTGTCGATCAGCGATAACATTGACACCAGCGTCTACGCCCGTCTGGTGACACCGAGCGGAAGTCGGGAAAGGGATGTCCGCGGCAGAACCTGTCTGGGTCAGGCGACCGGTGCAGACTTCCGTACTCAGGGACCACTGTCCGAAGACTTCTAAGCCGAACTTAATGCGGCTCAACAGGGCAGTCATAGCGAGTTGAGCGCGTATTTCGCAGGGTTTTCGCGCAAGAAGCTTCTCTCCGTCGCTGCGCAGAGCCGAAATCCCGTCGAGACCCTGGACATCCCGCAGATCGGAGTTGATCCGCACCGACGTGATCATGCCGCGATCGCCGACAAACACGACTCGCTGAATCCCGAAGCGTTTCCTCACGCGCTGCACCTGATCGGTGAATGTCACCGAGTCGGCCGTGTTGCCGGAAAACACTTCCAGCGTCTAGTTCATGTCACTTCCTCCAGCTCGCTGGCAAGCCATTGGGTCAGTGTGTATGTCCGTGTGCTTCTTCCTTGAAGTCACCGGCGTAGGGCGTGCCGTCCGCTTCACCGCTGATCGTCCCAGCGAATTCCTGCACGACACCCAGCGTCTCGTGTTTGCCGACGAAGCGTGAACTGGTGCCTTCTGCTTCGCCTTCAAGAGGTTGCGGCAAGAGTTCGACCTGAAATGAGGGATCGCTGATGCTCAAGAGGAGCTTCTCGATCCTGAGGGGAGCGGCGTTCTTCGCATTGTTGTCGAGGACGTACACGGTCGCTTCCTGCGTATCGTGGTTCACCGTGAACTCCACGTGATACTTGCCGC
>CAZHET010000834.1:0-1808 GCA_964531585.1 uncultured Planctomycetaceae bacterium | reverse complement strand
TGACACGGATGTCGGAAATCCCGCCGGAATTGCTGAAAGTAATGACGCCTGCCGTGCGGGCGTTTGTTGAAGTTCTGTGCGCTCGGATCAACGAACAGGATCGAATCATCGCTGCCCGGCAAAAACGGATCGACGAACTCGAACGCCGACTGGGAATCAACTCCGGGAACTCGTCGATGCCGCCGTCCAGCGATGGCCCAGAGCAGCAACCGGTTAAGTCCGCGAAGCAGAAATCCAAAAAGAAACGTGGTGGCCAGGTCGGCCATCCGAAGCGAACGCGTCCGCTGATTCCCACCGAAGACTGTGACCGGGTCGAACATCATCGGCCGACGGCATGCAGCGACTGCGGAGCAAAACTCAGCGGCGATGATGCGATTCCGGAACGGCATCAGGTGACTGAAATCCCTCCGATAAAACCCATTGTGACAGAACATCAGATCCATTCGCTCGAATGCCCGGACTGTGGATGCCGCTGCCGCGGAAGACTGCCACCGCACGTTCCTCGGGGCTGCTTCGGTCCGAACGTCGTGGCCGTGGTGACCCTGCTCAGCAGCCTGGGACGACTCAGTCAGAGAATGATTGCATCGCTGTTGCGAGACTTGTTCTGTCTGGAAGTCGCAGACGGCCAAATCAGCCGTTTGCAGAGTATCGGACGCAAGGCTCTGCAGGCGGGATACAACGACATTGTGGCGGATGTCCGAAAATCTGCCGCTCTGAACATTGACGAAACCAGTTGGCGTCAGAACGGCAGCAAAGCCTGGCTGTGGACGGTCGTGGGGCGTCTGGGAACCATGTTTGCCGTGCGTCCTTCGCGGTCCCGTGAGGAACTGCACGCGCTGCCTGGCGAAAACTTCCGTGGCATCGTCGTCAGTGACCGATATTCGGCATACAGCCATTTGGATGACCATTGCCGCCAATTTCTGCTGGGCTCACCTGCTGCGAGACTTTCAGGCCATGGCAGAGCGAGAAGGCCTGTCCGCCAACGTCGGCATCCAGTTGAAAACGGCGGGCCAGGAACTGATCCATCACTGGAACCGACTGCAGTCGCAGCAGATTCAGCGGGCCACGTTCGACGGTCATTACCGTCGATTGCGGACTGACATCATGGACGCGCTGTACGACGGTTCGCAGTGCGACCACGCCAGGACTGCGGAAACCTGTCGCCGCCTGAGCAACGAGTGTTACAGTCTGTTTGCGTTTGTTCATCACCAGGGTGTCTCGCCAACCAATAACGCGGCCGAACAGGCCCTGCGGAAATCGGTCATCTTTCGCAAACTCAGCTTCGGCACGGAATCACAGACCGGCAGCAAAAACATGTCCGTGATCATGTCGGTCGTGGAAACCTGCCGACGACTCAATCGCCCGCGCCAGAGATTCCTTCGCGAGTCGATTCATGCCGCGTTCAACAACAAACCCGCACCCCAATTGCTCCCGACAACCTGATCACACTGTGAACGGTTACTCTGACAGTGCCATTCGGGGCAGGAACCGATAATGCTTGACGCGGGCTTCGCCCGCAACCCAATGAGCCGCGGGGCGATGGCGGACTGTTGACTTAGTCGTTTTATCAGCCGCCAGGCGCTAGCCCCCGGTTAAATCTGCGGCGTATTTACGTAATTTGCAGATACAGCCAAAGATAACGATGCTCTGCGGAGGCAATTCGCGTACATCACAACACATTGAGCTGCGTGCTCCGACGAACTGCGTCACGCGGGGGATTTCCAATTCCAGATTCCTGCGCCGAGCAGTAATCCGGCGCCGATGATATCAAACAACTGGAGATGATTTCCCAATAGACCAAATTGATC
>CAZHET010000833.1:0-1821 GCA_964531585.1 uncultured Planctomycetaceae bacterium | reverse complement strand
CCGCCCGCTGTCAGAATTCCAATGCGTTTCATGAACTGCGTTTCCTGGCTTGAAAGGTCCCGTCACCTGAAATGGCTTGTCAACTCGCTCTGCCTGCACCGTCACGAGCGCAAGATAACGGTGCTCCGCAGACCCGACTACCCGGCAGGACGAACCACGACAGAACGTCGGTGAAACGCCGACATCGCGGGAGTTTTGCCGCGTCGGGGCACGCGCATGCTGTATTTTCGGTGGCAGTTCGTCATAGTTTGCCGAAACGACGGTCAAGTCGAACCGGTGAATTGTTGCCCGGCTGGTCCGTTTTCCTCATTTTGCCGGGATCGCCGGCCTGCCAAGGAATTTGTTCCCATGAAATCACTCCATTCAACCACGCCACTAATATCCGCCTGCGCCGCCGCGCTGATGCTGAGTCTGTCCGCGATGCCGCTGACGCTGGCTCAGGACGCCGCAGCGCCGGAACTGAAGACCGTCAAAGAGAAATTCAGCTACGCACTGGGGCTGAATCTGGGCCGCAACTTTCAACGTCAGGATCTTGACATTGATCCGGTCGTACTCGGCCGCGGAATAGCCGCCATTCTGGAGGGAACGGAACCGGCGCTGACTGAAGAAGAAGTCCAAGCGGCGTTCGCCGCGTACGAAGCCGAACAGATGACGCTGCGCGAAGCCGCGGCCGTCAAAAACAAGCAGGACGGCGAAGCTTTTCTGGCCGCAAACGCGAAGAAGGAAGGCGTGAAGGTCACTAAGTCCGGACTGCAGTACAAGGTGCTTCAGGAAGGAACCGGAAAATCGCCCACCGCCGCCGACGGTTTCGTTGCTCATTACCGCGGCAAATTCATCAACGGAACCGTGTTCGATCAATCGTTCGATGGAGACCAGCCGACGCCTGAAGACGTGCCGCTGTCACTTGGTGTCAGCGACGTTATTCCCGGCTGGACCGAAGGTCTGCAGTTGATGAAGGAAGGGGCGAAGTATCAGTTGTTCATTCCGTCGGCGATCGCCTACGGACCGATGGGGCGGCCGGGTATTCCTCCGAATTCGACTCTCGTGTTTGAACTGGAACTGCTGAAAGTCACGAACTGACGCGGAACCACTTTCCGCGAGCGCTTCACAGACCATGTCCCGACCGCTGAATATCGCCGACCGGCTGAGAACTGCGGCCCGCCACGCTCCGACTCAGCGAGCCGTCATTTTCCCGCAGTCTCGTGACCGGTTCGGTCGGGTCTCGTACACGCAGTTGACGTTTCAGCAACTTGACGAAGAAGTCGACCGGATCGCTCGCGGGCTGATTCGCATGGGAGTCAGGCCGGGCAATCGACTGGTGCTGATGGTGCGGCCGTCGCTGGAATTCATCGCGCTCACGTTCGGTGTATTCCGTGCTGCTGCTGTCTGCACTCTGATTGACCCCGGCATGGGCCGGTCGAACATTTTCAACTGCCTGGATGAAGTCGATCCGGACGGCTTTATCGCCATTCCGCCGGTACAGCTTGTTCGACTGGCGATGGTTCGCCGCTTCAGAAATGCCCGGCTCAACGTGATTGTCGGGCCGCTGCGACGGCGGTTCGGCTGCATGTCGTATCCGGAACTGCTGCGAAGCGGCGACGGCACGGCTCCGGAATTGCCCCCAACGACCAACACGGATTCTGCGGCGATCATCTTCACCAGCGGCAGCACGGGGCCGCCGAAGGGGGTTCACTACGAACACGGGATGTTTGACGCTCAGGTCGATCTGATTCGCGACCGGTTCGGCATTCAGCCGGGCGAAGTCGACTTGCCCGGCTTCCCGCTGTTTGCCCTGTTCAATCTGGCGATGCAGGTGACGAC
>CAZHET010000832.1:0-1829 GCA_964531585.1 uncultured Planctomycetaceae bacterium | reverse complement strand
GCCTACGAACACAAGAAAGGCCGTTGTCGGCGGGAAGAACCTACCAAAAACGGCCTCGGCGGTAAACGACTCACGGACGCTGCGAAGAAAAAATTGCCGCCCGCCGCCTGGCCCAGTGATCGCGTTCAGGCCATCGCATACGCGGTCCTGGTTGCCGAAGCGCTCGGTGAACCAGTTACGGAAGCTCGCATTCGCTATCACGCCGAGAATGTCACGGTGAAAGTCGCGATCGACGATCAGGCCATCGCCGACCTGAAAGAAGCCGTCGAACATGCACGCCAACTTCGCCGGTCCGACCAGCGGCCCCCGGTTACCGACAACGAATATCTGTGCAGGACGTGCTCGCTGGCTCCCGTGTGCCTTCCGGAAGAAGAACGCGGACATGCGGAACAACTGCAGCTGTTTCCTGCGCGGCGGTCCGGTCATACTCTGCACGTGGTTTCCCCCAAAGCCGGAATCGGCCGCAGCGGGAACACGATCGTGGTGACCGTCGAAGACGATGTGCAGAAGCTGCCCGTTGAGGACGTCGACAGCGTGGTAATTCACGGTTCCGGACAGATGACGACTCAGGCGCTGCACCTCTGTTCGTCTCGTGGAATTCCAGTTCAATGGTATTCGATGGGCGGAAAGTTCATGGCGGGGACTCAGTCGGTTTCCGGCCGAGTCCGTCAGAGAATCCGTCAGTTCACCGCTCTCACAAACGATGACATCTGCCTGCGGCTGGCTCGCGCCACCGTGGCGGCGAAGGTGGAATCGCAGTTGCGATACCTGATGAGAGCCACTCGTGGCGTCGACGAAAAGCGGCAAGCGGTGACCAAAGAACTGGATCGAATTCGGGAATCGCTTGGCCGCCTGCCGGCGGCAACATCGCTGGATACGCTGCGTGGGCTCGAAGGTCAGGCGGCAAAAGCCTACTTCTCCGGGCTGCCGTCGCTGATTTCCGAACAGGCCGGTGAATCACTCATTCCGAAGGGGCGATCGAAGCATCCGCCGAAAGACCGCTTCAATTGCCTGCTGAGTTACGGCTATTCACTGTTGTTCGGCCTCGTGCAGCGAAGTCTGATCGCGGTTGGCCTGGAACCCGCGTTCGGCTTTTTCCATCAGCCTCGTTCCGCCGCGCCGCCGCTGGTTCTGGACGTGATGGAACTCTTCCGGACCGCCGTCTGGGATATGCCGCTGATCGGCAGCGTCAATCGAGCGATGTGGAACGATGGGACTCTGTTTGCTGAGACTCCCGGCCAGGTCTGGCTGAGTGGCGACGGAAAGAAGCAGGCGATTCAGTTGTTCGAACAGCGGCTGAGCGAAACCTTCAAGCATCCTCACACGGGAACGTCGGTCGAGTATGCTCGGATTGTCGAACTGGAGTGTCGGCTGTTGGAAAAGGAATGGAGTGGCTATCCTGGCGAATTCGCCCAAATGCGACTGCGATAACATGAGCGACAAACAGTTCCACCTGATCGCATACGACGTGCGTGATCCGAAACGCCTGCGTCAGGTCGCGAAGACGCTGGAAGGCTTTGGAACCCGGATTCAATACAGTATCTTTCGTTGTCGGCTGGACCGTGAGGCCCTGGAGAAGCTGCACTGGCAGTTGAACCAGATCATGGCCGACGAAGATGATCTGTTGGTGATGCCGATGTGTTCGTCGTGTGCCTCCAAGGTGCCCCGACATTCCACCGGCGATCAGTCGGACTGGGTGGACCCGGCGTCGACGTTTCGGATTGCCTGATCACGCGTGTCGCCGTGGTGACGCGCCTGCGTCCGGTTTTTGCTCTAATGTCTTTCGTGGGTTGCTGTTCGACCGACCATGAGATATTGCTGGTGCGTGA
>CAZHET010000831.1:0-1842 GCA_964531585.1 uncultured Planctomycetaceae bacterium | reverse complement strand
GCCAGTGACGCCGCTCGTGTATCACAGGAAGCCGTTGCCACAGCAGCCACTGCCAATGCAACGATCGGCAAGCTCGGCGAAAGCAGCCTGGAAATTGGCAAAGTGATCAAGGTCATCACGTCTATCGCTGAACAGACCAACCTGCTGGCATTGAATGCCACGATCGAAGCCGCTCGAGCTGGCGAGGCCGGCAAGGGATTTGCCGTCGTTGCCAACGAGGTCAAAGAACTGGCGAAGGAAACAGCCAGAGCCACCGAAGATATTAGTCGCAAGATTGAAGCCATCCAGGGCGATACTCAGGGAGCCGTCGCGTCGATCCGTGAAATCAGTGACGTGATTGCTCAGATCAATGATATCTCCAACACCATCGCCAGTGCCGTTGAAGAACAGACGGCGACGGCCAACGAGATGAGTCGCAACGTCGCGGAAGCCGCCAAGGGAACGTCTGAGATTGCTCAGAACATCACGTCCGTGGCGACGGCCGCTCAGGATACGACTCAGGGTGCAAACAACTGCCAGCAGGCGGCGAGTGAGATGTCGCGAATGGCGGCGGAACTTCAGGCACTGGGAACCGGGTCCGGACACGGCAGCAGTTCCGAAGATGCCGCACTGCGAATGCTGGAGGAAATCGGCCAGGAAACGCGGAATGCGGTCTCCGGGGAAGGCGCTCGGCATTCCTTCGGAGGTCATTTCGCCGGACGCAGAAACTAGAGCCTTGTCGATTCGCAGGGCGGTGAGTTTGCGTTCCAAACCATCGCCCTGCTGTTCTCTCTGCCGATTCACTCGGCACCACTGGTACGGAACGACTGAGTCATCGAACTTCCAAGAACCACTGACCTGCGGAATGCCGTCCGGCTGAGGCGGGGCTCACAAGCTGAAATGTCCCATCTCCATGCGTCCGATTCGTGTCCTCATCGTTGACGATTCCGTTGTGATTCGACGACTTCTGTCCGACATCCTGGCACAGGATCCGGAAATTGAAGTCGTCGGCACGGCGGCCAATGGTCGCATCGCTCTGGCCAAGCTGCCACAGGTCACTCCGGACCTGGTGACGTTGGATATTGAAATGCCGGAGCTGGACGGTCTGGCCACGCTTCCACTGCTCCGCAAAGACTACCCCAACCTTCCGGTCATCATGTTCAGCACGTTGAGCGAACGTGGTGCGATGGCGACCTTTGATGCAATGGCTCGCGGAGCCAACGACTACGTGGCAAAACCAGCCAACGTGGGCAGCGTGGCAGCGGGAATGGAATCAGTGAGACAGCAGTTGATCCCCAAAATCAAATCGCTGTGTCCGTTCAATACATCATTGGATTCGCGTGAAGGCCATGTCGCTCCTCCAATGAAACTGCGTCCACACTCCCCAAAGCCGACGAAGCGTTGTGAAGTCATTGTCATCGGCTCATCCACCGGAGGTCCACAGGCGCTGAGTACAGTGCTGTCGAAACTACCGGCCGATTTTCCGGTGCCGATTGTGATCGTGCAGCACATGCCTCCGGTTTTCACTCATCACCTTGCGAACCGACTGAATCAGCAGTGCCCTCTGGAAGTGTGTGAAGCTGTGCATGGCGACGCCCTGCGTCCAGGCCTGGCACTGATCGCTCCAGGAGACTTTCATCTCAAAATCGAACGCCACGGCACACGTGTCCAGGCAATACTGGACCAGTCGGCACAGGAAAACTCCTGTCGGCCGGCCGTGGATGTGCTGTTTCGAACTGCAGCCGCCGTCTATGGTCCAGGCTGCCAGGCTGTTGTGCTTACCGGAATGGGTCAGGACGGCAAGCGCGGTGCGGAAAACGTCGTCCAGGCCGGTGGGGCCGTGATGGCTCAGGATGAAACATC
>CAZHET010000830.1:0-1844 GCA_964531585.1 uncultured Planctomycetaceae bacterium | reverse complement strand
GCGAACTGGCCGAACTTCGTCGACTCTGCGAACAACAGCGGGACCAGATTGCCCGGCTGCAGACGAACAACGAACAGCTCACGGCAGACAGCGAGCAACTGCAAACGAACAACCAGCAGCTGCAGACTGCCAACGACGAACTGCAGACTCAGCTGCAGCAGAGCCGTGACGAACTGGCCGCACTGATCCGACGCATCTTTGGTCGCAGCAGCGAACGCTACATCGTTGATGCGGCCGGCCAGCTGCACCTCGCGTTTGATTCCGACGACGACGTGGAAGATGCTCGCTCCGGCATCCTGCAGGCTCTGGAAGAGCACCGCGAACAGGAACAAACGAAAAAGAAGCGTCGTCGTCGCCGCGGCACGAGTGAACTGTTCCCCGACCATCTGCCGCGGCATGAGGTTCTCATCGATCTGCCGGACGACGAAAAGGAAGGACTGACTCGCATCGGTGAAGACGTGACCGAGACACTGCACTTCCGCCGTCCGGTGCTGCATGTGGTGCGTCGAGTTTATCCGAAGTATGTCCGATCCGGCGACACGCAGACCGGTGACACGCAGGTTGGTGTGCTGCAGACCGGTGTGCTGCAGGCTCCGCGACCCGCTTCGCTGGTTTCCGGCGACCGTTACGACACGTCGGTGGCGGCGGAACTGATCACGGCGAAATACGGTTACCACCTTCCCGTTTATCGTCAGGAAGACATGTTCGCCGGCAGCGGCGTGCATCTGCCGCGGAGCACTCTGCTGAACGTGCTGAGCGCCGCGGCGCTGTTGATTCGTCCGTTCATTGAATACCTGCGCGGTCTGGTCCGCACGGATTCGTGCCTCGGAACCGATGACACGGGCGTGTGCCTGCTGCTGCCGGATGTGATTCCGTCCGTCGATCCGGACGATCCGAAAAGCCAGCGGGTGCATGAAGTGATTCGCGACGCGGTCGCCGCGAAGAAGAAGAGCATCAACGCGAAGATGTGGGTGTACCGCGGCCTGAATGTTCCGCTGAACATCTTCGACTTCACGGTGAGTCGTCATCGGGACGGACCCGACCTGTTTCTGATCGACAACAACTACGAAGGCACGCTGATCGGCGACTGTTACGGCGCGAACACAGGCATTTCCATGCGTTCGTGCGGTTCGATTCTTCACGCCGCCTGCAACGCTCATGCGCGGCGAAAGTTCGAAGCTGCGCTGGACAACCATGAACGGCATGCCACGTACGTTCTGGAAACATATGCCGCGCTGTATGACATCGAAGATCAGGCGAAGGATCTGAGCGAAGCCGACCGGCTCGACGTTCGTCAGCGGCGCAGTCGACCACTGTGGGATGCGCTGCGGAACTACGTGGACACACAGATGACAAACGTGTCGGCGAAGGAGAAGATCGGTGCAGCGCGAGGTTACCTGCTGAACCAGTGGGACGGCCTGGTGCGGTACCTCGACGACGGCCAGGTGCCGATCGACAACAACCTGAGCGAACAGCTGATGCGTCAGGTGGCTGTGGGAAGAAAGAACTGGCTGTTCCTCGGCAGCGTCGCGGCCGGCTACCGCGCCGCGGACCTGATGTCTCTGGTGAGCAGTGCCCACCGCAATGATCTTGACGTCTGGGACTACGTGAAGGACGTGCTGGACCATCTGCTGTCCGGCAGCACCGACTACGAGTCACTGCGTCCGGACGTGTGGAAGCAGTCGCACCCGGACTCGATTCGCACATACCGCGTCGAGGAACGCCGCCAGCAGGCCGCCCGCCGCGACCGCCACCGCCTGAACCGCCGCCTGAATCGACTCGACGAGTCGGCCAATTCCTGACCCCGGCCAGCCCGCAATGCACTGGTCTCGATGGGCGCTTAC
>CAZHET010000829.1:0-1851 GCA_964531585.1 uncultured Planctomycetaceae bacterium | reverse complement strand
AGGTTCAGCACCCGTCAGTTCTGACTCACTCAGTTCCGACGAAATCTGAATCGCTGAGACAGCAGACCGAAGTGCTTCCGGAAGCCCGCCGTCAGGCTCGGCTTCCACTTCGTTCGGGAATTGTTCTGCACCGCCGCTTAAGACTCTTCAGGTCTGACTCGCCTTGCGTTGTTCCCGGTTCTGTGATCTGCGAATTCACAATCTCCGCGCCTGACCATCGGCTCACCGTTCACGCTTCGCTGCGTGACGCCCGAGACCGACTCCGTCGCGAAGAAACTCTCGATGAGGAGAGTGACGATCATGTCTCCTGAAACTTTGACAATGACTGTTCTGCGAGCCCAGTCGGGTGACCGTGACGCATTCGATGCGCTGGTGATTCACTTCGAATCGAAGGTCTATGGAATCGTGATGGCGCGCCTGCGCAACACGGCCGAAGCCGACGAAGTGACTCAGGAAGTGTTTCTGCGAGCGTTCCGTAAGCTGGCTCAGTTGAAGGAAGCGGAAGCGTTCGCCGGCTGGCTGTGCCAGATCGCTGCTCGACTGTCGATCAATCGAGCTGTTCGTCGGCCGCCGGAAACGGCCTGCGAACCTGCTTCGTTTGACGCTTCGGCAGAGTCTGCAGGAGGTCCGGCTGCGGAGATTCTGCGCCGCGAAGACGCGGAACAGTTGCGTTCAGCGCTGCAGCGTCTGGGCGAACTGGACCGGGCGACGCTGGTGGCCTTCTACTTCGAAGGGCAGTCGCTGAAGGAAATGGCATTGGTATTCGACAGCCCGATCGGAACGATCAAGCGTCGACTGCACACTGCCCGCAGCCGACTGCGTGACGCCATGGCATCTCTGCAGCCAGCCTGACCGCCCTCCACGGCACAGCTGAACCAAACCCCGCGGCGCGACCGGCAACTTGCCGAGTCGCGTCGCGGTTTTTTTTGCAGGCATGGCTGATTTCGAATCGGAATGGCGACGCCACCGCCGGTCGGCTGTCAGTTCGAGTGCCCGCTCGCACCTGCGGTTCGCCCGGCGCTTCGCTCTCTCGCCCCGTGCTTCGCGCTCTCAAATGGGCGGCCTTCGCTCCGTGTGCGTTTGATTGATATTCTGCTGCCGTCACCGTTCGTTGGCAGGAACTTTCCGATGCGATGCACGTCCCGAGCCCCTCGTTTCTTTGCCGCTTGTGTCGCATTGGCGATTGCGTTCACAACGGCCCGAACTCTGGCGCAGCCGCCCGCGCAGCTTCGCCTGCCGGATCGGGACAACAACGCGCCGGGCGGAACTGCCGTGATGCGCGAGGTCGAGAATCTGGATCTGGAGGCACGCGAAGCCAGGCTGCTTGCCGAGATTGCTCAGGGAAACGTTCCGTCATGGTGGAAACAACTTGTCCCGGTCGACGTCACGCGTGAGATCGACGGTCTGCAGCACATCGCGACATTCCACGTCACTCCCGATTATCTGGCGGTCGGATCGGACACGGATTTTTTCCGAGTGCCGCTGACGCCGCAGACGGCGCAGCGCATTGCGGATCTTGCGGACGCGTCTCTGCCGACTCCACGGATGGTTGATGCGATCTGGAAGGCAGCACGCATCCGGCTTCGCCCCGAACCGATTCCACCCAGTCCGGAGATGACAACGGTCCCGGTATTCCGGGATCACAACTTCAAAGTTCATCGTCAGCGAGCACTCCACGACGTGGCTCCGGGAGCACTCGTCGCCGGGCACAAGAAGGACGTTGTCATCACGGCCAGGCTGGCTGACCAACCGGGACGGGTTGCGATTTACGGCTGGCATCAGCTCGACGGTGATCCTATCCAGCCGCTCTACACCGGCCACACCGACCGCTGGGTCGACTACAGCCACGGC
>CAZHET010000828.1:0-1854 GCA_964531585.1 uncultured Planctomycetaceae bacterium | reverse complement strand
CTCAGGCTCAGCACGCGGTCCGCGATCTCACCAACCTGCTGCTGAGTCGTGACGTCGACGTGAACTTCGGAATCCATCCGGTTGCAGGCCGCATGCCCGGTCATATGAACGTGCTGCTGGCCGAAGCGGACATCGCCTACGATCGCCTGAAGGAAATGGACGACGTTAACACAACCATGGACCAGGTCGATGTCGCGATCGTGCTTGGAGCCAACGACGTCGTCAATCCGCTGGCTCGCACAGATCCAAACAGCCCGATTGCCGGCATGCCGATCATCGACGTCGATAAGGCTCGGACAGTGATCGTCGTCAAACGCAGCCTCAGCCCCGGCTTTGCGGGAATTGCCAACCCACTCTTCGGTGCCGACAATGCTCTGATGCTGTTCGGCGACGGCAAGGCGGCAATCGTCGATGTCGTAAAAGCGCTGCAGGAAGGATAAGACACACTTCGTTCCACGGCTCTGCCCAGCGCCGTGAAGAGTTTTGAATCGTTAAACCCGTGGCCGAGAGGCCAGGCCGTCTCCGGTTACCCCAACCTGGCCTCTCGGCCACGGGTTAAACGACGCGCGTTTTCCCGCATCAGAATCCTTCACGGCGTTGGGCTCTGCCCTGGAACGCACTGCCAGGAGGCACTGCCTCCGTTTCGGGAACCTGCACCGTGAACAATCGTGTCGAGAATTACGCATCGCATCCGGCAGCGACAGGATTGTCTTTTGCGACGCGGCGAGGCTTTGTGAATTCAGTTGCCGCCTTTGCGGCGGGAATGGCCACTTCGACCTGCCGCGCTGTGCATCTGCAGGACGTGACACGCATCACCGGAATGGGGCTCGTGGCGTACGACTGTGGCATTCGCCGACGAATGCTGCAGCAGCAGAACGCGGACTTTGATCTGTTCGAACCGCTGACATTCCTGAAGCACTGCCACCAGCTTGGCGCGGGAGGAATGCAGGCGGGCCTTGGTGTTCCCGAAGCTACGGCAGTTCGACAACTGCGGGACTACGCAGAACAGCACTCCTTGTTCATCGATGCGATCGTATCGCCTCCGAAAGATTCGGCCGACGTGGATCGATTTGAAGCGGAGATTCGAACGGCCGCCGAAGCGGGGGCTCTGGCCGTGCGAACGGTCATCATGCCCGGTCGGCGATACGAACAGTTTGGATCGCTGCCGGAAGTTCGGGAGTTTGAGGCTCGCGGCAAACGAATGCTGGAACTGGCGGCTCCCGTGGTCGAAAAGCACCGTATGCCGCTGGCCGTGGAGAATCACAAGGATCAGCGAAACGACGAACGAGTGGCTTTGTTCGAGCAGATCGCCAGCGAATTTGTCGGAGCCTGCGTGGACACGGGAAACAGCTTCGCGCTGTGTGAAGACGCGATCGAAACGATCAGGGTGCTGGCTCCCTGGGCGAAGACGGTGCATCTCAAGGATCAGGCGGTTCAGGAATCTGACGACGGGTTTCTGTTCGGCGACATTCCCCTGGGACAGGGGTGTTTAGACCTGAAACGCATGGTGGCCATTCTGCAGGAGGCTCAGCCCGGCATCCGCTTTGCGCTGGAACTCATTACGCGAGACCCGCTGAAGGTGCCGTGCCTGACGGAAGAATACTGGCGCACGATGCCGCATGTCCCTGGCGGCGACCTTGCCCGCACGCTGCGCTACGTGCGAGGTCATCGCTCGGAATCACTGCAACAGGTCAGCAGCTTGCCTCCGGCGGATCAACTGGCGCTGGAAGACGCAAACGTCGCGGCAAGTCTGAAATATGCCGGCGAGACACTGCGCCTGTGAGGGCAACGCCGTTAAGGGTTTATTTTCGTTTAACCCGTGGCCGAGAGGCCAGGTTGGTGCAAGCCGTGACG
>CAZHET010000827.1:0-1857 GCA_964531585.1 uncultured Planctomycetaceae bacterium | reverse complement strand
TGGCCTCTCGGCCACGGGTTAAACGAAAATAAACTCTTAACGGCGTTGCCCTCCCTCGCATCGCTCCGCCTGCTCGACCTCCCCCGGTCGGCTTCGCCTGGGAGAGGTTGTTCAGGTTCCCTTGAAACAACCTCGTCGTGCCTCACAACGCTGATACTGCAACGTTGATACTGAATCTGCCGCCCCGTGCATCAGGCCAGCCTCGCCTTTCCCGGCGTTGGGTACCCATCTGTATTCAGTCCATCACGGCTGACAGAGCACTACTCCGCCGGACGTTCCCACGTGCCGTCCAGAATCTGGCCGAGCATCTTTTCGAACTTGTCGGCGATTCCGGGCGAATACCCCACGTGAACGGACTCCACCACGTTACCCGGACCGATGACCACCGTGTGCGGAATGCCGGTCACGCCGAAGCGCTGAGCAATCACGGAGCCTCGGTCGAGCGCCACCATTGGTGACAGCTTTTGTTTGTCCAGGAATTCGCGAATGCGATTGGATTCCTCTTCCAGATTCACCGCGACGAAGATCACCTGCGACTCGTCAAACTGTGACGTTGCGTGGATGTATTCCGGCAGAGCCAGCACGCACGGTCCGCACCATGTCGCCCAGAAATCCAGCACGACGACTTTGTCCGCGTGATCGGACAACCGAAACGTGTCACCCTCCAGCGTGGGCAGCTCAACATTTTCGATCATCGCTCCGATCAGTGGCGAAGCAGGAGCACCGGAGTCCGGAATGTCCCAGTCGGGTTCCAGAGCGTGCTTCGGCACCCAGCGCGTGTACGTGACGATCTTCTGACGGCTTTCCGGGTGACCGACAAACAGTTCGGAGATCGCCGACGCGGGAACGGAGCACCGCCCGAGCTGCAGCGAATGCCCGATTAGCCGACCGTCGACAGCCTCAGTCGGGGTCAGCGTGATGTGGAACACACCGTCCAGAATCGCCTGGACTCCCGAGCGTCGGAAAGCGGAATCAGATTCTGCCGCGTCGTCGGCCGTTGACTCGTCTGCAGTCCCGTCGTTCGTATCTGAAGTGCTGCTTGCCGCGGCGTCTTCGGAAGCGTCCTCAGGTTCTTCCACCGGCCCCAGCCAGATGACGGCTGCGACGCGGTCTCGTTCAAAGTGAAACTGTTCCAGCCGCGATTCGAACGTCACTTCACCGTCCTTCACGCCGATCAGCCGTCCTCGAAGCAGATCGCCGTTCGGAGCCACCAGCACGTGGCTCGGTGGATTGTCGCGCCGAAATCGCGGCACAGTCAAAGTCAGATCACGAACTTCCGCGTCGATGAACGCTCGCATGGAAGCGCCCGCTCGGTAACCGACGCGGAAGTTGGAAATTTCAAAGCCGCCGCCACTGTTCGCGACTCGCCCCTGGAACCCGCGCACGCGCCCGGCACCGCCCACTGTCTGTGCCTGAATCAGCATCCCTTTGCTGCCGATACCATCCGGGTTCAGCTTCACAACGTGTACCTCGTTGCCATCGACCGACACGTGCAGATCGCCGTCGAGCACCATGAACTCCACGTCGGCAGTCTGATCCTTCACCGCGATCCCTGCGGCGCCGCCGAAGGCTGCCAGACCACGGATCATCATGTTGGGATCCTGGTTCGCATGTCCGCTGTTGACCTGGATCTGATTGCCGAAACACATCAGTCCGATCGGCGTCGCTGTCTTCGACCCCAGTGACAGCTCGTCCGCAAACAGCATCAGCGAAAGAATTGTCGGCTGATCGGATTCCCACTTCAGCCGAAACTGGACGGTGTCTCCCGTCAAAACCGACGGATGTCCCACGCCGCCTGCGGAAGTAAAGTTCAACGACTCGCTGTTGATTTTGACGGCACCGTTGACCCGTCGCCAC
>CAZHET010000826.1:0-1867 GCA_964531585.1 uncultured Planctomycetaceae bacterium | reverse complement strand
CCCCCCCCCCTTAGAATCTGTGATTTTTGGAAAAGTATTTTCTCGCCCCGCATCCATGATTGACGGCGGGACAAATTCGTTTTGATGCAGTAGCGTTCTGCAGAATCATGAACGAACACCCGTTGAGTGCTCATGTGCGAGCTGTCTCGATCCACAACCCGACAATAGCGATCACTGAGTAGCAGTTCACTGACTTCCCCGGAGTTCAACATGGCCACAACGCACATGACGAGAACCCGAGTCGCCGTGCTGATGTTGCTGATTCATGCGTTGCTGCTGGCATGGAGCGGATACCGGCACAGCCCCACGATGGACGAACCTGCTCACCTGGTGTCGGGAATCAGCCACTGGAAGTATGGTCGGTTCGAATTGTATTCGGTCAATCCGCCGCTCGTGCGTATGGTGGCCGCTGTGCCAATGCTGGTTGCCAAACCGGAAGTCAACTGGCTGGCCTACGATACGACCGCCGATCGTCATGAATTTGATGTCGGCCGAGCTTTCTGCAATGCGAACGGGCCTGCCATCTTCTGGCTGATGACTCTTGCCCGATGGGCGTGCATCCCGATCAGTGTGCTGGGCGGATGGTTTTGTTATCGCTGGGCAGGATTGCTGTTTGGTCCGGACAGTGGTCTGGTGGCGCTGGCACTGTGGTGTTTGTCGCCGAACGTGCTGGCTCACGGGGCACTGATCACGCCTGACGTCGGAGCGGCTGCCTTCACAGTCATGGCCGGATACTTCTTCTACCAATGGCTGACTCAGAGCACGATTGCCAACGCACTGATGGCCGGCATCGCTCTGGGGCTTGCCCTGCTAACGAAGTCGTCACTGGTCTTGCTGTGCGTGATCTGGCCGGCAACGTGGATCGCTTTCCGTCTTGCCAGGCGTCAATACTCAGTTCGTGAATGGCTGCCGCGTGAGCTGGGCGACGGGGTTTTGATAATCGTGACCGGGCTGGTGCTGCTGAATCTGGGTTACGGTTTGGACGGCAGTTTTCAGAGGCTGGGAGACTACGAATTTCGCACCGAGATGCTGGGCGGTCCGCGTCCCGTCGGTGAACACGTCAGTCTGCGAAACCGGTTTCGAGGGACCGTGCTGGAACACCTGCCGGTGCCTGTTCCACGCCAGTACCTGCTTGGGATCGACCATCAGAAGGAAGACTTTGAATCCGGGTTCATTCGCTATCTGTTAGGAGAGCATGAGGAGGGCACGGGCGGACACTGGTGGTTCTACCTGTACGCAATTGCTGTCAAAGTTCCGTTGGGAACCTGGCTGCTGGCGCTGCTGGCTGGATCAGTCATGCGATGGAACGCGGAGCAGCTCGTGCTGGTCATTCCCGCGCTGTCGTTTCTCATTCTGGTCAGCCTGAATCCGACGATTAGCTTTCTGCGGTACCTGCTTCCCGCATTTCCATTCGCCTTCATCTGGATCAGCCAGTTCGTCACGGAGTTTACCAGACGACATGTGCTCTATCGGGTCGCGGGCCTGTGCGGAATCGGCTGGATGGCTGTCAGCAGCCTGTGGGTCTATCCTCATTCGCTGTCGTATTTCAACGAGATCGCCGGCGGGCCGAAGAACGGGTTTCGAATTATGGCCGATGCGAATCACGACTGGGGTCAGGACCTGATCTATCTTCGTAACTGGATCGAACGGACTCCCGACGCACGTGGTCTGGAACTGCGATATTATGGCCCGGTTGATCCGGTGGTCGCCGGGCTGGACTGCACGACGGCCGCGCATCCATCAACGAGTCAGCCCGGTTCCGCAACTGACATTCAGTCGGAAACCGTGCCGAAATGGTGCGCCATCAGCGTCACGAATCTAACTCGCATGGCGGCTGGTGCCCGCGGTCAGTCAGCGGCGGAAGTCG
>CAZHET010000825.1:0-1878 GCA_964531585.1 uncultured Planctomycetaceae bacterium | reverse complement strand
TATACCATGCACGGTCAGAAGTGAGGAATTTTTTGTTTAACCGTCAGCCGGAGGCGTACGGTCCGGGCAATGCAGCGTGCGCCTCCGGCTGACGGTTAAACGACTCAATTCTGACCGCGCGACGTATAGTTGGACAGCGGCAAGTTCGGGAAAAAGTCGTGTTTTCAGATGATCAGCCGGAACGCGCCAGCGTCCGGTTTTCGCAGGTTTCTTCCGTATTAACCGGGTGCTAGCGCACTGCGGCTGATGAAAACATGGCGTTGTCCGGTTAGGGAATCAGGTGGGTTACAGGTGGGTTAGTGGGGGACGATGGTTGCGGTGATCAACCAGTTCGAGGTGATGTCAGCATAGGTGCTGCTTACCACAAACATATGATTTTCGCACGCACGCGCCGACATCAGCAAAGTATTACATCCCCAGACTGCAAACGCAATGACTTCCGCGCCGCAATTGCTGATCGCTCAGCCGACGCAGCCATGACGATGATTCGGAACGGCGAGAAGTCATTTCATCGCCATTGTTTCGATGGTTCTGACTTCCTGCTCGTTCAGTTCAAAATCCTGAGTTGCGAGGTCGGCTTGCATGTGATCGATGTTCGTCGTTCCGGTGAGTGGCAGAATTCCAATGGCAATGGCGAATCGAAGAATGATCTGAGCGGGTGTTCGCTCGTGATTGCGGGCAATGTCCACTACGGTCGTCGAGGCAACAACCGATTGATTGGCCGTCAACAAAGAAAAACCCTGATACGTGATTCCGCGCTCAGCGGAGAAATGGCGGATGTCACGATCCCAGCCGGTGGAGGCATAACAGCGGTTCTGCACAAATCGGGGTGGTACATTGGCTCGCCCGCAAAGCAATCTCAGTTGAGCCAGCGAAACATTGCTGACTCCCAATAGTCTGACAAGTCCGCGCTGTTGAAGTGATTCCATCGCCTGCCATGTCTGCATGTGCGCGTCGGCGAGCCCCGTTCGAACGGACGGACCATGCAGAATATGCGAATCCAGATACGTCGTGTTCAGATGACTCAATGAACTCGCGAACGACTGTTCCACCTGCTGCCCAATCGGCGCTGTGGGATCATAGGGCAGCCGATGATCCTGTCCGTTCCTGAACTTGAACTTCGTCTGCAGAAACAACTCTTCCCGTTTTACGAAACCCGCATCGATCACGGCTGTGATTCCTTCGCCAACACCCGCTTCGTGGTAATGCTTTCGCTGGTTTGCGGTATCGATCCCGCGAAACCCGTTCCGGAGTGCCGTTTCGGTCAGCTCTGTCGTTCGATCCTCCTTTCAGGCCGTGCCGTAGAGAAACCCAGGGACTCGGACATCGTCAATCAATGTATGCATGTGGATCATTTCCGCAAGATATTTTCGGCTCGCACAGTTGCCGGGCCGTTGGGTGCTCAACATTCAGACGGAACTCGTTTCAGCAACTCGTCCGGATGACAAATCAGCCCGTGGTGGATCACGACCTCGATATTGCGCGTGTGTCGAATGTCGTCGAGCGGATTCTTCGTCAGTAACAGGATGTCGGCTGTCTTGCCTGTTGAGATTGATCCAAGGCGTTCTTGTTCTCGCAGCACCGTTGCGTTGGTCAATGTTGCGGCAGTCAGTGCTGCAGCAGGCGGCAATCCTGATTCGACCAGCATTTCGAGTTCCTGATGCAACGCAAAGCCGGGAGTCACCTGCGGTTCGGGTGAATCTGTGCCAACCAATAACGGCACTCCTGCACGATAGAGCTTGCCCGTCAGTTCCTGATACTTCGCGAACTTGCGGCGGCGATCTTCCAGTGATCCATCCTGTGGACAGCCGGTTCGTTGCATTACTGCACTTTAGGTGATCAGCTCTGATTCGATAGCCGTTCATCCTGCGAGTGCCA
>CAZHET010000824.1:0-1899 GCA_964531585.1 uncultured Planctomycetaceae bacterium | reverse complement strand
CTGCGCCAGTCACTGTCGGCGTCGACCCGGTGAGTTCGCTTGATGATAAACACGATCGCGTAGATGTAATTGGGAATGTCCTCCAGCCACTGATTATATTCGTCGGTGTAATCGGCGGAGGGTGTCAGCAGCTTAATCACACTTCCCAGCGAACGACTCGGATCGAGCAGCCTTCGGCTGGGCCGGGCGCTATAGGCCGGTTTAACGCTGCCGGCAGGATTCCAGCGATCCGAATAGTCGCGATCAAAGATCTCCTGAACTCTCTGCAGATCTTCCGCCGCATTGGCGACGAAGATCGGCCCGTGCAGCAGGTAGTCGGCAATAGACTTACTGATTTCGCTTTTACCGCCGCCGCTGACTGTGCATGGCTTGTGACAGAACACGCCCTCGGAAAGCGACCCGACCAGTCGCCAAGACGGTGCCGCCGGGTGCTTCTCCAGACGGAATTTGAACCCGGACGGCGTCATGTAGACCTGACCGGGCTTGAGCGGAATGGAATGCTCGGTTCCGTCACGATGCCAGGTCACTCGCTGGCCGTGAACGGTGGCGCGGCAGTCTTCAGCAACATAGATCAGGTCCGGGAACGTTCGGTCAGTCGCGTACCCCTCCGGGCTGACATCAATGAGATCGGCATAGTCACGGGCGACGTCATCGAACGAGCGGTTGTTGTAACGCCGGCTGTCGGCGATGAATTCATCGCCCATATTGTAACTGGCATAGGCAATCGCTCCCCCGGCATGTTCTTCTTCGTAATTGCCCGCCAGATTTGCCGCATAGCTGATCTGCGTCTTGACTTCCTTCTTGCAATAGCCGAAGTAGTTGTCGGCAATCAGAGTAACGACGACGCCATCTTCGTTACGGCACGTCAGCTTAAACGGTGTCCCGTTGTTGTAGAGTTCGTCCTCTGATGACCAGCACATGCCGTCGTCGCGCTGGCGTTTCGTGGCTTGATCGACGTGGGGCAGTCCGGCTTCCTGCTTTGTGACGTGAATCAGGTGCGGCGCGAGAATGACGCAGCCGGTATGACCGCTCCAGTGCTCAACATCCAGCCCCGCGTCATTGGCCGGGAGGAAGGGGTCGCCGGCGTTGCCGAAAATGGATTCCACGAAATCCAGGTTACTGACGAGTGAACCGGGTGCGAAGAAACGGACTTCCATCGTCTGTTCGGCGCAGAATCCTTCCACTTTGGGACACAGCAGGGGCCGCAGCAACAGCGACACAAATGACCGGGCCTTGTCGGTTTCGTTGGCCGTGAACGGCAGCTCCAGCAGGCTGTCCGGCGGACGGACGGCATGACGAAATAGTGTCACGAATGTCTGGCGTGGAACCGCCTGCTTGTCTCGCGGAATGGGCAGGCCGCCTTCCGTGACATGAAATGTGCCCTTCGTCGTTCGCCGGTCGTGAACGGGATTGTGCAGCACTCCGTTGTGAACGCGGTAGGACGAGACCAGGTCGTTGGCGTAACTGTCGCCGCCGATCGGCAGCGAAAGTTCGCGCGCGATGCCGTGCCGATCCAGCACCAGGGTGGAATCCGGCAGCGACAGTGACTCCGCGCCGGGGACGTCGGCAAGGTGTCGGCGCAGGAAGTTCTCTATGCGGGCATCGGCCGGACAGTGGAGAGCGTCCAGGCGTTTGAGCCGCTGATGATAAGTGGCGAGCAACCGTTCCGGGCCGAGCGGATCGGTGGCGGAACGACCTGCGGGCACCGGTTGCCCGTTGGCAATCAGCTTCATCAGGATGTAGCGAATGATGTCTTCGCGAAACTTCCTGCGTTCTTCGTCAGTCCGGGAGCGAACGAAGCCGAGTGATTCTTCGTAATTGGTGTGAGGCATGATTTCGTCTGGTCAGCAGGGCCGATGAACCGGCCGTATCGCAATGGAAAAACAGTTCTCGCCTGTT
>CAZHET010000823.1:0-1913 GCA_964531585.1 uncultured Planctomycetaceae bacterium | reverse complement strand
ATTCATGCCTATCGGCTTAGGGACTGATGGCGGATTCAGCGAACCGACGGCGCAATTCCGCTCAGCATCTCGATCGCCTTTACCATGGCAAGACACATCACCGGTCCCGAATTCGCCGTGAACGGAAACTGATTGCAGTATTTCGGCGACTGACGGCCCGCGTAGCTTTTTGCGTCGATATCGTAGGCGTCCGGCAGATAGCCGATGCGACCGTTTGAATAGCACGCAATCATCAGATGCTCCAGGCCGGACTGCTGGCGAACAGCCATCGCGAACGGTGAGAAGAACTCCGACGAATTCGCCACGATCGTGAGCGGCCCGATGCGAATGGCCTGGACTTCCGTCTGCAGAATCTCCGAACGGAAATCGACATCCTGCAGCATCAGGTCTGTCCATTCCGTTTGAAACCGGCACATGGCCTTCACGGCTTTGGCTTCGTCGCCGCCGTGGCGAACCACCATGTCCTCGGGCCGGTTGGTCATGCAGCGACCAATGGTATCGCGCCAGTTGGAAAAATCCTGCTCCGCGATGCGGCGCGAGGCTTCGGCGCGGTCTGCCTGAAGTTCGTCATGCGTCCAGCGGCGCGTCGGCAGTTCAACGATCGTGCTGATCGCGGTGACAATATCGTCGTCGGCTCGTTCGACATGGGTCAGCGCGTGGACGGCTGCATCCGCGAGCCGTTGAGCGGGCTCAGTGGCTCGTTCGACCGTCTGAAACTCCGGGAGGAAATTCACATCGCCACAGGCACCCTGAAGATAGATCGCGGTCGCGCCGGGAAAACGCTGTTCCAGCAGATCGCACACGTCACCGGGAACGTCGCGGCTGACGTCCCACGGCCGCAGTTCCGTGCTGACCGTCGGGTGTGCTGCGAAGTTCGCCAGCACTGCCAGCGGACTTCCGTCGGGCCGTTCGAACAACGCGGCTGTCAACGTCGGGTCGACGATCCCGTGTGGCCGCGTGCGGTTGTACGAGATCCCGTCGACGGCGGTCGTACCACAGCGAATCCGCGCCGGCGATCGTGAGTTCCACGCCCTGATCGCCGCATCGGCCGCTCGTTCGGCTGTCTCGTCTTCGTAGCGGCGATCGCACTCGCCGACTCCCAGCAGGCCGCCGGCCGCAGGAGCGTTATGGCTGTGGGAACAGGTGAGCAGAATTGAAGAGGCCAGCAGGCCCGTCGCCGCGGAAATGCGTTCGCGCGTCACGGCTGTAAATCGGTCATCAATGACCATCAGATCCAGCGCGACCACAACCACGGCTGAAGTGCCGTTGTCCGCCACCAGAGCTGTCGCGAACAGATCATCGTGAATATGCCGCCACGTCCGCTCGATGTAATATCCCCAGCCGGCAAGTTCTACACCGGCAAACGGCGTGATCTTTGTTCGAGCAATCCCGGCCTGAAGCATATGAGTCGTCCCGCACAACATGAAAATTCAGAAACTCGAAGCAATCCCGGTTCGCATCCCGCTGAAACCTGAACGCCGCATGATATCGGCTCTCGGCCGGCACGACGTGTCCGAATTCGTGCTGGTTCGACTGAGCACTGACACCGGACTGATCGGTGCGGGCGAAGCAACGGTGACGGCGAGCTGGAGCGGCGAAACCGTCTGGGGAGCGACCGCCATCATTCGTCATCTGTTCGCGCCGATTGTGGAAGGCTGCGATCCGCATGATATCGAATCGATCTGTGACCGGATGGATGCCGTCGCCGTCGATAACTGGTTCGCGAAGTCGGCGGTCGAGATGGCGTGCTGGGATGTCGCAGGCAAGGCAACGGGAAAACCAGTCTTTGAACTCTTGGGCGGAGCGGTCCGGCCGCTGACAATTCGAAATCGCTTTTCGCTGGGAGCCTACGCGCCGGAAGTCGCCGCCACGCGAGCCAGCGAACTTGTGGCGGCCGGGTTCACCACGATCAA
>CAZHET010000822.1:1566-1918 GCA_964531585.1 uncultured Planctomycetaceae bacterium | reverse complement strand
AGTTCGCAGTCGGCTTCCAGTATCCCGCGAACGTGCGCGGCCGCGTCATCCAGATTGTCTGCGTTGATGAACTGAGCTTCCATCGTGCGGCGTTGCGAAAGCTGTCGCGTGACTTCGTGAAGCGTGCCGAACGCTCGTAGTTTGCCCCCGGCAACAATGGCCACGCGGTCACAGATTCTGGCAAGCTCCGGAAGGATGTGGCTGGTGACAATCAGCGTGCGTCCGTCGGCCGCCAGCCGCAGCAGGATTTCCCGCATTTCGATGCGAGCCTGCGGGTCCAGGCCGTTGGCTGGTTCGTCCAGAATCAGAACTTCCGGATCGTGCAGCAGCGTTCGCGCGATTCCGACCCGCT
>CAZHET010000822.1:0-1556 GCA_964531585.1 uncultured Planctomycetaceae bacterium | reverse complement strand
CAATCCGCGTGCGTCGCTTGCGGCGCGAGATGCCGAATGCGGCACCGAAGAAATCCAGATATTCGCGCACCCGCATGTTGTCGTACGAACCGAAACGATCCGGCATGTAACCGACCAGGCGTCGAACTTTTCGGGCATCGCGCACACAGTCGGCTCCCGCGATCTGAGCACTGCCGGACGTTGGCCGCGTCAGTCCGACCAGAATTCGGATCGTTGTTGTTTTGCCGGCACCGTTGGGCCCGATGAAGCCCAGAATGTCGCCGCGGTTCAACGTCAGGTTCAGATCGTCCAGAGCGACAAACTCGCCATAGCGTTTTGTCAGCCCGGAGATCTTCACCACAGGTTCGGAAGAGTTCGAAGTGATCATAGCGGTGTCTAAGTTTTCCCGTTGTCAGGTGATTTCGGCGCGGGCTGCACGGTTTCAGGATCTCAGGCGACGAAGCTGAACACTGAAGACTATTCGATTCTTTGCCCTTGCAGCGTCATCATCACTCGTTCGATCTTCCACGTGTCATCGCGCTCTCCGTCGGAAACGCCTTCTGGGCCGGACGAAGCGACATCGCTGACGGCGATCCGCAGGTAGACACCGTCATCCAGTTCTGTGAACTGCAGATGCTCAAGCGGAATTTCCAGCGTGAACAGGCCGACGGGGCTGGACAGCGTCGTCACGGTTTTCAGGTCGTCGTACGACCCCGCCGAGATCTCAACGTCCCGAATTCCCGCGCGGATCCGCAGATCCACCCGGGCGAATTCCGTGCGAAACGGATGGCATACTTCCGGGATTTCGAACCGCAGCAGCATCGTTGCCGCGCTTTCGACTTCGTTCCACATGCGCAGACGATTGCTGTAAACGGAACCGATTCCGCCCGCCTTGTCGATGACCGCCCGATACGGCAGCAGCGGTGCCGGAATGGTGATGCGCGTGTTTGCCGCAGGTGCAGTCAGCTCCAGCGGATGAACAACCAGAGTCGAAGAGTGCTGCTGAGTCTCATCGCCGCCGATGGAAACGGGTGGCTGCACGGCCTCCGACCAGAACAGCAGACTGGTCTGATTCGGAAAGACGTCACCACCAGGATCAATGCGGAACACTTCGGAGTACACGGCGGCTCGTGACAACTGGTCGTCTGACAGCAGCGTCGTGGTGCTGAACTGCGTCGGAGCCAGAATGTCGGCGGATGTCGACCGAAACCGTCCGTCTTCAAGAAAGGTGACAGCCATTCGATCCGGTGACAGCCCCGCGATCAGGCCGTCGGCCGGCTGCATCCGGGCAGAACTGTTCAGTTGACCGGTCAGTCCGTCTGCGTCGAATGTCGCGGTTGCCCGGGACGGCTGTTCCAGACGCAGCAGCGACCGGACTTCGTAGTTTCGAATGCCGGTTGACTGTGTCAGATTCTGCCATGACGACTCACCGCGATCCGTCCAGACGAGCTGCCTGCCTTCGATCTCGTCCTGTTCACCGGAGGGGCTGAACCTGGCGTAGTCCGCGGGACTGTGGCCGGGTTCGCCGAGTCTCCGGCCGCCGGGACGGCCGGCGTCGACGCCGAGGATGTCGTGAA
>CAZHET010000821.1:0-1922 GCA_964531585.1 uncultured Planctomycetaceae bacterium | reverse complement strand
AAAGTGCCGGCTGGCGGATCTGTCGCTGGCGGATCTGCAGGCCGCGTGCGACCGCATCACGGCTGACGTGTATGACGTACTCGGGACTCGCAACGCGATGAACGCTCTGGTCAGCTTCGGCTCGGGAGGAACTCAGCCTGTGCGGGATCGCGTGACGGAATGGAAGCGGCGGCTGGGCTGACCCGCGCTTCCAGACAAATGCAAGTCGACGTCAGTTCGGCCCGCGATCGAACCTGGCCTGGTTGAACTGCGGGACCTCAGCAGATCGCCATTCCGATTCACTTCGTTCCCAGGCAGTACAGCACTTCCTGACGTCGACCGTCCCGCATCCGGGCGACTCGGGTATAGATCCGGCTGCCGCAGATCGCCGGAGTCGCAAACACGCTGGTTCCCAATTGATTGCGGCCGAGTTCCTCGAAGCCGTCCGGGCTGGCCTTGAAGATGAAGGTTGTGCCGTCCTCGTTCGTGGCGTAGATGCGGTCGCCAACGAGCACGGGAGAGCCGCTGAACGTTCCGGCAAGGCGGCTTTTCCACTGCTCCTCGCCGGTGTCACACTTCAGGCACATGGCAATCCCCGCATCAAGAGTGGCGTAGAGATAGCCATCCTTCTGCAGCAGCGATGGCACATACGCCCGCGTGGTGTTGCGCCAGACGACTCCGCCGCCACCAAACCCGGCGACTGCGCTGATGTGATTGTCCGGGTATCCGCCGCTGGTGAAAATCCGGCCGCCGTCGCTGACGGTCGATGTCACGCATTCCGTTGTTGCTCCTTCGATTTCCCAGTTCGTCTCGCCGGTCAGCGGATCGAGACTCGTAACGAGATCGCAGCCGGTCAGCAGCAACTGGTCCTTTCCGGCCACCTGCAGGACGATCGGTGACGCGTAGTTGGGCTTCTGCGGTCGGTCTCGTTTCCAGATCAGACTGCCGTCGGCGCGATTCAAACCCGCGATGGCGCCGCCACCCTTGTTGTCGGCAGAAACCAGCAACAGATCCTTGTACACGGCTGGTGACGCTCCGTAACCCTGATGCAGCACATAGTCTGTGATCCGCGCCTGCCACAGAATGTTGCCGTCGCGATCCAGTGCGGTCGTCCACAGGGCTCCGTTGTTCAGAAAATTGATGAACAGCCGGCTGCCGTCACAGGCCACGGTGGAAGACGCCATCGACGCCTTTTCGTTGGGCTGGCGGCCGTCGCCTTCAATCCGGACGCCGCCTTCGTGAACGACCGCCGACCACAGTTCGTCGCCCGAGTTTCTGTCATAACACAACACGACCTGCTGGTTGCTTTCGAGGTCTGCGGTCGCCAGAAACACCTGGTCACCGACGACGGTCGGGGAACCGTGACCTCGACCGGGGACCTCCGCCGACCACAGCACGTTTTCCGTTTCGCTCCAGCTCACCGGCGGGTTCTGATCCGGATTGGCGGTGCCGTTGCGATTCGGTCCGCGCCACCACGGCCAGTCCTGGTCGCCGACCGAAACTCCGTCAGCCGACTTCACCGCGGATTCACCGGCTGACACGGGCGACGATGCCGCGTACGTCAGCCCAACACCGCTCAGCCCAACACCGATCAGCCCAACACCGATCAGGAACAGCGTCTGTCGAAACATGGATGACCTCTGCAAAACGGAAGATTGACGTTGTCGTCAGTCTATCGGCGAAGCCGGAGAAACTGAACCGCACGAGCTGCGGTCCGCGGTATGCGACGACGATTCAGGGTAGGATTTCGCATCGGAACCGCCGGCCACAACCGCCGCGAGGTTCGTATCCAGGCAACGGGCATCCAGTCGCGACGCCCGTGTTCGCTGAACACTACCGTCACTTCCCCAAATGAAAAGCATGCACCTCAATGGCATCTTCGTTCGAAACCAGCCGGCGCGTCGAGTTCTGCGAAACCGACATGGCAGGCATCGTTCACTTTT
>CAZHET010000820.1:0-1929 GCA_964531585.1 uncultured Planctomycetaceae bacterium | reverse complement strand
TTAAGGCGTCATGTTGTGCCCGACACAGGTTTCGATCCTGAGCTTCCACTGGTGCTACGCGGGAAGCCTTTGAAATGACAATCGACTCAGATGCATGGTTGCGGATTGACAGGATCTGCGACGAGTTCGACCAGGTATGGCAGACCGGTTCCGCTCCCGAGGTTACGGACTGGCTGAACCGCGTCGATGCGGAGCTCAGGCTGGCGCTGTTGTCTGAACTTGTCCGCGTCGATATTGAATACGGCAAGCGGACGGGCCGAACAGAATTGTCGCTGGAACATTACGTACGGGGTCCTGGTGCCGATGCCTCCGCCATCCGCGACATGCGGTCGGCGGTTCGAAAGGCATTTCGAGCGACAGACCACCTTGCCGTGCTGCCCACGATAGCACAGTCAGTTCGCGACTTCGTACCAGGAGGCACGCCTCCAAACTCTGCGCTGCCGCGGCAACTGGGCAACTATCAGATCGTCCACGCCCTTGGGGAAGGCGGCATGGGGATCGTCTATAAGGCGCGGCAACTCAGCCCGGATCGATTTGTGGCACTGAAGACGCTGCCACTTCTGAAAGCATCGGATCCGCAGGCTCGGGCAAGGTTCGAAGCGGAGATTGCGGCAGTTGGTCGTCTGAGTCATCCGGGGATTGTCACCGTCTTTGAAGCCGGAAGCGCGGATGGTCTGCCCTACTTTTCGATGGCGCTTGTTGACGGCAAGCCGCTCAGTGCCGGCCTGCGCCACGAGCCGATGAGTTCGCGAGCAACGGCCGAGCTGGCGCTGAAACTGGCCGACGCACTCAGCTATGCCCACGGTGAGGGAATTGTCCACCGCGACATCAAGCCGCCCGCCAAACGTCAGCGCTCGCGCTGAGTTCGGATAACCGGCTGATGGTTTCCGCATCCACCAGCGGAGAATTGAAACTCCTGGCCTGGCAGGAAGACGTACCTATTCTGTTGTGCGAAATAAAGCTCCCCGGAAATCCGGTGGCGGAATTGAAGTTCGCATCTGGTGACTCCACGTTGATTGTAAGGTGTGAGCGCGAACGTGGACTACGCGCGATCGATATCCAGGCGTTGCGAGGCGTCTTTCGTGAATTCGGCGTCGACTGGTAACGCAACGCGCAGTCCTTTCACATTCTGCGGCAGCATTGGGCACCTCGTGAACTCCTGGAATGCCGCTGAACCGCGGTGGCGGACCAGAAGTGGCCGCCAGGATGACTGAATTCCCGTGACACAACTGAGACTGATCGAAGTTTTGTGCGACTGGCTGAGATCGCAGGGGTTACCACACGATGGAATCGAGTCAATACCATACGCTCATTGACGCTCTCTGCGACGAGTACGAACGGCAATTGAAGTCCGGCAACGCGCCTGAACCGGAGACGTTCATCAATGGTGTGTCATCAGACGTCCAGCCAGTGCTGCTGCGGGAGCTGAACGCCTTGCCGGAAAAATGCGGCCGAAGTCTGGCAGCGCCCCGCACGTCCGGTGAAGACGATCGGTCACTCCTTCAACAGGAGACCGTCGAGTCGGGCGCTGCTGATCGGTCACCTGAATCCGATGCGGATTCGGGCTGGTTGAACAGTTCGGTGCCGAACGATCCAAACAAACTTGCGCCAGCCGCACGAATGCAAACAAGCATTGCATCGCTGTCGGTGCTTCAATCCGCCGAAGCGCGGGCACTGGCTGAACGCTTCACGCTGCATCGTGAACTCGGCTTCGGTCGTTTCGGCCGCGTGTTTCTGGCGACCGATAACAACCTTGGTCGGCAGGTCGCTGTGAAAATCGCCCGTGCCGAGGTATTTCAGAGTGCGGAGCTCCGTGCACGCTTTCTGAGAGAAGCCCGCGCGATCGCGCGACTTGAGCATCCGGGAATCGTGCGTGTTTAGCAATGAGCGGAAAAAAAGTGTCTGACCCCAATTGCCGGGAACCGGCCC
>CAZHET010000819.1:0-1962 GCA_964531585.1 uncultured Planctomycetaceae bacterium | reverse complement strand
TCTTCAGATGGCGCGAATACACATTGATGAATGTGGGATTGTAGAAGCACGCCAGACGAAACGTTGGCAGCATCTGCAGTGGTTTCAGCGAAATGATCGTCCCGCGATTCATCCATGCACCGGTCCGAATTTCAGCTCCGCTCAGCAGCACGATCGTGCCACCCTTCATTTGCAGCCCGCAGAAGTCTTTTACAACGCCTCCAATCACAACCGTGCCGCGGCGCATTCGCAGCCCGACTTCCAGACCGGCTGTCCCGTCCACGATAATTGTTCCATTCTTCATGCCGCGCAGGCTGCCGCGGTATCCGCCTCCTATCTGCCCACCACCGTTCCCATGCACATGAATAAAACCGTTCGTCATTTCGGCACCGATCCAGTCGCTCGCATGACCATAGACATCGATGCGACCGCCCTTCATGTGGGCTCCGAGGTGCATGCCGACGTTGCCATGGACAGTCAGCTGACCGCAATCCATACCGCGACCCAGCCAGCGGACTTTGTTGAGATCGCCGTGGAGCTCGACATCGTCGCTGCATTCACCGTCGACATCAAAGAACTCGTCGACTCGCACCTGACGTTTGCCGTGGTACAGTCGGAGCGCGCAGATTTCCGCGTGTGAAAGATCGGCCATCACGGAGGGCGACAGAACTTCGGCTTCCAATGGAACGGCAGGAAGCTGTTTGAGCGTAAGCTTGATGGGCATTCGGCTATCCAGGGGACGTGCATTCCCGGACGTCAGGGTGTTCCAGACGTTCAATCTCAACCGGGTAATTGTCGAACGACATCGTGTAGCAGTCTTCAAACAGCGGCTGAATAAAATCTTCCGTGCCTGGCTCGTAAGTCGGTTTTACGATGAATTCACGTCCCTCCGGTGTTTCGAGAATATCGCCGTCCTCAATGACAATTTCACCGGCCTTGATCACATACCGGGGATGACTGAACATCCGCGTGATGCTGTCGTCTTCTTCGTAGATCACGATATCCGCGTCACAGCCGATTCCCAGATTTCCTTTATTGCTGAGTCCCAGCGCGCGAGCGGGGCCGGCTGACATCGCCGTCGCCACTTCATACAGGGTGTACTCGCGATCAATCTCGGGAAGTGTGATCCGGCCCTTGACCTTGTCCGGAAGCTGCCTAAGGCATTCTTTGCGGTGATCGGCGCTCATCAGCAGATGCAGGATTTCCGGATATCGCCAGAAACAGCCGCCGTTGGGATGATCGGTTGACAGGAAGACCTGCCAGGGATCTTCAATCAGCAGAAGCAGTTCGAGTCCGGACGCCCACTGCACGGCGTTCACGATGTTGCTCGGACGATACGTATACGGCACGATTCCGCAGCCGGTTTCGTTTTCGACATCCAGATTGCCCCACTTGCGGCCCGTAAGCTTGTACAGCAGATGCTGCCAGGGACCATCCGCCGTGATAGTCACGGTGTCGCCAAACAGGACCGCTCCCGCGTCAGTCGTGACATTGTCGTGCGTGTTGAAATATTCGGCCAGTCGAGTCGTGCTGGAACACATCGTGTCCCAGTCGTCACCTCCGTACGCGTGATACTGCGAATGCGCGATATGCGCTCGATGACCTTCCAGATGTCGGAGCGTATCGAGTGTCGTGGAAATATTTCCGGGAGCCCCCAGGTTGTTGCAGTGCAGGTGTACAGCGTGGGGCAACTGCAGGTCGTCGACGGCTCGAGCCACTTCGGCGATGATCTGTCGGGGAGTGACGTCAAAGTGCTGCACGATGTCGTCGATGCCGGTCACGTTCCCCGCCTGCCGCTGCTTCCAAACCTCCACGCCGCCCGGATTGACCAGTTTGGCCGCGTATCCTTTCGCGGCGCCCAGCAGCCAGGCCATAAAGCTCCGCAATTGCTCTGGTTGCTGCTGCTGGATCGCGCGCATCACAAAATGGTTGTTACCCATCAGCACGTAGAAGCCCTTGTCGATGCACGGCGTGTCTTCGAAT
>CAZHET010000818.1:0-1971 GCA_964531585.1 uncultured Planctomycetaceae bacterium | reverse complement strand
AACGCTGCGTCGGGAACCGGGCGGATTTTCTGATTGTGACGGGATGCGATCATCCGGATCGCTCCCATGTCCGGTACCATGCCGGACGCGTTCGACAATCGCCAAACACATCTCGCCAACTGGTGCGATACACGCATTCCAGTGGTTCCAGTTCCTCGCCGCACGTTGGGCACAAACGTCCCTGCCTGCGACCCGGTTCCGGATCGATCGGAGTCCCTTCCACCACATCAGCCAGGCCATCGTCGTCCGTCGCCGAGTGTCCGGTCAACTCGTGCGATTCCCGAACATAGCGTGCGCGATGATGGTTGCTCCAGCCGCCGAAACGTCGTGATTTCGTGAAGCCCTTCGGCAGCACGTGCAGACACCACCGGCGGACGAACTCCACGGCGGTTAATTCCACCTCTTCGATGTCGTCACTGCCACCGTGTGTCGATCCCGTCCGCGCCGTGAACGTTACGTCCGATCCGTCGTATGCCACCACACGATAATCCGACACTGGCCCACCGGTCAGATACCGAGCCAGATATTTCACCACGTCGATCGGCTGCGACGTGTCCGCAGGCGGCGGTTGAATGTACGTGACCCACGACTGTGCCTGCAGTGGTTTCAGGAAGTCCTCGAACGCGGCCGAGTCCCGGAGATGCGACCAGTCACCAGCGAGTCGCAGTTCATGCCTTGCCTGCAGTCGCCGCAGGCCTTTCAGAAAGTGGTTGCGGAATTCGTGTCGCAGATTGTCGGCGGCGACCAGCCACCAGCGTCGCTGGTTTTCGTGCGGCGGAGGTTTGGCCGCCTTCCACGTTCCGGGCGTCCGCAGAGACGGTCCCGCTCCGGGAACGACCGCATGCACATGCACATGAGATTCCGTCATCAGCTACCGCCCGCCGAACCTTCTTCCTCCCTATCGGTCGGCGGCGGCGGGTTGCTTTCCATGTATGCAGCACCATCGCCGCCGCCGCTTCGTACGCCTGCTCGTCCTCCAGAACTTTCTTCAACGACTGCCTGGCTGCAGAGAACAGCAGGTTGAACATTGCCCGCCGGTTGCCCAGCGTCAGAGACGACAGCTCTGCGGGAATGGTGAACACGACCTGATAGTAATCGACATCCGGCAACAGCAGCGGCTGCATGCGGTCAACCCACGTGGCCCGCTGAGCACCACGGCACTGCGGACAGTGGCGGTCACCGCACGAATTCGGAATGCGAATTCCGTTACTGCACTTCGAACACCAGTGCCACGATGCGCCCAGCGCCGGCGTGCGACACACGGAGATCTTCGACAGCACACTCTGCACCTGACGCACGGCCGCCGACGGATGGGCGGACACAAACGCCGCCGCATTGTCTTTCAGGATGTCGTGGACGCGGAAGGCGGGCTCGCGTCGCTGTTGCTCGGCCGATCCGGTTGCCTGTCCGGCTGTGTGCTGAGTCCCGGCTGCATCCATCCCGGCAGTTGCCTCACCGGCAGCCAGTCGGCAGGACTGGGAACGCTGTGCAGATGCAGTTGCCGCACGTGCAGATACTTCATCGTCGTGGAAAAACTTTTGTGACCCAGCAAACGACTGATCGTCAGTAAATCCACCCCCGCTTCCAGAAGATGAGTCGCAAAACTGTGACGCATCGTGTGTGGTGTGATGTTGCGTGTGATGCCCGCTTTCGCAGCGGAGACCTTGCACACCTTCTGAATGGTGGTCGATGCGAACGGCACTTCGTTCGTCCTGCCCGGAAACAGATACGTCGACGGACGGTAGCTCTTCCAGTATTCGCGCAGTTCGCGCAGCAGCCTCGGCGACAGCGGCACGCGACGTTCCTTCGCTCCCTTGCCGCAAGTCACTCGCAACTGCATGCGCTGGCTGTCGATGTCGCCAATCTTCAGATGCGCGGCTTCGCTCAGACGCAGTCCGGCCGAATAAAGAGTCAGGAGGAAAGCCCGATGTTTGAGATTCGTCGTACATTCCATCAGCCGGGAAACTTCAT
>CAZHET010000817.1:0-1977 GCA_964531585.1 uncultured Planctomycetaceae bacterium | reverse complement strand
TGTCCGGATCCACGTAGTACGCACCAACGCGACCGACAAAGATCGCCGGTACCGCAATGGCCACAGCGACCAGCCCCGGTCCCCATCCATCGGTCGAGCCGGCAGTCACGCGAATCACGCCACCGATCATCCCGGCTGTCAGAAAGGCCGAAAGTATGATCAGGAACGAAATGCCGGTGAAGCCCAGAGCCACCGTAATCGCCAGCGACACAACTCCGGCGATCAACCCCGCCCCCACCCACGTGAGTGTGCCGCCGGCTGTGGTACCTTTGGACTTGGTTACTCTTCGCTGCTTCCTGCCGGAGCCTTCGGAGCTCGCTCGGCGTTTCTTCCGCCGCTCCGGCAATCGTGGCTGCGGCATCCCGCGCGGATTGTCAGGCCGTTCGCCAGGCCAGACGTCCCCCGCGCCGTCACCGTACTCGCCGCCGTCATATGCGCCGTCATCATACGCGCCGTCATCATAGTCGGCGTACGCGCCGTCATAGCCAGCGTAGTCGCCGCCATAGTCGTCAAAGCCTGTCTCAGTGGCGGCCCAGTCCCCGGCATCAGCGGGCGGTTTGGCGTCGGAAGCTGATTTCGTGCGATTCCTGGCACACGCTCTGTCACTGCGCAATTCCTTCGATCGCCGCGGGGCCGGACCGTTGTTATGCGCAGACTAGCAGGACTCGATTGGCTTTCAACGGATTCCGCCCGCCGTGCTTCTGTGCCATGAAGTCTGCGCAATATGATCGAGCGCAGACTGGCCTGGATCGCGGGCTAGCGGTCGGGTGACGCGTTCGCTGTGCCGCTCAGCCACGCTTCATTAAAACTTGCGTGCTTCATCGTCTTGCCGCCTTCGACAAAGTAGCTGTAGACGACGTGAATTCGGTCGTCTGCGGTCTGAATGACGCATGGGTAGTGGTACTGTCCGGAGTCGTGGTTTTCCAGATACTGTGCGTGCTGCCATGTCCGGCCTTCGTCATCGGAGCGTGAAATCGCCAGTCGGTTGCGTCCGTTTTCGGTGTCGTTGTGAACCAGTATCCATCGGCCGCTGTTCAGGCGCAGGCCGTCCAGACCGGAGCCGGGATTCGGAAGGTCGATGGTTCCGACCGGTCCCCAGGATTCTCCATCGTCGCGGGATTCGGATACTCGAACTTTACCGGTGAATCCGTTTTCGCGCATGTAGGCCACAAGCGTTCCGTCGTCGCGCCGCAGGACGCTGGGCTGGATGGCTCCGAACCCGAGCAGCGGTTCGCCGGCAAACCATGTCATTCCGCCGTCATCGCTGATTGCCATGATGCCGATCGAAAACGTGTCCGTGTACAGCGGCAGCAGAATCCGTCCGGTCGGCAGCACAGTCGGCTTGCAGCGAGGCTGCCAGCCGAGCCGCTGGTACAGCTTCTGACTCAGCTTGGCCTTGTTGTCGGCGACTTCGGCAGCTTCGCGTTCGGTAAGCGGTCGCGGAATCTGTTTCAACAGTTCGTCCAGTGCCTGCGAAGCGTCAGCGGAAAAATCCTTTGGTTTCAGCAGCATGACTTCGTCCCGGTTCCAGGCGGGGCAACTGGTTCCCGACGGATCGTCACTAACTTTCACGCGAGTCAGGCACGATTCCCACGAGTTCGCGATGATCACAGGCCAGAACAGAAACAGCCGCCCGTCGGCGTCTGTCATCAGCGCGGTGTTGCAGTCCGGAAAGCCGGGAGTGTCCGCCATCAGGAACGGCTCGCTCCACGCGTCCGCTGCGGTCGTTTTCCGAGCCCCCAAAACAGCGACATCATCTGCCGATCGTTCTCCGCTGCCGCGATACCATGACACGATCAGCTCACCGTTTGCCAGTTCGGCAATTCCCGGAGCGTGGTTGTGCTGAGAATGCAGCGGGAAGACGAATTCGGCAGAGAACTCAGGCGGTTCTTCACTTCGCACGACGCCGACTGCGAGGACGCTGATGCAGGCCACAAGCGACAATATCCGAACGTTCGACGATGACATAGGTTGGTC
>CAZHET010000816.1:0-1978 GCA_964531585.1 uncultured Planctomycetaceae bacterium | reverse complement strand
GAAGCGAAACAGACTGACTTCGGCTCCGTTGCCCTGCTGAGTGCTCTCGTCGGCCCGCCGCATCATCGCAACGGCATCGTTCCAGCGGCTGGAATCACCACCCATCTGCATACTCGCTGACGAGTCGAGCAAATAGAACAGTTCGGGCCGATCGATCGTGCCTGGAGTTTCCGTCACCGAGACCGGGTTCCACAGCAGCAACAACAGCACACCGATCACAACCGTTCGCAGCAGCACAAGCGTCCGTCGTCGAGCGATCGAAACCGGCGGCCCCGCCAGCGAGCGAATCAGCGCATACGCCAGCACACAAGCCACGAGCAGCAGCCCGACGGTTCGCAGTGAGATTTGTGGAAGGAATTCGATCGAGGTCAAGAGCATCAGCTTTCGTAGTCGTGTCCCGGCGTGCCGGGACACCGTAATTCCCGTGTGGTGGACGAGGCTACATGGTGATCAGTCAGCAGTGATGTGATGAATGAAGATTGCGACCGATGGCTGGGAGGGCGAGGCTCCTGCCGAGCCGCGTGTGCCAAAGTGTGCCCGATGCGGCAGCGGCCCGGCGGGAGTCTCGCCCTCCCCGAATAATTCGCCCTTCCGTATAACTTGCCCATGCGATCCATCAGTTCTCGGCTGGGGAATCGCTCTTTTCTCGCTGTCACAAAGCAGCCGCACGTGCAAGCAGCTCGCATGACGGCTGCCTGAGTCTCGGCGAGACGGAGCGACATCATTCCGGTTCCGACGACAGCACCTGATAGTACCGTTCCACCATGCGTTCATATTCCACCGGAGTGGCTTCGTCGCCGTCAGCCAGCAGGTCGCCAAGAACAAGTTCCTGAATTCGCGCCTGCAGTTCCCGGACCAGGTCCGCGGTGGTAATGACATAGTGCTTTGGCGGCAGGTACGTGCCGCCTCCGCCGACGGCCCAGTTCGCTTGCAGCACCTGGTCATCCATGCCCCAGCCGCCTTCTCGCAGGACATCTTCGAGTTCGTCCACCGCCGGGCCGCCAAAGCCGTTCTTTTCCAGGTCTTCCAGCAACTCGCGAGCGTCGCGATGCCAGCCCGCCACATCGGACTTCGTTTCCAGTTCGCTCAGTTGCCTCAGCAGTGACGCGGCCAGGCGTTCGGTTTGCATCAGACGTTCGATCCGCGGAGCGACGATCATGCGATGAATCTGGCCAAGCTGATGAGCCGTCAGTTCCAGCCGGTCTGACAAGTCATCGATCGTCACCTGCAGCTCAGTCGGCGGCTGCTCGGCCAGTTCTGTCGGAAGATTTTCGATCGCCTGGATCAGCTCGTTGGTTTTCAGTTCTTCCATGAGCCGAGCGACGTTGGCCGCCGCGTCCTGATCTTCGGGCCGTTCGGCCGCAGCGATCGTGTTCAGCAAATCCTGCAGCGTGCGAGCCGATTCCGCGAGCCGCTGCGCCAACGCGTCCTGCTCGTCCTGCTGGTCAGCCGCCGATCCCTGGGACGGGTCCGACGGATCCGTTTGATCGGACTGGCCGGACTGGCCGCCGTTGCCGTTCCGCCCCTGTCTGTTCTGCAATTGCGCGGTTAACTGCTGTTGCTGCTGAGCCAGCCGATTGGCCATATCGCGTGCCTTTGCGATGCGATCCGCGATTTCCGCCGCCAGCAAGGCTTCAACCTGAGCGGCCAGTTCTCCGAACTGCGCTTCCGCCAGTTTTGCGGATTCCGCTGCCTTATCTGTGTCGCCACGCGACAACGCTCCGGCAGCTTCCTCGGCCGTCGCGGCGGCAAACGTCATGCGTTCGCGAGCCAGATCGGTCAGCATGTCCAGATTCTGCATTTTCGCGTCGATGTCGTGAGCTTCGAGAGCGATGTCGTACTGGCGATCTTCTGCCCGCTGACGACGTTCCGGCAGCGTTTCCACCGGCTCGCCTGATGAGGCCGCCGCGTCGTCACTGACTTCGCCGTTGTCCTCACCCGGAGACTTTTCTTCTTCAGCCGGTTCCGTTTCTGACCC
>CAZHET010000815.1:0-1991 GCA_964531585.1 uncultured Planctomycetaceae bacterium | reverse complement strand
TGATGATCCAGTCCTTGTGACCACTGTCCGTGGCTTCCCCTTTGACGTCGCCAAGTTTCAGATACGCGGGCATTTCACTTCTCCTGTGGTTCTCTCGAACAGGGTGACGTTGGACGCAGTTTTTTGAGCCTGTCAGACCGACGTTGGATTCCGGCCGATTGCACCACCATTCTCCGGATCGGTGGTGAAGGGTTGCGTGGAATCAGCAACAAAATTCAAAATCGCTCTCTGGGGAATTTCGTCCGCGGAACCACAGTATGCCGCATTGTTCACGCCTTAGCGTGACGAGTAGAGTTCGGTCGGCCTGGCCTGTAACCACACCCGCATCAGGTCTGCCATCGACCGTGCGGCAAGCTTCTTCATGACCTTACCACGGTGTTTTTCCACTGTTTTTTCGCTGATCTGCAGTTGCAGGGCGACGGCTTTGTTCGGCGCACCACGGACGATCAGCCGCAGGACGTCCGTTTCGCGGGGCGACAGCGCGTTGAGGTATCTTTGCGCGCGAGCCCGACGGGATTGAAGTCGCCCCCGTAGTAGATCTCCCGGGCCTGGTCGTTGCTAAACAGGACCAGACCATCGATGTCAATGATCAGAATTCCGATGCCAGGCTGGCTTTTCAGGATCAACCAGAACTCGTCATTCATCGCCCACCTGCTGATCGTCGCCTACCACGTACCGACATGCTGCCCGACGTTGTCGAACTTCAGCGTGCCTTTTACCGGTTTCCTGAGGTACTTTGCCAGCATATCCGGAGTAGCCGGGATCCGTTCGTGGTGCCAGTGCGAGAACTCGCCCTTGGCGGCTCCCTGCTGTAACTCATTCACCATGCGATTATGGTCGGCCGGCGACATGCTGCGACCGCCGCCCTGAGCGACTCCAACGCGAGAGGACGTGCTGCCCAGCGGGTTGTGAGTGCGACGAAACGAGGACGCTTCACGCTGAATGTCGCCGGGACTGACAGGAAGGCCGTCTCTGCTGGTGGCGAAGCGCTGAGTAACGCCGCCGCCGAACTTGCGGTCCACCCGAATCGCTTCGAAGTACTGTTCGCCGCCGTCCACGATTCGGCGGAGGTAGATGTCGCTGTTTTCGGTGGTCTTCTTCGCACTGTGCACGCCCGTCTTCAGTCGCACGAAGCCTTTCTTTGCGAGTTCGGCAAGCAGCGAGTCTTCGTCGACCGGGCCGGGACGTTTCTTCAGTGCCCGCGGATTTCTGAGCGGCGGCAGCTTCATCGCCTGCAGGAAGCCCGCCTTCAGGTTGGCCGGCAGCGTCTGCATGGCCTTGGCCACCGGACCAGTGAGCCTGGGGGCTCCGCGGAGAAACCGCCCGAGATCGTCGCGAATCTGTCGCAGGCCATCCGGCAGCGACCCCGCGGGCACGTCGTCCAGCAGCCCCTTGAGCTTCTGCAGGGCGGGCCGGATCTGGTCGGCGAACTTCGCGTCCTTTTTCGCCAGCTCGATCGCCCGGTTGATCGTGCGGCTGTACTTCGGGATTTTCCCCAGCTTGGCAAAGTCGCCCACATAGGGAAGGATGCTGACCGCACTCATCGCGGCTCCCCACCAGTCGCTTCGCCCGAGTGAAATCAGGGCGTTGGAACCGTCCGCAAACGGAGTCGGCTCGAAAATGCCCACGATGTCCAGCACGAACTGGGCAATATCGAGCATCAGCTCCTGCTGCTCGCGGGACGACGGGTCGGTGCTGTTGCTGTTGTTACCGGGTGAACCGGAGTCGCCGTTTGCCATGTCGAGAAATTCAAGGCCCGGAACGGGTGCGTCGGTAACGTGATTCCCGGAGGCATCACGTCAGTGGTTTTTGCGTGCGGGAACAGCCCGCGCTGTAGAAACGCGTGCAATTCTGCAAAACCTACTGCCCGAGTCGGGCGCAATCCCGGATTTTCCTGAAACTCCGGGCTAACCACCCTTTTTCTTGATGCGGACAATGCCATCCCAGTCGGGCGGAGCGGTGCGGTCGTGCTGCGTGATGAGCATCGCCAG
>CAZHET010000814.1:0-1992 GCA_964531585.1 uncultured Planctomycetaceae bacterium | reverse complement strand
CTCGGGCGGCAACATATCGCGGCGGAGCAAGTTTCCAGTTGTTCGTCAGCAACATCAAAGCTGACGCGATGGGAGAACTCTCTGAAGCCGAGCGCACTGTGCTGCAGCCGATTTTGGACGCGACACCGGAAGCGGATGTGCTGTCATTGACGGCGGAACCACGTCCGTTTGTGCGGGAATGGACGTTGCAGGAACTGGTTCCTCTGGTCGAAAGCAGAATGCGCAATCGCAGCTTCGAAAACGGTCGCCGGATGTTCGGTGCCGCGAAGTGTTTCGCCTGCCATCGCTTTGACGGCCAGGGCGGCGCGGTCGGGCCGGATCTGACTTCGCTGTCAGGCCGATTCAGTTCGCGCGACCTGCTGGAATCCATCATTGAACCGAGCAAACAAATCAGCGATCAGTACGGTTCCGTTCAGATCGTGACTCTGGACGGCAGGACGGTCACCGGTCGAATCATCAATCTGGCGGGTGATGCGTTTCGCGTCCAGACGGACATGTTGCAGCCGGGGGCACTGACGAATGTCGACCGGCGGCAGATTGAGGAAATCATCGAATCAAAGATCTCCATGATGCCGACCGGGCTGTTGAACACGCTGCAGGAAGAGGAAGTTCTGGATCTGATGGCGTACATGCTGTCTCGCGGCGACCGGCAGCACGAGATGTTCGGTCCGTGAACACAGAGAGTTCGCCGTGTCAGCGTTCATTCTGGCCGCCCGATCATTTTGCACGCACGACTTTGCTGTCGCAGCGATGTCAGGGCGCAAAAAAATCCCGGAAGCAGCGAATCCCAGGGGGGCGGAGGACTCAAGCTGCTTCCGGGGGCGATTGGCAAAGTTGTTGCCGCTTTGACACACTTCGCTTTGAATCTGTTCTTCGCGTTGTGTCTGCGAGAACGGTACGACGATTCAAAAAATGCGTCAATAGGTGTTCAGCCACTCAGTAAACCTCCGGCGCAGTGAGTCCCTGTCTGTAACATGTTGTCCGGCAAAGTCTTACAAACGCTCCGGTGGCATTCCGGCAGGATCTGCCGGCCAGATTTCACATTGTTTTCAGACGAAGTTTGCAAATTATCGGGAATTGCTGATGCCAGATGAACTGTTCTCCGTTGCCGGCCAGGTTGTGCTGGTCACGGGAGGAAGTCGCGGTATCGGAAAAGCGATCGCCGGCGGCTTCGTTCGCCGTGGAGCAACCGTCGTCATTTGCAGCCGCAGCCAGGAATCGGTCGACGCCACCGTTGCGGAACTCGGCACCGATGGTGGCCGGATCAGTGGACTGGCCTGCGACGTCGCGAAATCAGAAGACGTCAAATCGACGGTGCAAAAGACGCTGGAACAGCACGGTCGCATCGATACGCTGATTAACGTGGCCGGAGTCAACCGGCGCAAGCGCGCGGAAGCCGTCACCGAAGACGACTACCGCTTCATTATGGACACGAATCTCAAAGGTGCGTTTGAGATGTGTCAGGAAGTCGGCCGGCACATGATCGACCGTAAGGCCGGAGTGCAGATCAACGTCGAGTCGCTGAATACGCACATGCCTCTGAAGGGAGTGTTGCCGTATGCGATGAGTAAGTTCGGGATGCAGGGAATGACTCGGGGGCTGGCGCTGGAATGGGGACGCCACGGCATTCGAGTCAACAGTCTGGCTCCCGGCTTCATTCTGACTGATCTGACGAACAAGCTGTGGTCGGACCCAACAATGCAGGAATGGAATCAGCAGAACGCTCCGCTGGGCCGGCTGGGAATCCCCGAAGATATGGTGGGAACCGCCATCTTTCTCGCGTCAAAAGCATCCGCCTTCATGACGGGACAGACACTTTACGTCGACGGCGGATTCAGCAGCGGCTGGAGCTGGCCGATTCCGCTGGATTAGCTGGACAGCGCCAGGTCGGATGGTTTATCGGATCATTCACAGGATTCGGTCGAAGTGAGCGGCAAGGCGCTAGCCCAATGGCACTCACTTTGTGAGCGGTACGGCGCTAGCCGCCGGTGT
>CAZHET010000813.1:0-1998 GCA_964531585.1 uncultured Planctomycetaceae bacterium | reverse complement strand
TTCAATGCAGACACCGGCGGCTAGCGCCGTGCCGCTCACAAAGTGAGTGCCATTGCAGCGCCGCCATCGGTCATCGGCAGGACCTCCCGGTAAATTCCGGCTGCGGGCGTGGAGCCAGATTTCCTGAAACGTTGCGACGGCAAGCTGTGCCGTTCCGGCAGGCAATAGCACTTCAGAAAACAGAGGTGTGACACCAGCCACCTTGCGGACGCTGCCAGCGTCCGCAAGGAAGCTGGCAAAGCACATCACCTACGCGCGTCTGGTTGCCTTCGTAGTGAACAGCGGTTAAGACACGGCACTGGCCCCGTCCCATACTGCGAACTCTCCTTCCGAGCCGGAACCTGACCATGAAATCGATGTTCTTTTTTCTGCTGACTGTGTTGCCCGCGATGACCTGTGCGTTGCCCATGATGACCTGTGCCGCATCCGCAGAAGACACCCGCCTGTTCGAAATCCGGACCTACTACGCGAATCCCGGCAAGCTCGACGCGCTGCACTCACGCTTTCGCGATCACACGCTGGCGCTGTTCGAAAAGCACGGCATGACGAACATCGGCTACTGGGTGCCCGCCAGGAATGACGACAGCCGGCTGATCTATGTGCTGGCATTTCCGGACGCTGACGCTCGCGACAAAGCCTGGCAGGATTTCCTGAATGACGAAGACTGGAAAGCCGCCTACGCGGACTCCATCAAAGACGGCCGACTCGTCGGAAAGATTGAGTCGGTGCTGCTGAAGGCGACGGACTATTCGCCGGAAATCAAAAGCCACGCAGGCGACGAAGCGCGACTGTTCGAACTTCGGACGTACACAACGAACGAGGGCAAACTGGATGGGCTGAACTCCCGGTTTCGCGATCACACCGTCAAACTGTTTGAAAAGCACGGATTGACAAACGTGGCCTACTGGACTCCGGCCGATGAAAAGGACGGCAGAGACAATAAGCTGGTCTACATCATTGCGGCCAATGATGAAGACGTCCGCAACGCCGGGTTCAAATCCTTCGGACAGGATCCTGAATGGCAGGCGGCTCGCAAGGCCTCCGAAGAAAACGGCCGACTACTGGTCGAAAACGGCGTGGAGTCCGTGTTTCTGATTCCGACCGATTATTCGCCGACGAAGTAGACCTGAGACGGGCGAAGTCAACCAGGCCGCCTCCGTCCACTGGATCCCCGCCTTCGCCTTCGCGAGGGCGGGACTCTGCGTGGGAATGACAACACACCGCTCACGGACGTGATGCAGCAGACGTGACACCGTCGGATCGCCTGGTTTACGGCGACGCCACACCGACCGCCGTGGCTGTGGCGTACAGTTTGGCGTGGCTGATCGTAATCAGCACGCTGGTGATGCCCATCGACGCTGCAATCTGCTGTGCCCCGCCGGAGAGCGCAATGCGCGGCTGCCCGGTGTCGAGCGGCAGCACTTCAATGTCGTGAAACGTGATGCCTTTGACGAAGCCGGTTCCCAGGACCTTGACGACGGCTTCCTTGGCCGCCCAGCGACCGGCGAACCGAACAGCCGCGTCGCGATGTTTGTCCGCGTAGGCAATTTCCGCGGCGGTGAAGCACCGCTGCAGGAAGCTGTCGCCGTGGCGCTCGATCATGTCCCGCACCCGGTCAATTTCCACAATATCTGTACCGAGACCGATGATCATAAGGCGGTTGTCAGGTGACGAAGCGTTAGTAGCAGGAGTGTGGCCGAAGGCTCCGCGGCGACACATGAATTGGCAACGCAGGAACCTGGATGGCTCGGCGGATTCGAGTTTAGCACGACGAACTCTGTCGGCGATAGTCGGCGACAGTCGGCGACAGTCGGCGACAGTCGCTGCGTCGGCCTTCCGCGTTGCCGTTGGAACACAGTCCGACTGAGATACCGGTCGGCGTGTTCCGGGCTGTTCGCAGAGGTCGCGCCGGCCGTCAAACCGCCGCCCGCATACGCCAGTAACCCAGCCCAACCCAACCCGGAATATTCACGACTTCGTACGACGGGACTCCGATCC
>CAZHET010000812.1:0-2005 GCA_964531585.1 uncultured Planctomycetaceae bacterium | reverse complement strand
CGATGCAGTCCTGACGATGGCCCTGGAAGGCCATCGTACGGGACACACCACCGGCAAGAACTCACCTGCCGCTCGCCTAAGTCGACGAATTTCCCTCAATCCACGAAACCTGGCACCATGCACAACACCCTCGAACCCCGCAACATAATCGATCCCCACAACCAGCTTCAGGCGCGTCGTCAGTTCCTGAAAACATCAGGCATGGGGCTGGGGGTCACCGCTTTGGCGTCGCTGCTGCCACAGAATGCGGCGGCGCATCCGGCCAGCACAATCACGCCGCGCGCAAAGCAGGTGATCTTTCTGTTCATGGCGGGTGCTCCCAGTCAGATCGATCTGTTCGACTACAAGCCGGATCTCGGCAAGCTGTTTAAGCAGCCGTTGCCCGAAAGCGTCAGCATGGGACAGCGAGTGACCGCGATGACGAAAGGGCTGACTCAACTGGTGGCCCCCTCGATGTTTGAATTCCATCGCCAGGGCGACAGCGGCATCTGGATGTGTGAACTCCTCCCGCACCTGTCGAAGGTCGCCGACGACTTGTGCATCGTTAACTCGATGAACACCAACGCCATCAACCACGACCCCGCAAAGACGTTCCTGTGTACCGGTTCGGAGATTCCTGGCAAGGCCAGCATGGGAGCGTGGCTGAGCTACGGACTGGGTTCGATGAACCGCGATCTGCCGGACTTCATCGTGCTGACGTCCGCGTTCTGGACCGGCGGCACCCGCAACGTGCAGGCGCTGTACAGCCGCCTGTGGGGAAGTGGATTCTTGCCTTCCAAATACCAGGGAGCCGCCTTCCAGACCACCGGCGATCCGGTTCTGTTTCTGTCGAATCCTTCGGGAGTCGACCGCCAGGTGCGGCGGCGCATGCTGGACGCGCTGGGGCAGGTCAATCGCGACCACTTCGCCGAAATCGGTGATCCGGAAATTCAGACCACGGTCGCTCAGCAGGAAATGGCGTTCCGCATGCAGGCGTCGGTGCCTGAACTGACGGATATCTCCGGCGAACCTCAGCATGTTCTGGACATGTACGGGCCGGAAATTCACAAGAACGGATCGTTCGCCCGCAACTGCCTGCTGGCTCGTCGAATGGTGGAACGCGGAGTCCGGTTTACGCAGGTCTTCCATCGCGGCTGGGATCACCACAATATTCTGCCGGAGCAATTGCGCGGCCAGTGTTATGACGTCGATCAACCGTCCGCGGCACTGCTGACGGATTTGAAACAACGCGGACTGCTGGACGACACAATCGTGGTGTTCGCCGGTGAGTTCGGCCGTACGGTTTACTGCCAGGGCAAACTGGAACGAGACGACTACGGTCGCGATCATCACCCGCGCTGCTTTTCTGCGTGGCTGGCGGGCGGCGGCATCAGGGGTGGCATGACTTACGGCCAGACAGACGATTTCAGCTACAACGTCGTCCAGGATCCGGTCGCCGTCCGCGACCTGCACGCGACGATACTGCATCAGCTCGGCATCGACCACAGGAAGCTGACGTTCCCGTTCCAGGGTCTCGACCAGCGGCTGACCGGAGTGGAACCGTCCAGAGTCGTGAAGGACATTCTGGCGTAACAGTCGCGATGCTCGCCGACGTTGCGGCTGCTACATGCGGCGATGGTCATGTGCAGACTGACGGCGCACGATGCCCTGCCGATGATCTACGTATGATGCTATTCATCATGGGTATACAAAACAGTGGCCATTGATCACAGCGTACCTGTTCGCACTGTGCTCCGCGACAACAGCACGGCTGCCGCCTGGTCGACTCCGGCCTATGACCGGGCCGGCAACATGGTCGGTATTCCGCATCCCGGAGCCAGCGTTCCGTCGTCCACGGTGGCGTGGAACCCGCTGACCCAGGCTCAGTGGAACACGTTCACCGAAGCCGAATGGAACGTGTTCGAACTGGATTCTGCAGCTCACGCCCAGGGCATTCTGTCGGCTCGCTAGCCCGAATTATTCAAGAGTTGACGAACAGTGAGCCTCCGCGTGGTGTTAAGTCGTT
>CAZHET010000811.1:0-2013 GCA_964531585.1 uncultured Planctomycetaceae bacterium | reverse complement strand
GATTATCTGATCGAAACTGTTGCGCCGGAGTTCACGTCCGTTTGTCCCAAGACCGGGCAGCCGGATTTTGGCACGCTGACAATTAGCTACATCGCGGATCAGAAGTGCTTCGAACTGAAGTCTCTGAAACTGTATCTTCAGCAGTACCGCAATCATGGAGCGTTCTACGAACGCGTGACGAACATGATTCTGGACGACCTGGTGTCCGTCACGCAGCCGCGCTGGATGAAGATTGAAGCCGCGTTTACACCGCGAGGCGGCATTCGCACGACGGTCCTTGTCGAACACGGGAGTCGGCCGGCATAGGGTAGGCAGGCAATCGGAAGCCGTTTTTCGTGAAGCAGTTGAAGCGGTCTGGTCAATGAACGGTATCCGAATCGGGAGGGCGAGGCTTCTGCCGAGCCGCTGCCGCCAGGGACGCCCTTTGGCACACGCGGCTCGGCGGGAGCCACGCCCTCCCGGCAAGCGACTCTGTCGGCAAACTCCGATCGGCGATTTTGAAAAGGGTTAATGATTTGGCCAAGGCATGGGGAGGACGGTTTCAGCAGGACACCGATCCGCGCGTCGAAGCGTTCACGGAATCCATCAGCTTTGACAGCCGGCTGTACGAAGTCGACATCCGCGGCTCGAAGGCTCACGCGACGATGCTGGCGGCGGTCGGGCTGATTTCCGGCGATGAGCGCGATCAGATCTGCACCACGCTGGACGCCATCCGCGACGAGATCGCGGCAGGAAGCTTCCGGTTCTCGGCGGAACTGGAAGACATCCACATGCACATCGAAAGTGCACTGATCGCGCGCATCGGCGATGTGGGACGCAGGCTGCACACCGGGCGAAGTCGCAACGATCAGGTTTCCACCGACCTGAAGCTGTACGTTCGCGATGCCATCGACACGCTCGATGCTCTGCTGGCCGACGTTCAGAAAGCGTTCGTCGAACGCTGTGACGGCGACGCTGACGTGATCCTGCCGGGATACACGCACATGCAGCGGGCTCAGCCGGTTCAGGCGGCTCACTACTGGCTGGCGTACTGCGAAAAGTTTCAGCGCGACCGCGAACGTCTGGCCGACTGTCGAAAACGCGTGAACGTGTCTCCGCTGGGGGCCGCTGCGCTGGCGGGTACCTCGCTGCCAATTGACCGGCAGATCACGGCGAAGGCACTGGGGTTCAAGGACATCGCCGCGAACAGCCTGGACGTCAGCAGTGATCGCGACTACCTGGCGGAATTCGTGTTCTGTCTGTCGCTCGTTTCGGCGCACATGAGCACGTGGTGCGAGGAATGGATCATCTGGTTCACGACCGAATTCGGTTTTCTGAAGCTGCCGGACGCATACACCACCGGTTCGTCGATCATGCCGCAGAAACGCAATCCGGATGTGCTGGAACTGATTCGCGGCAAGACGGCGCGCATTATGGCCGCGGTGACTCAACTGCAGATGCTCACCAAAAACCTGCCCATGGCGTACAACCGCGATCTGCAGGAAGACAAACTGGCCATGTTTGCCGCCTTTGATACTCTGAAAGCCTGCCTGGAACTCACTCCTGCCATCATCGCCGGAGCAGAACTCAAACGCGAACAAATCGCCGCTCGTCTGGAAGACGGTTTTCTGGACGCCACGGCCCTGATGGAATACCTGATCAAACAAGGCGTTCCGATGCGCACCGGTCACGAAACCGTGGGACAGCTGGTGGCCAAATGCGAAGCCGCTGCCTGCCGCTTGCAGGACCTGTCGCTGTCCGACCTGCAGCAGGCCTGCTCATTGATCCAGGAAGACGTTTATCAGGTCCTGGGAACTCAAAATGCCATGCAGGCCCTGCAAAGCTTCGGCTCCGGAGGCGAACAGCCCGTCGCAGATCGAGTCGCCTGGTGGAAAAATGCATTGAACATCTCATAAGCACCAGGCAAGCCCCATCACAGCACACCCCACAACCCAAACCCCACACTGGCTCCCCTCGCCCCTGAGGAACGAAGGGGAGAGGGTCTGAGAATGAGGGGCAATCCAAGCGCAACCA
>CAZHET010000810.1:0-2013 GCA_964531585.1 uncultured Planctomycetaceae bacterium | reverse complement strand
CGCAGCTCCTCCAGCCACGATCGCGCCGCATCAAGGTTCGGATCCAGCGCCAGTGACTGCTGCAGATGAGCGGCGCAGGCGGCCAGCATCTGCTCATGCAGCAGCAGGCTCATGTTGTAGTGAGCGGCAGCCGGCCCCACGCACTGCTCGAAGTGTTCAGACGCGGCGGACACGTCTCCGCTCTTTGCCAGTGCGATGGCCAGTTGGTAGCGGATCTCCTGGCTGTGTGGAGCCACGTCCAGCGCTGCCTGCAGCACATGGATCGCCGACGGCCAGTCTTCGGCCTGTGCATAGATGTCTGCCAGATGAGTCGCCAGTTCCGGCTGCTTCTGAGCCAGCTCAACGACATGAGTGAGTTGCGAGTCCTGCCGCAGCGTGGCAACTGACCGGCGTGCCGGAACAGACACAGTGCGCAGTGGCATCGCAGCACGCGCAAGGCCCGCGGGGGGCGGCTGAAGGAATTCGCCGGGCACCTCAAGCTGGCTGACGTCATCCTCGCCGTTGAACACGATCAGGCAGCCAGGCAACGCTTCCTGCAGTTCCTGTTTCCGCTGAACACTGATCTGCGTGCGAATCAGGCTCAGTCCATCGAGATTCGTCATCGACTTCAGATCTTCGAGCGCCGCGTCTGAGACTCGCGTTTCGTTCAGCAGCAGATACCGCAGCCCGTTCAGCCGTGCGAGATGTGCGATGGCGGCGTCGGAGATTCGAGTGCGTGACAGGTCGAGCAACTGCAGACCTGAATGCCCGGCGATGTCTGCCAGCGCGGCGTCCGAAACGGAGGTTCCTCGCAGCTTGAGTGACTTGAGCAGTGGCAGATCGGCGAGTGCCGACAACCCGGAATCGGAAACGTCGGTACCCGTCAGATTCAAATTCTGCAGAGAACGAAACCGCACCAGATCGTGCAACTGCGAATCGGCAGCGCGCGTAAAAGACAGATCGATGCCAGTCACTTCGCCTTCGGCATGTCTGACCGAACCACCAAGCTCGCGGATTTCGGCAAGCACGTCTGTAGCGGATTTCAACGGACGATTTTCGTCTGTCGGTGCTTCCCATTCGAGTGCATTCCCGCCGGCGCTGTCCAATGCTGTCGCAGACGGCTCGGGCAAAAAGTGTCGAATCGGACCGCTGCCGGAAATGACCGGTGCGTTGGTGTTGGCGTCATTGCCGGACTCCTCCGTCAACGACGGTGTCAGCGCCGGATCAAAGTCTCTTCCCGGGCGTTCCGCAACCGGGGCAGACGATTCATCAGAGGCGTTCTGCGGTTCTTCGGCGGCGGCTACCGGCGCGGGTTCGAGCGCAGGTTGGGGCGACTGCGGCGAACGGCTTCCCGCCCACATCCCGTCGTGTGTCGGCGCAGAGACAACCCGCGGCGGCCCGCGTCGGATCGCTGAACGGTGGTGTGGCCGATTCGCCCTGCAGCCTGTTGTGAACAGGCACGCCGTCAGCAGCAGCACGAGCGAGCGTTTCAGGTGCATTGTGCGATCCGGGTGTTTCAGTGTAGCCATCCGTGCCAGCTCCTGTGCGCGCGGCGACGGCCTCGTCCATCCTGGCAAAAGCGATAATCGCGCCCGCGTGAATTCGTTTCTCAGGAGGAATCGGACGTGAACGGCCTGCGTTGTCAGTACCGTTCGCACGAATCGTTCCGGTTGAACGAATTCACCACAGTCGTGCCGAGAGCGGAGACAGAATCGTCTGTGCATTTTGGAGCCGACAAGTCGAATGGCGTTTTTTGGCTGAGTATGCCGACGCAAAGATCAAACATCTGGGGGTTTCTGCCCGCAGCACTTTCCGCAATCTGCCGCCGGTGCCGTGGCCCGGCTTCATACATCGCAATGCGGCAGTTGGTTTCGGGTTATTGCCCTGTCGTCGCTGATCGAACGCCCACAGCACGCATCATCCTCGCTTTCGCTGTGCTCGGATTCGTTGGCGTCCGCAGAGACAACGGGCGAAAAACAACAACGGCGGATCGGCGTACCTCAACAGAGGATCGCATCTGTGACGTAGCGTTGC
>CAZHET010000809.1:0-2034 GCA_964531585.1 uncultured Planctomycetaceae bacterium | reverse complement strand
CGACGAACAACTCAAGCTGCTGCTGCGAATCACGCTGGGAGACAGCAGGGAAGATCCGGTCCTGCACTGGGGTAGCTTTGCGCGCCACGAAACGCCGCCGGAACTTGTGCGCGGGCAAACGCCGCGACTGAATGAAGCGCTCCGCCTGCCAGTCTGCGACCCGGACTTTCCCTTCGTCGACACGATGTTGATGCTGGCCGACCTCGCCGCGAAACTGGGACAGTCCGACGACGTCGCGCGGCAGCTTGCCGCTCGCAGCAGTCAGCCCGGCGACGACGCCGACATCGCCGCGGCACTGGTGAGACTGGCCGACAGTCCGTCCGGATCTGTGCAGGCGCTCGAATCGATCGCTCAGACGCTCGATACCGTTGCCGGCAACCTGGCCAGGAACAAGCCGACCGAGACTGACGAAAAGCGTCCGGTCCCCGATCTGGCCGCGTTCCTGATCGTGAGAGCCCTTCGAGCCGGGCTGCCCAAAGACAAAGCCGGCCCGCTGCTGGAAGACGTGAAAACGTATGCCATTCGAGGTCAGAAGAATATGCTCGTATCGGCCATCGGTCGCGTCCGCGCTCTCAATGGAATCGGCCGCGCTGCCGGCGCGACAGAAACTTCTCCGCTGAAACACTTCGTTCCCGTGGCGCTGCCGTCGAGCAATGATCCCGATGCGTCCAGCCTGGCACCGTTGTTCGCGGTCGACAGCAACGGCTGGCTTAGCGGAACCGGTGGATATAACGTGACGCTGCTGATGCTGAAGTACCCCGTCGTCGGCAACTTCACCGTTTCGGCCGACATCAAGGACGGTAGCTGGGGCGAAGCCGATGTCAGTTACGGTGGCATCCTGTATCAGCCGACCGGCTGGGAACAAAAGGCTCAGGTCACCGCTCTGGTTCGCGGGAGCACTGTTACTTTCCCGGTTCCGTCGATCAATCAGGGGCAGCTCAATCGCGAAGCGTTGCACGTTTCGCCGAACGCAACCATCGGTCTGTGCAATGACCAGCCCTATGTCACCGACATCACCACAACTTCTTATCCCTGGGTCGGTTTCTCGCACCACATGTACCGCACCAGTCAGTTGCGAGACATCACGATCACGGGCGAAGTGACGATTCCGCGGGAAGTCAACGTGATCGATCCGACACTGCGAGGCTGGGCAGTTCTGACGTTCGGGCGAGGTCTGCCGGACGCTCACCTGCCGATCGGCCCGGATCAGAATGCCGACGAAATTAACCAGCAGCGCAGGGACTTCGCCGAACAGTTGGCCGCGTCCGTCCCGGAAGCGATCTGGAGCGTCAGAGACGGGCAACTGCATTACAGGTCGGCGACAGATTCCAACACCTACGATCCCGCAAGCCATCTTCAGTATCTTCGACCGCTGCTGGACGGCGAAACATTTGAAGTCTCGTTCTGGTGGGAAACGGACAAGACGGAGCTTCACCTGACACTGGGACGCCTCCGCCTGGAACCAGGCTCGCAGGGCACGCGGCCAGGCTGGATCAGCGTGTCAGATGACCTCGCGTCAACCGACTTCCAGGATGCGGCGAACCTCGATCCGCCGCTGTCAGCACTGACGCCGGAAAACGTTCCGAACGATCAGTCGTGGAACGTCCTGACGATCAAACGCCAGGGCGACATCGCCTTCGTGGCCCTGAACGACAAGCCGCTCGGCGACTTCCCCGTCACGAACCAGACCCGGCCCGGCATCATCCGCCCGGACAAGAGAGACGTTCATATCCGCTGGATGAAGCTCAGGGGTGACTGGCCGGAAACTCTGCCCGACAATCTGATGCAACCCGTCGCTCAACGTGATGAATAGTCCGGGTGGCAGGTACCAACGAGTCACGCTTGTGCGGCGCGTTGGCGAGCTGTGCGTTGGCGAACTGTGCGTTGGCAGCCTGTGCGTTTGCGAGCTGCAGGACGTCAGTCCGTCCGAACCCGGGATGTCGGGGCTGCGGTACACTAGACGTGTTGCAGCCTTCCGCCGATCATGCACCGTGCAGGCAACGCCGTTAAGAGTTTATTTTCGTTTAACCCGTG
>CAZHET010000808.1:0-2038 GCA_964531585.1 uncultured Planctomycetaceae bacterium | reverse complement strand
GAAAAGTAGAATGTCCTTGCGCCACGAGGCCTGGGAAAGGAGGATGACAGACATGACGTGAGTTTGAAACCTTTCATCGGAACCCTGCGGGTGATCAGTCCCGCCCGGCAGAGCCTGACCAGCGTCCGGAAGCGAGTCTTGCGTGGTGTCGGGGTGACCCGGCCTGCGAAGCGTAGACAGCCAGTGCTGAAGCTGTGTGATTGAGCCTCGAAAGTACATTTGCGGGAGCCTTCGTTGTGGACATAGCGGGGGCCGCGCCGCGGCATCGTGATGGTCTGATGCGGCGGTCCTGCCGGGGTCGGAGAGCAGAGCAAAGGCACATTAGGGTTCCCCAGGAACGTGGGAGATCCTGCCGTCTCCATGGTCGACTCCCGGATGGAGCGACCGGGTGACCAACTCCAGGCTCGGCGTCGTTGCACGCGGCCCGCCGGGTATCGAAACCCACACGTGCAGCCGTGGTACCGCCAAGCGAAGGCAACGAAGTGCGGCGGGACGGGCGGCAGGAAGTCGTAGCGTGTTGATAGTACCGCCAAAGCGGGGGAACCGGACTCGACGGGATCCCGTTCAGGGAAGCGACACGTCAGTTCATAAGACCGCTGGAGGGAAACATGGCAGAGGCACCGAACTCTGATCACGTGTCAACACAACAACAGCGGATAGCAACGCTGGCGAAACAGGATCCGCAGCGGGCCTTCACCTCGCTGAACCACTATCTGAATTTGCCGTGGCTGCTGGAGGCGTTTCGGTGCACGCGGAAAGACGGTGCGGCGGGCGTGGACGGACAAACCTGGCACGGCTATGCAGTGAACCTGGAGGAAAACCTCCTGTCGCTGCTGGATCGCGCCAAGTCCGGCACGTACCGGGCACCGCCGGTTCGTCGGGTTCACATCCCGAAAGGCACGGGTTCCGAAACCCGTCCGATCGGGATTCCCACGCTGGAAGACAAGGTGCTGCAGCGAGCGGTCGTCATGATTCTGGAGGCGATCTACGAGCAGGATTTTCATCCTGGCTCGTATGGTTTCCGTCCGGGACGCTCTGCTCACCAGGCACTCGACAGCCTCTGGACGCAGACGATGAAAACAGGTGGCGGCTTCATTCTCGAAGTGGACATTCGAAAGTTTTTCGATTGTCTGGATCATGGTCACCTGCGGGAGTTTCTTCAGCAACGAGTTCGCGACGGAGTCCTGTTGCGACTGATCGGGAAATGGCTGAGCGCGGGGGTGCTCGAAAGCGGATGCCTCTCGTATCCGCAGACCGGCTCGCCCCAGGGCGGCGTGGTGTCGCCGATTCTGGCCAACGTGTTCCTGCACTACGTGCTGGACACGTGGTTCGTCCGGGACGTGCAGCCGCGGATGCGCGGGCGTACGTTTCTGATTCGCTACGCCGATGACTTCGTCATGGGTTTCACCCGCGAAGACGATGCCCGGCGTGTCATGGACGTTTTGCCCAAACGCTTTGGGAAGTACGGCCTGACGATCCATCCTGACAAAACCCGTCTGGTCCCGTTCCGGCGACCGCCGCACACGTCACCGCAAGGTGAGGTGTCAGGCGATTCGCCGGGCACGTTCGACCTGCTGGGGTTCTGCCACTTCTGGGCGCGTTCCCGGAAAGGCACCTGGGTGGTGAAGCGGAAGACATCAGCCAGCCGTTTCAGTCGGGCGGTCAGGACGACCGCTCAATGGTGTCGTCTCCACCGACACGACCCGGTTCAGGACCAGCATGCCACACTGAGTCAGAAATTACGCGGTCACTACGCCTACTACGGAATCACGGGCAACAGCACTGCTTTGTCACGATTCCGTGAGGAAGTGCTGCATGTCTGGCGGAAATGGCTGATGCGACGCAAGCGAGGCGGCCGACGACCATGGACGTGGTTCAACCGCGTCCTGGCCCGTTACCCGCTCCCGCCGGCGATTGCGATCCATTCGGTGTGCCGAACGCGAAGCGAACATGTGAACTGAGGAACCGGATGCGATAATCCCGCACGTCCGGATCTGTGGGAGCCGCGGGTGAGCAATCACCCGCGGCCACCCGGCCC
>CAZHET010000807.1:0-2047 GCA_964531585.1 uncultured Planctomycetaceae bacterium | reverse complement strand
GCCGCAAGCCCGTCGTCGGGAGGACTGCGAAACAGGGTGTTCCAGAAACTCAGACTGCTGCGAGTCCTGGAGGTCCCGCGACGAAACCTCAGCACCAGCAGCAGAAAAACCAGCGGCACGGCACAGACTCCGGCGATCAGCCACGGCGACGTTTTCTCTGCGCCAAACAGAGCCACCAGCAGACAAAACGCGGCACCGCCGATCACGACGATGCTGGATGCCAGCACGCTGCCCAGATCGTCCTTTTGATTCTGCCACTTGCGTCCCATAGGCGGTGCTGCTCTTAATTGTGACGGCTGCGGAACCACCACTCGCCGAGTCCGGTTCCGACAGGCAGCCGGGTAGCGATTCTACCGAATATCCGGCCGCTTGCCATCTCTTTCGGACCGACAGCCTTGCGACGTTGCCTTCCGGCAACACGCAGGCCGGTCCGTCATCTTCGCTACGACGATCGCCGCGCCGGGGGATTCGCTGCCCGAATGCCACACCCGCGATCCGTGACGGATTGTCGCATCGTATGTTTCCCTGACGATCTGATAACGGCTGCGAGCTCTTCCCGGCGCATGGCGTGCCTGGCTCAGTGGCAGTGCAGACAGTTTGCTTTCAGACGGCCTGCTTCCGACAGAACACCCTCAGACAGTCGACCCCATGTGCGGCATTGCCGGAGTGCTTTACACCGACAGGCATCGTTCTGCGGATTCATCCGTGTTGCAGGCGATGGGAGATGCCATTGCGCACCGTGGTCCCGACGGAGAAGGCTTCTTCCGGCAAGCGAATGTGGGCCTGGTCCATCGGCGGCTGGCGATCATTGACCTGGCGAATGGTGACCAGCCGATCGCCAACGAAGACGAAACCGTGCATGTCGTCTTCAACGGTGAGATCTACAACTATCCGGAACTGCGCCGCCGACTGGAAGATCGCGGCCACACGTTCCGAACGAATTCCGACACGGAAGTTCTGGTCCACCTGTACGAAGACCAGGGTCGCGATCTGGTCACACACCTGCGCGGGATGTTTGCGTTCGCGTTGTGGGACAGCACCAGGCGGCAATTGCTGCTGGCCCGTGATCATGTCGGCCAGAAGCCGCTGTATACTTATCGGGACGGCGAAAAGCTGCTGTTCGCTTCAGAACTGAAGGCCATTCTCGCTCACCCAAACGTCGACCGTTCAGTCGCGCCAGAGGCTGTTGAAGACTATCTGACGTACGGCATCATCCCGGGTGAACGCTGCATTTTTCGTCGGTTTCGGCGGTTGCCGGCGGCTCACACGCTGCTTGTGACGGCCGCGTCACCGGAACCGTCCCCCGCGCGGTACTGGCAACTGCAGTTCGCCGCGGAAGCGCCGGGCACAGAGGACGATTGGAAGGAACGCATCGGTGAAAAAATTCGTGAATGTGTGGCCACTCATCTGATCGCGGACGTTCCGGTCGGAGCATTCCTGAGCGGCGGGCTGGACAGCAGTGCGATCGTCGCGTCTCTGGTTGACGGAGCGACAGAGCCGCTGCAGACGTTTTCCATCGGCTTTCAGGAAGAACGGTACAGCGAGCTGCCGTACGCACGGGCCGTCGCGAAGCATTTCGGCACGCGCCACACCGAGCAGATCGTCACGCCTGAAGCGGTTCGTGATCTGGATGACCTGGTTCATTTCTACGACGAACCCTTCGCGGACGCGTCGGCGATTCCCACCATGGCTGTGGCGCGAATGGCCGCGGAACATGTGAAGGTCGTCCTGTCCGGAGACGGTGGCGACGAGGCCTTCGGAGGCTACGCCCGCTATGGACATGACCTGCAGGAAGCGGCGATTCGCAGTGCACTGCCGAACTGGGTTCGACGTTCACTCCTGGCTCCTGTTGCCGCCGTCTGGCCAAAAGCTGACTGGCTGCCTCGCCCGCTGCGACTGCGTACGTTGCTGCAGAACGTGTCTGCCGAACCGGATGCTGCTTATGCCAATACGCTGTCCGCCTGCCGTGTCGGCCTGCGCCAACGGCTGCTGAACCCGGCCTTCGCGCAGACCGTCACCGGTCACCGGCCGGAAGCCGCCATCGAAG
>CAZHET010000806.1:0-2048 GCA_964531585.1 uncultured Planctomycetaceae bacterium | reverse complement strand
GAATGCCGTCAGCCGGATCCAGCAGTCGTTGCAGTGACCCCTGCAGCGTGCGAACGCGCACTTCCTGAAACTTCAACTTCGCCAGATCCGCAGACAGACTGCGGGGCTGCGCCCAGCGCGCGTCCAGCTGCTTCGGATTCCAGTCCGGCGGAACCGGCCACGGGCGTTCATAAAACGGCAGTTTCAGATTCTCCGCGGCCTGTCGATCGGCCGGAGCAATATAGACGGCATCCGGCATGATGCCGGTTTCCCGGCAGAATGTGTCCAGCCACACGGGCCAGACGTCCTCGTCGTCGGGCAGCAGCACCTGATTGAACACGACCATCACTGCTTTGTCCTCCGCTCCTGCCTTGCGGAAGAACTCCTTGACCGCGGCATCGTTGTACTTCTGCTGAGTCAGCACGGCGATCAGGACGTCTGCGCAGCGGCGAACCGCGTCGGCTCGCACCCAGTTGACTCGGGCGTCGCTGTCGATGTCCGGAGTGTCCAGCACCAGCAGTGTGGACGGCAGTTCCGGGGCCGGTCGCCAGAAAAGTTCGTGTCGGTCCGTTTCCAGAAGCGCCGCGTCAGCAGTCGACCATTCGTGCAGAGTGAAGTCCGGAAAGACTGTGCTGAGATCCTGACGGGCTTTGAATCCGTCGGGAACGAGACACACCGGATGCTTTGTTCCCGACGCCAGCGGACTGGTGGAACTCGCCCTGCAGCGAGCCAGATGATTGAAGACAACGCTTTTGCCGATGTTGGTTCCGCCAACCACAGCCGCCACCAGCCACGCATCTTCCCCCAGTTGAGGAATCAGCTTCTGCCGCAGCGATTCAAACCACTCCTGGCCTTCCAGAGGCGGCGGCTGCAGGACGTCGAACCGCTGCTGAAGCTGCTGCACCCGGGCATACAGCTCGCGCGTAACGTTCGCCAGACGCTGAAACGACGACTGATTGGAAGACGCGGATTCCATTGGTGCCATGTTACGCCCGGAACGCAATTGTCTCATCCGATGACTCATGCGGTTCAGCAAGTTTCCTGCGGCAAACGCCGCCGATGCCCGAAATCTACCACGATCCGCCCGCTTTAACGCACCCCGCAAGCTGGAACTGCTGTCCGCCCATCATCGCCTGCCGGCTGCACTGGAACATCAACGCGCCGCCGGACGCATTCCGCGAGCAGGAATCTGCACGAAATCGACGTCACAGCCGCAGATCCGGAGCGTCTTTGAAGTCCGGTGGTCCGTCATCAGGTCGCTTGTAGAAACGCGACAGGTCGATGCCGCCTTTCTGCTCGGCCTCGACCAGCTTCAGACGCTGTTCGATCTTCTGCAGCCGAGCTTCCAGAAAACCCGGCAACGTTTCCGTTTCTGTCGCCTTTTCCGACAACGGCACCGCGGGATAGTTGAGCTGCCGCTGCAGCGCCGCGAAGAAGTACAGCGGGTCGCGTCCAATGTTTGCCCTCGCGATTCGGCCTTCCTGTTCACCGAACAGCGGCTGAATGGCAACGGATTGCGTCACAGCACCATCGACCGGTTCCTCCGCGACCTGCTGCGAATGTCGTCGATCCTGAAAATGCTGCGATGCACGGTAAACGATCTCGGACAGTTCGCGAGTTCCCAGCAGCATCCGCAGTTTTCGAATCCAGTTCCGCCATGCTTCGTCGTAGAGCACGTCGTCCGCCATGGCCGTCAGCCCCTCGCTGTAACCCAGGCGATTGCGGGCAATGCATTCAAGCTGATAGACGAACAGTCCCGCTTTCGCCGCAGGCAGCGCCCTGTATTCCGCTTCCCGTTCCAGAATCTCCAGCCCCGTGATCTGATCGAAGCGGGACACGTCGTCTTCCGCGCGTTTGATGACGAATGCCTGAAACGGTGTGAAGTAGTGAGAAAGCCGGCTCATGGCGTCGCCGATTCGCCCCATGTGCAGGATCTCCGCCCGCATGAAGTCGATCGCTTTCGGCAGGTTGGTGGTGCTCAGGATTTCTTCCTGAATCGTCTTCAGGATCTCCTGCGACGGCACGTTGTTGAGCAGCCTTTCGCGGTACACGCGAAAAAAATAGGCCTG
>CAZHET010000805.1:0-2051 GCA_964531585.1 uncultured Planctomycetaceae bacterium | reverse complement strand
CGCGCAGGCGGGAATCCAGTGCCGCGATCTGGATTCCCGCCTGCGCGGGAATGACAAGTACCTCTGCTATCACTGGCTCCGGCTCCCCAGCTGGATTCCCGCCTCAGCGGGAGTGACAAACCCGAAAGCCGGAAGTTGACTAAACGGTAGTCGTCGGTGCTTCCACAGAACAGGCGGCTGAGCCACAGTTTCGCGATTCCTTGCTGTAGCTGGCAGATGCGGATTGCCCCACGTGGCTGATGCTGGCAGCGTCCGACACGTGGCTGGCGCGGCGAGCATGGGCAGGTCCTGTTCTCGACACCGCCTGGCTGATACAACAATTTGCACAATCACTCGCTTTACGATGAGGCAAAGATGCTGGGTGCATTGCTCGATACGACCGCTTATGTCAGTCGGCTTAAGGAGGAACTTGACCGCGTCGACCGTGATGCGCTGAAACGCTGGGCGGACGTTATCTACGCGGCGTGGGAAACCGGCCACTTTGTCTACATCATTGGTAACGGCGGTTCAGGAACGACTGCCAGCCACATGGCCGAAGATCTTGGCAAGAGTTCGCTGCGTGAATCTGATCTGCGCGACGAATCGAAGAAGCGTCTGAAGGTGCTGAGTCTGACGGACAACGCCGGCTGGCTGATGGCCGTGGGCAACGATCTGGCGTACGACCAGATTTTTGTCCAGCAACTGATGAACTACGGCCAGACCGACGATGTGCTGCTGGCGATCAGTGGTTCGGGAAACAGCCCAAACGTGTTGAACGCCGTCGACTGGGCCAATCGTCACGGCCTGAAGACATTCGGACTGACCGGCTACAGCGGCGGTAAACTGAAGACGCTGCAACAGGACGGCCTGCACGTCGCGCTGGACGATATGGGTATGGTGGAAAGCATTCACCTGTGCCTGTTTCACTGGGTTCTGAATGACGTCTTCGCACGTATCAACGGCGAGGGACGCTATGCCGCGGCCGCTCGCTGAATCAGGTGGACGGGATGTTTCTGGGCATCGAAATCGGCGGCACGAAGCTTCAACTGGGCGTTGGTGACGGCAGCACCTCTCCCATCGCCACGCTCGAACGTTGCGACGTCGTTCCGCAGGACGGAGCCGCGGGAATTCTGCGGCAGATCGAAGCCACGGGGCGCAGGCTGATCGAACGGTTCAATGTCCAGCGAGTCGGCATTGGCTTCGGCGGCCCGGTTGACGGCGTGGAGGGCCGGGTCATCACGAGCCATCAGGTCGACGGTTGGGATGGAATTCCGCTGGTCGACTGGATCCGCGACACGCTTGGCCTTCCCGCAAGCCTTGGGAATGACTGCGACTGTGCGGCGCTGGCGGAAGCTCACTATGGCGCGGGGCGCGGCCATCGCACCGTCTTCTACGTCACAGTCGGGACCGGTGTGGGCGGCGGCCTGGTGATTGACGGACACGTCCACGGTACGGATCGTCCGGCGGCTGCGGAAATCGGTCACCTGCGACCGGGATTGTTCGCGGACGATCCGCACGTGACAGTGGAGTCGCTGGCCAGCGGCTGGGGGATCGCAGCGACCGCGCGAGCCTGCCTCACCCGCGAACCGCCGCGACCGCAGGACCGTCTGGTTCCGGCGGGTCGCCCGGAATTGACTCACGTGGACCGCCAGGACTTGCTGGATCGCTGCGGCGGCAACCCGCTGTCAATCACGACGGTTATCGTCGCGCAGGCAGCTCGGGAAGGGAACGCCGCGGCAGTTCAGATTCTCCGCACGGGAACCGACGTCCTGGGCTGGGCGATCGCTCAGGTGATCACTCTGATCGCGCCGGACGTTGTCGTTGTTGGCGGCGGAGTTTCGCTTGCCGGCGAAGAGCTGTTTTTCAAACCGCTGCGTGAAGCCGTGGCTCGCTATCTGTTTCCACCGCTGGCTGGTTCCTGTCCGCTGGTTGCGCCGCTTCTGGGTGAAGAGGTGGTTGTTCACGGAGCAATCGCGCTGGCCGTGCAGAAGTAACACCAGCGCCAGCGTGCTCCGTCGAACACCGGTCAGCTGTGCTTAGTCGCGCCTGGCGCCCAATGTCACGCACTTTAG
>CAZHET010000804.1:0-2053 GCA_964531585.1 uncultured Planctomycetaceae bacterium | reverse complement strand
CGCCTTCGCCGGATTCCCCCTGTGCCGCAGCCTTAGACGGCGACTCATCGGAGTCCCCCGCCGGTCCGACCGAACCCAACGCCGCCGCGGCGTGCTGCGAAAACATCGTCTCCAGTTCTTTGACATAGTGGCTGGAACCCAGCAGGCCCAGTTCTTCGCCGGACCATGCAGCAAACACGACATCGCGTCTTCCGGCAAGCGTTCCCGCATCACGTGACGTCGCCAGGGCTTCGGCGATCTGCAGCATCGCAGCGACGCCGGACGCATTGTCGTCTGCTCCAAAGTGAATCTGCGCCTGCTCATCGTCTCGGGCCAGCGAATTCGAACTTCGGCCCGCTCCCAGGTGATCGATGTGGGCTCCCACGACGACGATCTCGTGCGCCTGAGTGTCGCCGACCTGAAGCCGCGCCAGAACGTTTCGTCCGGTCTTTTTCTCCTGCTGAATGTCGATCGCGGCGGAAAGTTTCAGCCCGGAAATCGGGAAACCCATCGCCGGTTCACCGCTGTCCAGCCGCTGCTGAACTTTGTGCAGATCCTTTCCCGCAGACTTCAGCCATTCAGCCGCAACGTCGTCTGTCACGCTGATGACGGGAATACTGGTGCCCGCCAGAGACCCATCGAACTGCAGCGGAACCAACTGCTCACGCACACCGGACGTCGGCCCACTCACAAGAATCAACCCGCGAGCCCCCATATCGCGCAGCTTCATCGCCTTAAACCGAAGACTGCTGAAGCGAGCGAAATACTGCCGCCGTTCGGGCGACAGTTCTTCCGGCATGAATCGAAACGCGACGACCCACTTGTCTGTCACGTCCAGATGCACGAACGAATCGTATTCTTCGAAACCGTCTCCCGCAGGAATCTGCACACCATAGCCGGCGAAGACCACGTCCGCCGGTGCCGTTTCGCCGGTCTTCGAAAACGCCAGCGGCTGCCAGTCGGCATTCAATTCGTAGTTCTTCGTCGTCGCTTCGGGACTCGGCTCCGGAACGGACTGCCGTGATGGCTCCGACTGCCGAGATTCGGAGTCACCCTGCGTGTCCGATTCCGGAGGCGGCTCGGCAGCCGAGAACTCGGCCACCAGCCGGTTGCCGTCGCCGGTGGAAACGCCGGACGTGAATTCGAATTCCTGAAACCATGTGCCATCGTCGCCGGCCGGTTCCAGTCCCAGAGTTTCCAGATACAGAGCCACGTAATTCGTCGCGAGTTTTTCGCCGCGTGTTCCCGTGAGCCGGCCCTGCAACTGCGGCCGGCAAAGGTACTCGACATGCCGCACGGCGTCTGCCGGAGCGAATGCGGATCGCGCTCCGGGATCGCGTCCTTCAGCGCGAGGAGAATCCAGTCGCGCGGCAACACCCGTTGTGGCATCGGTTGCCGGAGCCGTGTCGATTCCCAGCGATTGCAGTGCCCGGCGATGGTTCCACTCCGCGATGAAAATCTGCGACTGGCTGTTCGTCGTGCGGTTTGTTGTCCAGGACAACTGTGACCCGTCCGGCGAGAACGCGGGAAGTCCGTCGAAGCCAGCCGTATGAGTGACTCGCACAGGGTCGCGCTCACCATTCACGTCGACCAGATACAGTTCGAAGTTCGCAAATCCGTGGCGGTTAGTTGTGAAGATCAGGTACTTGCCGGACGGGTGATAAAACGGTGCCCAGGACATCGCACTCAGGCGTGTCAGTTGCTGCTGATCGGTGCCGTCGACGTTCATCGTCATGATTTCGGCCGTCGCCCCGTTCTCCGCGAAGCGACGGAAGCAGATACGTTTGCCGTCAGGCGAAAAGAACGGGCCGCCGTCATAACCGGGAGTGTGCGTCAGTCGTCGCACGTCACTGCCGTCAGCGTTCATCACGTAGATTTCGTTCGCCCAGGCCGGGTCGAGTTCAAACTTCGCACGCTGCTCGTCGTTCAGTTCTTCCTCGTAGGCCGAACGGTTGGATGCGAAGGCAATCAGGCTGCCATCGGGCGAGTATGATCCTTCAGCGTCGTATCCGCGAGCATCGGTGAGATGCCGGTACTCGCCGGTTTCCAGCTGGTACTCGATGATGTCGTAGAA
>CAZHET010000803.1:0-2061 GCA_964531585.1 uncultured Planctomycetaceae bacterium | reverse complement strand
TCACAGCAGCCAGCGACGAACCGTTCTTTGTCTACCTGCCATACAATACTCCGCATTCGCCGATGCAGGTTCCTGATCGCTGGTGGAACAGGTTCAAAGATGCCGAACTGACGATGCACAATCGCGAGCCGCAGAAGGAAGACATCGGGCATATCCGGGCGGCTCTGGCCATGTGCGAAAACATCGACTGGAACATCGGGCGGCTGCTGAACGCGCTTGAAGAGCGGCAGCTTTCGGACAATACGATCGTCATTTTTTTCTGCGACAACGGGCCGAACGGATATCGCTGGAACGGCGGCATGAAAGGTCGCAAGGGATCGACCGATGAAGGCGGAGTGCGTTCGCCACTGCTGGTTCGCTGGCCGGGAACAATCGCCGCAGGAAGGTCGGTGACGCAGATCGCAGCGGCCATCGATCTGCATCCGACGCTGGCGGATCTGGCAGGAATCGCCACCGTCAACGAAAAACCGTTTGACGGACGCAGCCTGAAACCATTGCTGGTGGAAGTCGATGCGGACTGGCCGGATCGTGAAATTGTGCAGTCGTGGCGTGACAACGTCAGCGTGCGCAGTCAGCAGTTTCGACTGGACAACGGCGGCAGGCTGTTCGACATGCAGGCTGATCCAGGGCAGCACTCCGACGTTAGCGCCCGACATCCTGACATCACGGCAAAGCTTCGCGAAGTGGCCGGAAACTATCGCGAAACCGTGATGCCGGGGTATGACCAGGACGACCGCCCGTTCCCAATTGCACACCCGGACTACCCTGTGACGCAGATCCCGGCTCGCGACGCAACGACCGTGGGAAACATCGAACGGTCGAATCGGTTTCCGAACAGTTCGTTCTTTACCAACTGGATCAGCACCGATGACGCCATCACCTGGGACGCCGAAGTTCTGTCGTCCGGTGATTACGAGGTCGACATCTATTACACGTGCCCGGAACATTCGATCGGTTCAGAAATCCGGCTGACTTTCAACAATGACTCGCTGACAGGAATGGTATCGAAGGCGCACGCGTCTCCGCTTGTCGGCGGCGAACAGGATCGTGTGCCTCGCCAGGAATCGTACGAACAGAACTGGGCAACAATGACTCTGGGCACAATTCACCTGACGGCGGGGAAGGGCATCCTGCAGCTTCAGGCCACACAGATCCCCGGCAGAAAAGTCATGGACTTTCGGCTGCTGATGCTCAGGCGTCTTGACCAGTGACAAGTCACAAATCATCGCTCTGGAATCAAAAACACGCACCTCATGAAGATCACTCGCATCGCCGCGTATCAGGTCGACCTGCCATTGCACGAAGGCAGTTACAAGTGGTCCGGTGGGAAATCTGTCGAGGTCTTTGACAGCACAATCGTGCGCGTGGAGACAGACACCGGGCTGGCCGGGCACGGTGAAGTCTGTCCGTTGGGGCCGTTTTATCTTCCCGCCTATGCGGCGGGAGTGCGCGCGGGAATTCGGGAACTGGCACCTCACCTGCTTGGCGAAGATCCGCGGCAGTTAAGCAGGCTCAACGGACTGATGGACCGGGCGATGAAAGGGCATCCGTACGTGAAGTCAGGCATCGACATCGCGTGCTGGGATATTCTTGGGCAGGCCGCCGACATGCCGGTCTGCGAGTTGCTCGGCGGCCGATACGAAAACGACTTTGTCCTGTACCGAGCGATTTCTCAGCAGCCACCGGAGGATATGGCCGCGAATGTTCAAAGCTATCGCCGCGAGGGTTACCGGCGGTTTCAGTTGAAGGTCGGAGCCGACCCCGATGAGGATATCGAGCGAATTCGGGAGGTCAGCAGAGTTCTGGAGCCGGGTGACAAACTGGTCGCGGATGCAAATACCGGCTGGCTGATGCATGAGGCCGTACGTGTGGTCAATGCCGTGCGAGACATCGATGTCTATATCGAACAGCCGTGTCTGAGCTACGACGAATGTCTGTCGATTCGCCGCCGGACAAGTCTGCCGTTTGTGATTGACGAGCACGTGGACAGCATCGATGTCCTGCTGCGCGCGCATGCCGATCATGCGGCGGATGTCGTCAACATTAAGATCAGCAAATTCG
>CAZHET010000802.1:0-2066 GCA_964531585.1 uncultured Planctomycetaceae bacterium | reverse complement strand
TCCGGAGCAACTCCGGCAACGTACTTCGATGCCAGCTTCTGCAACGGCGGCATCCGACGATTGCTGACGGTCAACAACGCGCTGGTCATCAACACCGTGAACGCTCAGGTCCCGGCGTGGCACGCGATCCTTGCGATTGTCAACACGCCGATCTACGGCGGTGCCGGCGGAGCCGTGGCGACGTTTTCGAAGGCGCCGTCGGCGAATCTGATTGGCATCCACGAACTCGGCCACTCCGCGTTTGGTCTTGCGGATGAGTATGAATACTGGGCCGGATGCGGCGTCGATACGGATCGCAACAATCATCCGCCGGGGGCTCTCGCTCAGCCCAATGTGACGACCAGCCTGACGCCGCTGAAGTGGAATGGCCTGGTGCCAGCGGGCACGGCCATTCCTACGACGACGAACGGCAACTGCGCTCAGTGCGATCCGCAGGCAAGCCCGGTTCCGGCCGGGACGGTCGGCGCGTTTGAAGGTGCTCACTATTACCACTGCGACGCCTGGCGGCCCGAGTTCGACTGCATGATGCGCACGCTGGGGCGGCCGTTTTGCGCCGTCTGCAGTGCTCGCATCATCGACACGCTGAGTCCGTTCCTGCCGCCGCGCGATCCGGGATTTCGGTTCGATCGGTTTGACGAACTGCTGGAAGTGAGCGATCTGCTGAAGCGAATTCTGGACCGCATCAACCCCGTCGTTGATCCGGTTCCCTTCGACCTTGTGCGGCTGCGCAGTCTGCTCGACCGGACTCAGACGGGAGGACGCGATCAGTTGTCCGACCTGATCGCGTCCGGCCGATCCGAACAGGAACTTGCCACCGCGGCGCTGCGCTCCGGGATCGTGCAGATGAAGTCACAGATCGGCCGCCTGCAGGGCGCGATCGCCGAACTCGAAGCCGAACTGCAGCGAAGGCTGTGACGATGATTGACTCCCGGAACCCCTGCCGCGTCCTGCTGGCGGGGTTTGAGGATCAGGACAATCTGGGGCTGCGCTATCTTTCCGGCCGGCTGCGTCACGGCGGGCACGAGACGCGGTTCGCCACGATCTCCAGCGGCCCGGAGTCTCTGCTTCAGGCGGTTCGTGACTTTCACCCGCACATCATCGGCTTCTCGCTGATCTTTCAGTACCTGGTGCCTCAATATGCCGAGCTGATTGCACTGCTGCGACGTTCCGGCGTGACTGCGCACATCACGATCGGCGGTCATTACGCATCGTTCGAGCCGGAGATCGTCCTGAGCGAAATGCCGGGACTGGACTCCGTGGCCCGCTTCGAAGGCGAAGACACACTGTTCGAACTTTCCGAACGAATTCACCGCGGCGAAGAATGGCGCGACATCGACGGAATCGCGTGGGCTGACGGTGGCGCGGTGACACTGACCCCGATTCGTCCCGGCCGCAACGATCTGGACGAACTTCCGTGGCCTGACCGTGACAACATTCGCTACGAAGAGCAGTCACTGCCCACGGCATCGGTGCTGGGAGGACGCGGGTGCCCGTGGAACTGCTCGTTCTGTTCCATCGTCACGTTCTACGAAGCGAACGGCACGAAAGGCCGCCGCCGGCGCGATCCGCGGCGAATTGTGGATGAGCTGGAACATCTGCATCGGGATCGTGGAGTTCGCGTGATTCTGTGGCAGGACGACGACTTTCTTGCCGGTGGCCGAGCCGCCGTCCAGTGGGCTCATGACATCGCTTCCGAAAGCATCGAACGCGGCCTGAACCGCTGCCTTCGCTGGAAGATTTCCTGCCGCTCCGATGAAGTTTCTCAGGCTGCTCTGCAACCGCTGGTGGATGCGGGACTCACGCACGTTTACATGGGAGTCGAGTCCGGTGATCCCGACAACCTGCGCAACCTCAACAAGCACCTGGAACCGGCGGTTCACCTGCGAGCCGGGAAGGTGTTGCGGGATCTGTCGCTGAGTTTCGACTTTGGCTTCATGTTACTGGAACCGTGGTCGACGATTGAGACCGTTCGCAACAACATCCATTTTCTGCGGCAGTTCGCCGGCGACGGCAGCAGCGTTGTCAACTTCTGCAGAACGCTGCCGTACGCGGGAACGCCCATCGCC
>CAZHET010000801.1:0-2069 GCA_964531585.1 uncultured Planctomycetaceae bacterium | reverse complement strand
GAACGCGAAGTCATGAATCGCGAACAGGCGAAGGAAGATCGCGCCGTCGCGGATCAGTTTCGGCTGGAAGTCCGAGCTGCCCACGAAGATCCGGACACTTACGCTGCCGGAAACCCGACGTCTCAGGACCCGGTGGCACAGGTCAGCCTGTCGGTGATCGGCGAGGGCCTGATTCAGATGCGCGGTCCGACGAAGGGAGTCAACATCGTTCACACGCTCATCAATCAGATCGACGCTCCCGTCGGTCAGGTGCGAGTCGGTGTGCATACCGTGCAGGTGAACGGTGAGCGCGGTGACGAAATGGAAGAAGTCGTCGCGCGAATCAGTCGCTATGTCGATCATTCGCGGTTCCTGACGTCTCAATCGGCCCAGATTCTGAGAAACGCCGTCGCTGGGGTTGCCAGCCGCAAGGCACAGCAGGCCGGGCTGGTCTGCGATCCGAATTCTGTCGTCGTGAATATGGAGGGCCACGTCATTTCGGGTGCCGCCGGACATGGGATAGCGTTCGACGAGCACGCCGCGGCTCAGCGCTACCAGGACGCTTTCTTTGGTGCGGAATTCATCGCAGAACTGCGAGCGATGGATTCGGAATTCGTGCGTTCCGGCAACAAATTGCTGAGTCTGCATTCGATGGATACAACCAGCCTGGCGTCTGCGTTATTCCTGCTGGCTCTGGCGTCCAACGACACGCGAATGGAGATTCTACAGGAATTCGAAGGTCAGTTGATGACCAAACTGCCGGTTGATGAAATTGAGTATTTTCACGCTTCGGATACAAAACAGCGGTTTCGGCACCGGAAGTTTAAGTTCATGGCCGACAACGCTCGGTTTGTATCGCTGCGAGGATTCCATGACGCCAATCTAATCGGCAACAACTCCATCAGTCCGGTCCAGCGAGAGTTCGTTAAACTGGCCCAGATTCTCAAGAGCCGCCTCGTCACAGAAATTGAACTCAAACAGCGTATCGTAGAACGGGCACTGATCGAGGAACGTGTCGGGAACTACCAGGATCAACTAAACGATGCAGCGAGGCTCGAACAACTCGCGTTAGCAGTGCTTGAAGAGAATAGTAAGTCATTCCGAGAGCAAATCTCCGTCGTTGCAAACCAGATACCGGAGGTGTCGGCACTCTTCGACATCGAGTTGGTAAAACAGCGAACTGAGCTTGCTAAGAGACTGTCAAGCAACATCAGCGGCGCGTTTCAAGGCCTAAAAATCGATCCTTCAACCATCGATATAAGCCGCCTGGAAAAGTGTCACCCTGAGCTGGCAAGAAAAGTGAAGGAAGGAGTAGAGCTGACGGTGATCCAGGCGATTGCCGTTCTGTCGCAGGAGGATTCCTCAGCCGAGAATAAAGTGGCGGACTTCTTGAGAATCGTTGCGAACGCCACCGCCCGGTGGATATCACTTGTCCAAGAGCAGGCTCCGGCGGCCTTTCACGGCGACCGGAATAATCTTAAGTACAAGCTGGTGCTGGTGCTCAGTGGACGTGAGGCGAAGATCGAATTCGATATCAGCCAAGAGACGCCTGCCGTCGTAACGTCTGGCCAGGACGCGGCAAGAAGCACATTCCGTGAATGGGCCGAGCAAATCCAGAATTCGCTGCTTTTCAAAGACTTGCCCAACAAGAACAAACTGCTCATCACAGGGGAGTTGTCCGCTGCAGACGCAGACATGACTTGGAAGAACGCAGCGGGTTGCGACCGGCCGCGCATCATGTACGCCCTTGAGCATCTCGTCCGAGCGATGGATTTGTTTCGTGAGGGAGTCCTTGCACAGACAGAAGAAAATCGCAAGCAAAAGCGGCAGGAAATGGAAGCCATTCTGGCACAGCTGATTGAGGCAGGCCGCGCAGTCGCTCAGGACAATGCCGACGAAGCAGATCGAATACTCAACAGAACATACCAGTCATGGATTCGCACTCGGAACTCACTGCCTTCCGCGTGGCTTCAGAAAGATCCGGTCCGGAATACGGACACCGCCTTCAGCAAACTTCTGGTGCAAAACATGAAGCTGCGGTTCGCAGATGCTGCGGCGACAGATGCGCGCCGTCCTCTCGATCACAAGAA
>CAZHET010000800.1:0-2085 GCA_964531585.1 uncultured Planctomycetaceae bacterium | reverse complement strand
ATGCCCAGCGCCGCCATGCGCTGAATGGCTTCGGCGCTCATAAAATTGCTGTGCGTGATGCACGGACGCTGCTCAGCCACAGGCAGCGTGTGATTGACCTGTTCATAGGCATCGATTAGCGCATCGACGGCTCCGTCGCCGACGGCATGAGCTGTCATTTGCAGATCGCGCGACAGCGCCGCATGAGCAATACGCTGCAGTTTGTCGGGCTCCACGTACAGCAGGCCACGATATTCCGGGTCCGTGATGGAATAGATGTCGCTGACACCCCACGGACGTCTCATGTAGGCGCTGCCGGTCAGCATGCCTCCATCCAGAAAGATCTTGATTCCTCGCAGCCACAGCCGATCGTTTCGGGTACGCAGAACATGGGAGGCGGCAGTGCCGATTCGTTCTTCAATTTCGTCGAGCGACTGCTGGGCGTTCACGGCGTAGTACAGAAACACGCGGCACGTGAGTTCGTCCTGGTCCAGCAGCCGCTGATACAGTGCGACTGCCGCGTCGCCCGCGTTGCGGTCACTGATGCTGGTAATGCCCACCGCATTGTAAGCGGCCAGCAGTTGCTTCAGCCGCGAAGCCCGGTCGTCTTCTGTCGGCGACTTTCCGCCGGCTCCCGTTTTCACAAGTCGCGTGCAACTGCGAAGGATTCCGGTCAGTTGCCCGGTTTCCGGATCTCGTTCCAGATAGCCGGGTTCGCCATCGGTGATCTCGAAGTCATCGCTGATGCCACTGAGTTGCAGTGCCAGAGAATTGGCTGCACCGTCGGGCCCCGTTCGGAACAACACCGGATTGTTCGGGGCAACCTGATCCAGTTCAGCGCGAGTCGGAAATCGCTGGTCTCTCAGTCGCGTGATGAACACCTGCTGCACGACAATCCATTCACCGTCCTCCAGCAGGTCTGCGCGTCGGGCGATGTATTTCAGGACGTCGCTGATTGTATCCATTTCCGGCACGGGGTGATCGAACTCGTACATTGACGCTCCGGTCGGATGCGTGTGAGAGTCGATCAGGCCCGGCAGCACCGTCTTTCCCTGCAGATCGATGACCTGCGTCGCGTCGCCCTTCAGTGACAGCACATCACCGTTGCTGCCCACCGCCGAAACCAGTTCGCCGCGAATCGCCATCGCCTGAGCCGTTGTGAATTCGTCATCCACCGTCACGATGTGGCCATTGTGAAGGATGACATCCGGCGGCTGAGCACCTGCGGTCGCGTGCCACACCGCCGCCGACACCACGCATTTCAGGCACAGCGAAATCAGACGGTTCATTATTGTCCCTTCGTCAGACTTTGCGATGTGCCTTATTGGGGATCACCTGATGAGAAGGATGGACTTCGGCTCGGATGGCCGGCCAGCCGGATTTCAAAATGAACGTCGCCATGCTGTTGGACAGCAGCTCGTACTCGTCGCCCTGAGTCCATTCGCGGGCCGTATCGACGCTGCGGCCTGTATCGAACAGCGGAACCCACCGTTCGGAAGGCTTGTGTCTCGGCAGCACAAACGCCACGTCGTCGTGCTGTGGGTTCAGCAGCATCAGCAGAGTGTCGCCGATGATGAGTTCGCCACGTTCGTCGACCTCGTCCATCGATTCACCGTTCAGGCGGACTCCCAAAGCATGCACCGCGCGGGAGCTCCACACGCGGTCCGTGACTTCGCCGCCGCCAGGCAGCAGCCAGGCGATGTCCTTCACGCCGGCTCCCCGAATTCGGCGTCCCTGAAAGAAGTTGCGGCGCTTTAATACCGGCTGGTCCTGCCACAGCTTGACGACATCGCGGCAGAACTGCAGAAACTCCAACTGCTCGTCGTTAAGTTCCCAGTTCAGCCAGCTGATTTCGTTGTCCTGACAATAAGGATTGTTGTTGCCCTGCTGCGTGTGGCCGAGTTCGTCGCCGGCGCGCAGCATGGCGACACCCTGAGACATCATCAGCGTGGCGATAAAGTTCTTGCGCTGGCGGGTCCGCAGGGCGTTAATGGCAGGATCATCCGTTTCGCCTTCGGCACCACAGTTCCAACTGTTGTTGTGGCTGTCGCCGTCGCGATTGTTCTCGAGATTCGCCATGTTGCGTTTCTCGTGATAGCTGACCAG
>CAZHET010000799.1:0-2106 GCA_964531585.1 uncultured Planctomycetaceae bacterium | reverse complement strand
ACTGTGCGGGAAGATATTGGCGGTGACGTCCGATGTTTCTCCGTTGGTCGGTACGTTGTGTATTACCGCATTGAAGACGTCGGAATTGGTATTTCGAGAGTGCTCCACTCTGCCCGCGATGTTGACGGTCTGATTTGAGGACCACCAAACCATGCGCGGCCTTCACGTTACCTTCAGCCAGTGTTCGTCAAGTTTCTCACTCGACACGGTGATGGCGGTGCCGAGTTTGGGGGCGAACAGGCTGATGCGGTATTCCTCCAGCATCCAACGATAGTGGTCCAGCATCGGATCACGGCGTTCCTGCCGTTTGTGTTGCTCGCGGCGTGCTTCGTAGCGTTGCTGGTAACGGATGAATTGTGACTGCAGTTCGAGTTCCGTCTTCAGGCCGCCGGAAGCCAGTCGCTGCAGTCGCTGGCGAATTGCGGCGAAGTATCGCGGGTACTGGATCAGCCACGGCCATGGTGTCGTCGCCAGAAAATCAGAACGCATCAGTTCGCTGAGCTGCTGCTGCAGCGCGTCGACAAGGACCTTCCAGCCGGGGTTCTTCGCGGCGTCCAGTTGCCGGCGAGTCACGTGGTAGTGTTCAAAAATCTGCGGAATCAGTTGGATGAATTCCTGAGCCACCGTGCCCAGCAGTTTGCGGCCATTTTCCAGAGTCTGTTCGAAAGCAGCTTTCGTGCGAGGCAGTTCCTTTACGGACAGGTACGCTCGTTCGGCCATCAGCAGTTGCAGTTGTGCGACGACGTTCAGACCGCGAATTGACGACGCCTTGATTCGCAGGTCGTTCAGTTTCGGCAGGTTTTCGACCTGTTGCCGGATGCGTTTTTCATCCGACAGCAGGATGAGTCGGCGGACGCCTCGCCTGGTCGTGGCCTGAGCTTCCGCGGCGGTTTGGCACAGTGTCAGTGAAACCGAAGTTTCGTCGTCGCGCAGAGCGGGGAAGGACTTGATGACCATCGCTGCACGCTGAATGTCGATGCCTGCCGGAATATCGCCGAAGTCCCACGACGTGAATCCGGTGCGATGCCACCGGATTTCTTCCGGCGACGGGCCGGTTTGTTTCGTGACGGTGTGAACTTTCTGAGCAAGCTGTTGGCGCACTGCATCGACGCTGCGACCTTCGGCCAGGGGTTTCCCGTCGCTGCTGACGACGTTGATGTTGAATCTGAGGTGATCGGGCAGTGACGACAGGTCGAAGCTGTTTGGTTCGATTTTTTCGCCGGCGATGCGCGACAGCAATTGGGCCACCGTGGTCAGCAGGTTGCCGGTGCCGAATTTCAGGTAGCCGCCGACCTGCCTTGCTGTGTCCGGAGCGGGCACGAAGTACAGTCGCGTGGCTTTCGGCAGCGAACGAATCAGGGCGACGACTTTCTCTTCCACCAGCCCCGGCACCAGCCAGCTCAGGCGGTTGTCGTCAAGCTGCGGCAGCGCGTCCGCTGGCACGGTCACGGTGACTCCGTCGGCGCCGCTGCCGGAACCGAGCTGATAGCTGAGCGGCAGCGTCATCGATCCGATCTGAATCGTCGGCGGAAAGTCCGCGTGGCTGTCGTCTCGCTGGTTCTGATGCGTGAACTGGTTGATGTCGAACTGCAGCACGCCGGGATTCGTCCTGTGAGTTTTCTGATACCACTTTCGCAGCCGGACGCGATCCGCGATGTCGGCGGGAATCTGCTGAGCGTAGATTTCGAACAGCATGTCGTCGGTCGGCAGCAGATCGTGCTGGCGAGTTCGAGCCTGCAGGTCCTTCACTTCATCAAGAACTCGAACGTTGTGACTGAGGAACGGGAAGTCCTTCGCCCACGGCGTGTTTGAGATTTGCGATTTTGGATTTGAGATTTGAGATTGACTGCGGCCCGGCACCAGTCTCGACCGGCTTCCCAGCAGCAGCTCTTTTTCTTCTTCGTCGTAGTCCGACCGGCGTTCGTCTTCGGTCTGGCCGAACAGCAGGCCGAGTTCCACCAGACCGTGCTGAATCAGCAGTTCTCGCGACTTCACCGGATCGACCTTCGCATACAGCACCTTGCGGCGCGGGACGATGGGCAGGCCCCACAGCGAGACTTTTTCGAACGCCATCACGTTGCCCGCGTCGGAATCCCAGTGAGGTTC
>CAZHET010000798.1:0-2106 GCA_964531585.1 uncultured Planctomycetaceae bacterium | reverse complement strand
TACTTGTTCGCCCGGTGAACCATCGCCATCGCATTCCAGCGAACGAGATTCTTGATGCGGCGTTCGATTTCGATACTGCCGGGGAATGAGGCCTGTTCGGAACTGTGAATCGTGTTGATGTACGGCGTGTTTGCGGTGAAAGGAAACACGACACCGCGCGCGTAGGCTCGTTCCTGCAGGTGAATCAGCAGTTCTCGCAGGCGATCGGGGCCGTAGCGGTGCAGCACGTCTTCCAGGGAATCGTACCATTCCTGCATTTCTCCGGGATCGATGCCGGATACGGTTTCCAAAACAGCCTGATCGACCATGTTTTCCCCCTGAATCACCGCAATCTGCGATGTTCGCCATACGAAGCACTGGTGGTTGCCTGGGCGCGGATGTAGCCACATGCGACAGGAAATCCGGCCGCTCTGCTCTGTCGGGCAGGTTTCAGGCGGCGGGATTGTAGAGTCATCCGCTCGGAACAATCAATCGGGGTCGGAGCGGTATTCGGCTCGTGCCGTGCGTCGCGCGTGCGAATCCCGGGACCGGGAACGCGGCAAACACGCCGCGGACAGCTTGCCGGAATTGCCGACAGCTTCGCGGGCCGATAGTCTGTGGAATGCTCGGGGATGGCTTTTCGGCCACTGTTTCATTCGTCCAGACGAGAACTTCTATGCTGACTCTAGCGGTCGCTGTGCTGTCGTTCGTCGGCTTTATCGTGGCGTACAACACGTACGGTCGCTGGCTGGCGCGAAGGATTTTTCAGATTGACGAAAACGCCCTCGTGCCCGCTCACGAGCTGCGAGACGACGTGGACTATGTTCCGACCGCTCGTTCGGTGCTGGCCGGGCATCACTTCACGAGTATCGCCGGCACCGGACCGATCGTCGGACCGGCGATTGCCGTTTTCTGGGGCTGGCTGCCGGCGCTGCTGTGGGTCGTGCTGGGATCGATCTTCGTGGGAGCCGTCCACGACTTCGGGGCTCTGTTTGTGTCGCTGCGGAATCGCGGCCAGACGATCGGCGAAGTCGCCGGACGACTCATCAATCCTCGCGCCAGACTGCTGTTCCTGCTGATTCTGTTTTTCGCGCTGACAATCGTGCTGGCGATTTTCGGACTGGTGATCGCCAGCATCTTCACGATGTACCCGGAATCGACGTTTTCCGTCTGGGTAGCCATGCCGCTGGCAATCGTCGTCGGGTTGTATGTTCACAAGTGGCAGAACGCTTCGCTGCTGATCCCGTCGCTGGCAGCGCTGCTCGTCTTGTACGCGGCAGTCTATCTCGGTGTGTATCACAACTGGCGAATCGTCCTGCCGGAAGCGGTGTTCATATCAGGTTCGCCTGTCGTCGCATGGACCGTGCTGCTGATGATCTACTGTTTCTTCGCGTCCGTGCTTCCCGTGTGGCTGTTGCTGCAGCCGCGAGACTACATCAACAGTCATCAACTGGTGGTGGCCCTCGTCCTGCTGGTGGCGGGGCTGGCTGTTGCCGGACTAACGGGAAAGGCGGATCTCGCCGGCAGTACACCGGCGATCGTCAGTGCGGCGGACATTCCTGCCGACGCGCCGCCGATCATGCCTTTTCTGTTCATCACAATCGCCTGCGGAGCCTGCAGCGGCTTTCACTGCCTCGTCAGCAGCGGGACCAGCAGCAAACAGATCAACAACGAACGAGACGCTCAGTACGTCGCTTACGGTTCGATGCTGATGGAAGGTGCTCTGGCCGTGCTGGTGATTCTGGCCTGCTGCGCGGGAGTCGGCATGGGAGTTACGGACTCAGCGGGCAACTTCGTTACCGGAGAAGCCGCATGGAGAACCCGCTATCCGGCGGGTGGAAGCTGGGAAGCCTTCGGTCTGGCGAAAACGGTCGGAGCGTTCGTGGAAGGGGGAGCGAACTTTCTTTCCGCGACCGGCATTGCTCAGGAACTTTCCGTCGGCATCATCGCGGTGCTGGTGGCCTGCTTCGCCGCGACAACGCTGGACACGGCGACTCGCCTGCAGCGGTATGTCATTCAGGAACTGGGCTCATCGTTCCGGATTGCTCCGCTGTCGAACAAGTACGGAGCAACCCTGCTCGCCGTGTGTCTGGGGACACTGGTGGCAATGATCCCCAACGCGGGCGG
>CAZHET010000797.1:0-2116 GCA_964531585.1 uncultured Planctomycetaceae bacterium | reverse complement strand
CCCGAGCCATCTGCACCCCCGGCACCAACAACGCCAGCAACACCCCAATAATCGCAATCACAACGGTCAGCTCAATCAGGCTGAAGCCAGCTCGAGGCACCAAGTGCCGCAACCTCCTAAGCTGAATCACGGGGCCGTTCATCGCGCGCTGCCGAAGTAGTTAAGAAGCTGACAATCGGTGGTTGCGACACAAGGAATCCGCCGAATTGCCTCCGCAGACGGAACTGCCATGAAACCAACGCACAAGCGAACAATCCCAAAGTCGATATCGACTGCGGCGCGTTGTGAGTATGTCACGCTAGCGGGCGAGTCCGACCGTGATATCGGACGAATCCATTTCCGCTATCCCAACACGCACAACGGCATCGCGAACACCACATTAACCAGTGGTCCGAAAACCGGGGTCCACTTCAGCGTGTCGATAACTGCACCATATTCCTGTGCCGACAAACTGCCGACTGAAAACAGTAAACTATCCAGATCCTGATTAATCCGATCAGGGTAAACTCAAGTGTGACGCTCTCAGCTCCATTGTAAGTGGAGGGCGCGCTGCAGTAAATGTTTGATGTACTTGCGAACTCACCCTCGCCAGCGAGTTCGCGGGAACCCTTATCATGGAAGTTCGGATGCTTCGACGTACCGTCACGCCTGACCGCAGCTCCGCTGCAGAAGAGCGACTGTGTTGCACAACAAGCCGATACCGCCCATCAACGGCTCGCTGTTTACGGTTCGCGCTGTGCCCGGAAGGTGGGAATGAAACACGCCAAAGCCGATGGGCGGTTCGCTTGTTTGAAGACTAGTGAACTCCACAATGCCTAATTAGGGCTCCACGACTTGTGATAGCACTCACAGTATTCAATCTCTATCTTTGTGGAATTGCATCCCCCTGCACCTGTCTGCTGCGGCACAAAATTCGCCAATGGCACACATGTGGCAGGGCAACTGTGGCAGATTTGCTTGTGGATGCCCCCTCCCGGCAACGCCGTTAAGAGTTTATTTTCGTTTAACCCGTGGCCGAGAGGCCAGGTTGGTGCAAGCCGTGACGGCCTGGCCTTTCGGCCACGGGTTAAACGAGCGTGTTTTCCGGGGGAAAAACTCTTAACGGCGTTGTCCTTCGGGGGCAATGCCGCCGGAATTCAGCCAGTGCTGCAGGATCAGAGCGTAGCGGGCAGCTCGAGCGTAATCGGCGGCAGTGATGGCTTCCAGAATGGTGCGGTAGCAGTTGGTCGGTCCCATGATGAACATCCTCGGTGAATGGGATTGGATGGAAGAATCGCCGCCGGCACGTCACCGGCGGCGAGGATGGAAGCCGGTCATTCCTCCGGCTGCGGCTGCGGCTGCGGCTGCGGCTGGGGCTGCAGGGAGTGCAGATAGTCGACGGCTTTGGAAGCCAGGCTGGCGGCGGTGAACACGGCTCGCTTGTCGTCCTTGAGCACCTTCAGCCAGTGGCCGATGTAGTCGGCATGGTCAGCTCGCAGCTCGGGCGTGATGGCCAGGTCCGCACACAGGAAGGCGGCTCCCAGCTCGGCGACGAGTTCTTCCATCGCGTAGCCGGCATCGCCCCACGACTTGCGGCCCGTGTCGCGGTCCAGCCGGGTCGGATGCTTTGTCCAGTGAACGACCTCATGGCTGAGCGTCGCCGCGTGGCTTTCCGCATCGACGAAGCTCTCCAGCTTCGGCATCCGGATCAGATCCAGACTCGGCACATAGCTCGCCTGATTGCCGCCTTCGCGAATGTCCGCTCCGGTGTTCCGGCAGAACCGGTCCGCGGCTTCAATCCGTGCAATGTCGCTGTTGGGCGGCTGAGCCGTGGCGTAGAAGTGGTCGGGCAGTCCGTCACACTGTTCGGCATTGAACACGGCGTATTGTTTGAGGAAGTGAATCTCCTGTTCGACGTCCTGGCCATCGTCGCCCGCTTCCGTCTTCCTGAAGCTGGACGCATAGACCACCGGCGACGACTTCTCGCCTTTGCGAACATTCCCGCCCAGTTCCAATGCCTGTTTGAACGTCAGCCAGATCGGGCAGAGGAACCCGGCCGACTCAGCGGCATCCCACAGCATGAGCACATTGATGCCGTGGTGCGAAGCCCGTTGAATCTCAGCGGCCGCGTAATCCG
>CAZHET010000796.1:0-2117 GCA_964531585.1 uncultured Planctomycetaceae bacterium | reverse complement strand
GAAGAACCACACCAGCATCCGCACGAAGTCAATATTCAGCGAACTGTGTTTGTTCAGAAAGCCATAGTACCGAATGCGGTGCAGGCTGGGCGGCAATGTATGCTGCAGAAAGCCTCGCACGAACTCCTGGCCCGTCACGCGACGATGTTTCACCGTCTTTGTGCCCGACGGCGTGTAACGATAGGCAACATGAGTTTCATCCACCGCGTCGATGCGGCTGTTGCTGACGGCGACTCGGTACACATACGGAGCCAGATACTTCAGCACGGCTCGCCCGTCGCCGACGGCTTCCACATCCACGTTCCATCCGTGACTCCACGCCTTCGGATCAATGGCGAGGAATTCCGTTTCCAGGCCGGCGGCCCGCATCGCGTCGCGAAACTTCGCCCGGAAAACAATCGACGCGGCCTTCTCCGGCAGCAGGAAGCTGGCCGGACACGCCTGCCACTTCGAACCATCTTTGGATACACCGCCGCCTGGCACGACGAAATGCACGTGAGGATTATATACGGCAAAGTCCCGGCCCCACGTGTGCAGCGCTCCGAAGAAGCCGATCCGATCGGTGCCTATAAACCGAGGACCGGACGCCAGTTCTCGCAGCGTCTGACTGCCGCAATCGAACAACGCCCGATAGCACACGTCCGGATGAGCGCGCACGACCATCCGCAGCGCTTCGGGCACTGTGAAGGTGACCATGAAATAGGGCACCGGCAGCAGTTCGGACATGCGATCGGCGAGCCACGTCTGCGTCTTGTCGTTTTGGCAATTGGGACAATGGCGAATCATTTGGTTGATCTATTCGCGGATCACTCGGTGGAAACATGTTGTCGAACAGGGTGCCCGCGTCGGCGATGTGATCGTGAGTCTCGCGGCCGTCTTCTTCCTTCGGATCGGTCAGATGCAGATAGATCAGCGTGGTCTGCAGGTTCCTGTGGCCGAGGAATTTCTGGATCCAGCGCAGCGACACGCCCGCTTCAAACAGATGCGTGGCCATACTGTGCCGCAAAGTGTGAATGGAAACCTGTTTGGTGAACTTCAGTTGTTTGACCACTCGCTTCATACAGCCCTGCACGGTGGTCGGGTCCATCGGGCGATGCGTCGTGGCCGCCGCGTTCTTCGCTCGACCGATCTGAGGAAACAGCAGCGCTGGATTCTTTCTTCGCTACCGCCCGCCAGGCCTTCATCCTCCCTATCGGTCGGCGGCGGCGATTGCTTCCAATACTCCCGCAATATATGCAGCGTGGAATTGGGCAGCGTGAGGAACCGATCCTTCGCGCCTTTGCCGCGGTGAATATGGACCAGCATGCGTTCGGCGTCAATGTCGCCGACCTGCAGGCTGAGGGCTTCCGACATCCGCAGCCCGAGTGTATAGACGGACCAGAAGTAGGCTCGGTTTCGAGGCTGCTTCACGGCGGCGATCAGTCGATGCACTTCGTCGATCGACAGCACATCGCGCAGCGTCTTCTGCTTCGGAATGCGGAGCTTCGTCAGCACCGTCCAGTCACGCGGACAGGTAAACGTATAGAAGAACTTGAGTCCGCTGTAGGCCACTCGCAGCGATCCGGGAGCGAACTCGCAGTCGTTGATCAGATACAACAGATAGTCGGCCACCTGCTGTTCGGACAGCCGATCGGGCGGCGTGTTGTAGTACGCCGCCAGCTTGCGAACTTCGCGCAGGTAACCCTGCTGAGTTCGTTCCGCCATCCCCCGCAACTGCAGATCCTGCAACATGCGCTGGCGCAGTGTCGGCGGCTGACTGCGGTCGCTGTCCTTGCGGTTGGCGCTGCCTTTGCGGTTGCCGCTGTGCTTGTGGTTGCCGCTGTGCTTGTGGTTGCCGCTGGGTGACGAGTGATCGTGTGACATGAGCATGACTCCCTGGTGAGTGAACCGGGCCGGCCGAAACGGCCAGCCCCCAGAGAGCCATCGCACACAATTCCCTTCCGATCTCAACCCCGACTCTGTAAAATCCACCCGCCGCAAAGCGGCTCACTTGAACAACACGTTGCACCGGAGCCGCGGGCCGCGCGGCTTTGACATGGTAACTCGTTTGCCGCGGCCCGGTGAACGTGAGCGTTGAACAAGACGGCTCTGCCGTAGAGGAATGAGGGGGCTCATGA
>CAZHET010000795.1:0-2126 GCA_964531585.1 uncultured Planctomycetaceae bacterium | reverse complement strand
CGTCGCGATACTTCTGATACACCGGCATGATCTGCGGCGATGAGAATCCGTGGATGGTGGTCAGCACGGGAGTGCGAACGAGCCGCGCGTACGTCAGCGCCATGAAGTCGTAGTGACTGTGGATCAGGTCGAACTCCGCAGCGTGTTCAAACACTTCGGAGATGTGCAGATATTCGCAGACTTTGGGATCGACAGTGGAGTCCTCCTGATATCCCTTTTCGACAACCGCGTGCAGTTTCGCGCGAGTCACGGAATCCGCGGTGGCGAACAGAGTCACGTCCCAGCCTCGAGCCGCAAGGCCTTCTGCGACGTTGCCGGCGACGGTCTCCCAGGCACCGTATTGGCGCGGAGGGGTTCGCCAGGCCACCGGTGACAACACAGCGATGCGGTTCTTTACACCGGACATTTTGTTCAGAGCTTCTTTCGCGACATCGCTGACAGTACTTCATCGACAGCGACGGTTGCGAAGCCGGTGGCATGATCGGCCATGGCATACGGAATGATGAGTTCGCGTCCGTGCAACAGCGCCCCGCACGTGTAGACAACGTTCGGGACATAGCCTTCGCGTTCGTTCTCATTGGGCTGCAGGAGCGGTTCCCGAAGTCGGCCGATGACTTTGCCTGGATCATTGCGGTCCAGCAGAAATGCACCGATGCAGTATTTTCGCAGAGGACCGACTCCGTGACTCAGCACAAGCCAGCCGGCGTCGGTCTCGATCGGCGAGCCACAGTTGCCAATCTGAATCATCTCCCAGGGGTAGACCGGCTTCAGCAGCAGTTTGCGATCGTTCCAGAAGTGAACGTTGTCCGAGAAGCTGAGATAAATGCTTTCGTTGTCCTGCCGCGCCAGCATGGCGTACTGGCCATTGATCTTCCTTGGAAACATGGCCATCCCCTTGTTCTGGGCGGCCGGTCCGTTGAGCGTGATGAAGCGGAATCTCAGGAAATCCAGCGTCTCCACCAGTTCCGGCATCACGACGCGGCCGTCGAATGCGGTGAACGTCGCGTAGTAAATTTCACTTCCGTCGTCGTCCCGGAAACGGACGAATCTGGCGTCCTCGATGCCGTTGCTCTGCGACGGCGTCGCCGGAAACAGAATGCGTTCCGAAAGCTGCTGCTCTGACTCAAACTGCACTTCGTAATTCGACTGAGCGAGCATCCAGATGCCCTTCGCGGTGCCGTGATCCTTGTGCAGTACACCGTCGGACTGACGTTCCTTTTCGACCTCAGCGTCAATCGCGAGGCGAAGGTCCTGCATCGAGAACGAATCTGCAAGTCGATTCAGCACGCGTGTCGTGAATTCTCCGTTCAGTCCCAGTTCCCGGAGTTTCCGGGTAAACAAGCCCTTTTCGTACGCGGAATTCGGAATCTGTCGGGGTTCGGTGAGCAGGTGCGCGGGCGCCAGAAGTTCGATCCGGCTGTCGGCATGGATGACCCCGGTCCGAAACGTGATGGAAGAAATATGCCCTTCTCCGGTGGCGCGCAGACTGAGAATGAACCGCAGCGCGCCTTTTGGCAGGCCGGTCTGGTCCATGTGCGGAACGATCGACGGATTAAACAGTGCGGCGGATTCGAGAGAGTACTCCGCAAGGAAGTAGGAACCGATCAGCAGCCGCCGTTGTTCGGTCAGGTTATCGTCGGGGACATGGTTGTCGCGGACCTGTTCAAAGCGTTCCAGAAACATCCTGCGGATCTGCTGGTGCCGCTGAGAAAACTCCGCGCACACTGCGTCCAGCAGCGGCCCCACCTGCGCTTCCGGGAGGGACAGAATCCGGGCGATAATCCTGCGTGTTCTTTCCGAGTCTCCCGGTCTGAAGGGTCGCAACAGGACGCGCGTCTGGTCGGGCTCGAGAATTGTCGCGGTGCGTTTGACGCCGATGGTGTTCATTGAGTGGCCGTGAATTGCCATTGTTGCAGTGAAATATCCGAGTCGATGGCCGCTTCATGAGCCAACTGCAACGGGGCCGGCTCTCCAGGTGGTCGCCAGCGGAGCCTCGTGGTCGCACAGCGCGGTCCACAGCCAGGCAAGTGTTGACTCGGCACCCTGGTTTCTGTTGATCCCGGTCGGCAAGAGGCCATCGCAGCACGCCCCGGACCGGGGGTCAGCCAGAGGGGCTTTCAGACAGT
>CAZHET010000794.1:1447-2129 GCA_964531585.1 uncultured Planctomycetaceae bacterium | reverse complement strand
GTAAGACAGTGTGCTAGCGTGATGGTGTTATGTGCGGTCTGGGAAAGCTAGGCGAAAAAAGTACCTTAGAGTGCAGGAAGCGACGCCCGCCCCAACGCAGGACGGACGCCGCAGGCAGCCTGCCACGGCTGACTTAACTTGCTCGCTTCGATGCCAGCCTGATGGCCATCGGCAACTTACTGACTGCCTTGCTCCCGCGCTGCGCCGACGTAAACCGGCGATGCACGTGGGCCTCCATCAGCGCCGGCGACAATGCAGCCCGCGCCTTGAATCCATCAAGTAGTGATCGTTTCATAAGTCAGTTCCCCTCGACAATGTGATTACAAAACTTCGCCAGCGCGGCACACGCCGCGCTGTGTTCTTCCCTCGTGGCTTCAATCCCACCACGCAGTGTGTTCAGACTGCTGCGTGCCTGTTTCACCTTCAGCGCGGCTTCACGAACGGGGGTCGCCTGGTTGATTCTGTAGGCGAATTCACGTTCGCTCGCTGGTCCATTTCCGGCAGCAATTCTCGGGTCGATACCCAAGCCGGCAGTGACCAGTTTCTTTTTGACGGCCGCGAACGCCTTGTCATGTTCCTTCATCGCATCCGCAGTAGCCTGTTCCGCCACCAGAACATTGTTCGGTGCGGATACCATCGCCGCTTCCGCCGCCCGAACGGCTTCCTGTAGTTCCGCCAGTCG
>CAZHET010000794.1:0-1437 GCA_964531585.1 uncultured Planctomycetaceae bacterium | reverse complement strand
CCGATGTGTGCCTGCCGCGCTTGTTCCAGGTCGGCCGCCGTGCATGTCAATGTGTCCATAATGTTTTCCTTTCGGGAAGATTGTAGTGCATAGTCACGCCAAAGATGCTCACGATTGTGTGCCTTCAACTTTCAAATTCGGTCGCCAGTCCAGCCGATCACAGATTCCCGGAATATGCGACGTGGTTTTCGAACCGGAACTTTGCAGGCATAAAGTCCAATTGCACGATGCCCGGAGCGCCGTTGCGATTTTTCGCGATGATGACTTCGCTGGGTGAATCCCCGTCCGGACGGTGCAACAATCCGACGATGTCCGCGTCCTGTTCAATTGCACCGCTTTCGCGCAGGTCAGACAGTCGTGGACGCCGGTTGTCTTTCGTGCTCTCACGATTCAATTGACAAGCGGCAATCACCGGAATCTGCAAATCCATCGCCAACCGCTTCAGTGTGCGGGACACTTCAGCAACCTGGCGTTCTCGATTCGCCTTCCGGTCACTCGACTCCGCCAACTGCAGATAATCCAGGACAACAAGCCGAATCCCGTCACGACGATGTGCCAGGCGAATCAATCCGGCGATTCGGTCGATATTGCTGGTCGTGTCCACGATGTGAATCGGCAGCCGGCGCAGTTCGTCCCGTGGAATAGTCTTCGCCAGGCGTCCTGCAATCTCCGAACGTGTCATTTCGAGACTGACAATCAAAGCGGGTTCCTGCCGCCTCGCGAACGTCGCGGCGATTTGAGCCGTCAAAATGCTCTTTCCACTACCTGGTCTGCCGCCGACGATAGCAAGCTGACCGTCCGTCAACCCGCCGTTGATTTGCCGATCGATGTCTGCCAACCCCGTGCCGTGGATTGCCGCGGGATTCGTTTCGCGGTCCTCAAGAGCATCGACGGCGGATTCCATTGTGTAGATATCCCGCACGCCCGTTGCCTGCTGAATCTCAGCGACACGGCGTGAATGCTGGTCGGCAGCGGATTGCCAGTCCTCACCGCCGTCGATCGCTTCGAGCATTTGGCGGCCAGCGAGCACAGCTTCGCGCTCTTGCCAGTGCTCAATGACCTGGCGCGCGGCCCAGCCAGCGCTAACGCCGGTGCGAATTTCGAACCGCGCCGCTGCCATCCGATCGACCAGCCGTTCGTGGGATTCTCGTGGCAGCGAATCGACGATATCATCGATCATCTCGCCGCAATTGACCGGTTCATTGTTGCGGCGACGTGCGATCATCAGCCCAAAAATTGCACCAGCATCCGGATCCCAAAAGTGATTTGGGGTTAAGCCAGTGTTGATTGCGGTGTCCGTCGCCCAGTCGAGTCCGACACATTCGTCGATCACCTGCCACTCGTAGCTGTCTGTTGCGTGCTGTTTTTCTAGTTTCATTTCCTGCGCTCGCTGGAAGCCGTCTGACGCGAAGTTATTTCAACGCGACACATTGGTCG
>CAZHET010000793.1:0-2175 GCA_964531585.1 uncultured Planctomycetaceae bacterium | reverse complement strand
TGGAATTCGCCGGCGGGATCGTCGCTTCGGGATCTGCCGAATCACTGATGTTGCCGTCGGTGCCGGTGAGTGGCTGCAGAAATTCCGCGGGACGCCTTTCCAGCGAAGCGTCAGCGGCGAGCAGTCGTTCCACCGCAGCCCGTTGCTCGGCCGTCAACCCGGCGATGAAGTCAGCGCGAGCGGTGTCGCTTAGACGAACAGCGTGTTCAAACAGGTCATCGGTCCGGGACATCGAAGCATTTCCTCAGAACATTTCTCAGCACCAGCCGCAGGCTTGCAGAACTGACGATGCCGGTGTGTTCGCACGGCAGTCGGTCGCCTGGGCTTTGAGCAATGGTCGCAGGATTATGCGAAATCCGGGCGAAAAGGCTTAACGGAATTCTTCCAAATTCGGTTCGCTGGCGGAAATTCACCGGACCGGTGTATTCGCACGGCCGAAACTTCGCCGGGCCGGAAATTCGCCGGGCCGGTCATTCCAGCTTCCAGAATCCCGGAATGAACAGCACGATGATTGCGAACAGTTCCAGACGGCCCAGCAGCATCAGCACAGACAGCAGCAGCTTCGACTGATCGGCGAAGGCCGTGTAATTGCCGTGAGGACCGCAGACTCCCAGTCCGGGACCAATATTGTTCAGATTCGACGCCACTGCCGCCGCGCAGTCCATCATTTTTGAGGTGTTGCGGATGTCCGTCGCCTGCCACTGCGTATCCGGTTCAATCGTGACGAGCAGCAGCCAGCTTCCGGCAAAGATCACGGCGATCATGCTGATATAGATCAACACATCGCGGCCCACTGTTTCGGGAATGCGCGCTCCCGCCAGTCTGACCGGCCGCACCAGGTTCGGTCGAAACGCCTTTTCGCCTTCCAGAACGAGCACCTTGAACAGTACCAGGCAGCGAATCACCTTGACGCCGCCTCCGGTCGATCCCGAACAGCCGCCGACAAACATCAGCAGCAGCAACATGGCCCGCGCTGCATGAGGCCACAAAGAAAAATCTTCCGTGCCGTAACCGGTTGTCGTCATCACTGCCACGACATTGAATGCCGTATGCCGGAAGCTGGTGAGAAAACTGTAATGCTCTGCCAGTCCCAGTATTGTTGTCAGCGCCACACATGCGATGGCAATGATCAGCAGGTAGGCTCGCAGTTCCGGATCGGACAGCACGCTGCCGATACGTCGCAGTGAGCTGCGTTCGAACGGATTTCTCGATGGTCGAAACAGGAGGTAGTAGAGATTGAAGTTGGTTCCTGCGGCGATCATGAAAATGATGATCGTCGCTTCGATCGCAGGACTGTTGAACGCTCCGACGCTGGTGTTCCTGGTACTGAACCCCCCGGTCGCCAGCGTGCCGAAGGTGTGGCACAGCGAATCAAACCACGTCATGCCCTGCAGCAGCAGGATGATTGTCAGAATGGCGCTGAGTGCCAGGTAGATGCTCCACATCAGCAGCGCCGTTTCGCGAACTCGCGGACGAACCGTGTCGGTCAGCGGACCGGGAACTTCGCGCCGCATCAGCGCCTTTCCGCCGGCTCCGAGCTGTCCCAGAATCGCCACAAACAGCACGATGATTCCCATGCCGCCCAGCCAGTGCGTAAAGCTGCGCCAGAACAGAACGCTGCGAGGCACCCAGGCGATTTCACCGGCCTGAGCAGCCGCTTCGCAGTCTTCGATGCCGGGCGGAACTTCGAGTTGAGTCAGTACGCTGGCACCGGTCGTCGTGAAGCCCGAGACTGATTCGAAGATCGCATCAGACACCGACATGCGGACGCCTTCCAGGCGAAACGTGGGTGTCAGCAGATACGGCAGGCCGCCAAGAATCCCGGACAGAATCCAGCCGAGTCCGACGACAGCCAGTGCTTCCTTGCGCAGCAGAGTTCCCGAAATCCTGCGTCCCCAGCCAATCAGAGCTGCACCGACCAGGACGCAGATAATGATGGCCAGTACCATGCCGGTGAAAGCGTCTGCTTCCAACGTGGCTGTCTGGCCGCAGATCGGATGTGACCACGGCAGACTGACCACCATCGCCGCTCCGATCAGCAGCGACAGCATCCCCAGCAGCCGCGAGACAAGTCGCCAGTTCATTAGCTTCCGAATTGTTCCGGGTGCGCGAAGTCGAAAAACCAGAACGGTCGGCTAGCCCAACCGCTCGAATTGAATATCCGTACCGGTCGCA
>CAZHET010000792.1:0-2180 GCA_964531585.1 uncultured Planctomycetaceae bacterium | reverse complement strand
TCTACTGGCCGCGTACCACGACGACCGGCGCGATCGGAAGTATGCTGTTCGGCTTTCTGTCGCACCTGGCGCTGTACGTGACCGGACGTATTCTGTACGGAGACTTCAGTAAGCCGTACCGTCCATTCGCTCTCGACCCGGTCGTGATCGGCATCGCAACGTCGTTTATCGCGGGGTTCGCGGGTTCCATGATGACGCCGAAGCCTTCGACGGAACTGGTGCGAAAGTACTTCTACCGGCGACGCGATTCGGCGAGTCAGCGAGACACGGTCACCGAAGATTCTGCATCCTGAGCAACCTGTCGGCCCATACCGCATCGTTCGGTTCCAGTGGTACCGCGGGGTCTCTTGCGTAGTCCAGAACGCGGTTAAACTGGCCACGATTGAAGGCGTCGGTAAATGCGGTCTGCAGATCGACCGCAACCTCCGCGTCGTCACCGGCTAACGGAACCTGGAATACCGGCAGCTTTTGCTGCATCTTAATCGGCCAGATGGTCCCGTCCGGACGGTCTTTCGCGCGCGACACGTGGATCGAGTAGTGCCAGTGCCTGCGACCGCGCGGCAGAAAGGGGTTTCGGCCACGAAGGAGATCCACTTCGACGAGATTCACGTTCGAATTCATCGTGGCCTTCCGCTTCCGTGCGTAAGAATCGAAGCCGGGGCCGGGATGCTTGTTGGCCGGACTCAGAACTTCGATCACCGTGACGGCTGTGCGTTCCGGAAGCTCTTCGATGACGAGCCGGGTCTCATGAATCTCGGTTTCAAGCTGTGTGACGGTGACGAATGGTTCCGCCACAACGGTGTCGCCGTGCTTGTGTTCAGCCTCAGCCCTCTGACCGGATGCCGAGTCGCGGTGTACAAGTTCAGCTAACTGCACATCGGCAATCATCAGGAAGTCATCAAGTTCACCGCCCTGCAGAACGTATACACGTTCCTCAATGCTGACAAAGTACCTCGGGCCGAGCTGCGATGACAGACTCCGGTCGATCTCATTAATGAGCCGGCTATGAAAGTTAGGCCAGTGGTGAGATCGTTCCAGCCAAGGGTCCATTCCGGGAAAAGGTGACGACATGAGGAATCTTTGCTTTCGAATTGTCGCAAGCTGTTGGTTGACCGGGTGACATCTGATAGTAAGCGTTCAATGACCCTTCAGCAAACTTTCGTCGCCGCTGACATTCGTGTTCAGGGGGCGTACAGAAACAGGTCACACCATGTCCGCCGCCGCAGCACCCGCACCGGAAATCATCCGCAACCGCCGCATCACCGGCATGTCCGCTGTGCTGCTGCCGTTTACGTCCGGCGGTGAAGTGGACTGGTTCGCGTTCGAAGCTCACGTGCGTCGAACGCTCGACGCGGGACTGATTCCGGCCGTCAACATGGACACCGGCTACATCAATCTGCTGGACGAATCAACAAAGTCCGAGGTGCTGAAACGCACCGGCGAGCTGGCTGCGGGCAGAGAATTCGTCGCCGGAGCCTACGTCGCCGATCAGCCTGGCGACGCGTTCAATATCGGCGAGTACTCCCGCCGAATGGACGACATTCGGCAGCACAGCGGAACTCCCGTGATTTTTCAGTCTTACGGGCTGACTCAGCAGAGTGACGACGCGATCATCGCAGCCTACCACTCTCTCGGCGAATGCTGTGATCGATTCATCGCTTTCGAACTGGGAACGATGTTCGCTCCGTTCGGAAGAATCTACTCGCTGGATGTTTACAAGGGGCTGATGGAAATCGACTGCTGCGTCGGGGCCAAGCATTCGTCGCTGCAGCGCGAGGCCGAATGGCAGCGGCTCGCTCTTCGAAACAGTGTGCGTCCCGACTTCAGGGTGCTGACGGGAAATGACCTGGCAATCGACATGGTCATGTACGGCAGCGACTATCTGCTGGGGCTTAGCAGTTTTGCTCCCGACCTGTTCGCAAAACGCGATGCGATGTGGGCGAGCGGCGATACGCGGTTCCATCAGCTGAACGATGTGCTGCAGTATCTGGGCTTCTTCGCATTTCGGAACCCCGTCCCTGCCTACAAGCATTCGTGTGCTCAGTTTCTGCACCTGCGAGAAATGATCGGCAGCGACCGGACTCACCCGGACTCGGCGACTCGCCCTGACAGCGACATCCCGATCCTGAACGACATTCTTCGGCAATTGGCTGACTTCTGAACGCCCTCATTGTTTCAGC
>CAZHET010000791.1:0-2190 GCA_964531585.1 uncultured Planctomycetaceae bacterium | reverse complement strand
CCACGGGTTAAACGAGCGTGTTTTCCGGGGGAAAAACTCTTAACGGCGTTGGACGGAGAGGGCACGAACTCGCGGTCAGCGCCGTGCCCACCCACACGTATCTCTACGGCAGAGTTGCGGAACCTGCCTCGTTGTATCCTGAGTCCGAACTGGTAAGCTGCCTGCGCTGGCTGGTCACCTGCTTTCAGGTGCCAGCCGGAGTGTTACAGGTGTCCGCTGTGAACCCGTTGCCGGAATCGCCGGCAACGGGCTGCACAAGTGGATGAAAAGGGAAGACGGTGCAATTCCGTCGCGGTCCCGCCGCTGTAACCGGGGACGATACTCCGACGAATCCACTGCTGCCGGCCCGATGCCGCGGCGGGAAGGACGGAGCCATCGGACGATCCGGAAGCCAGAAGACCTGCCTGTGACACAGTTGATATCCCTTCGCGGAAAGGCGGTATCGGCAAGCGAAACGCTGCTGCGCGCTGACCTGATCGCGACCTCGTCAGGTGTCAGGCAACGCAGCCGTCCCACGTTTCGCAGCGCCGAACTGCCGCTTCCGCCGCAACGACGATCAGGAGCAGTTCCGTGTCAGAAAGAACCTCGCGCAGTTGCCGTTTGTTTCCTGCCCGACGCCGGACCGGCTTCACGCTGATCGAACTGCTGGTCGTGATCGGCATCATCGCGGTGCTGGTCGCTCTGCTGCTGCCCGCCGTTCAGCAGGCTCGTGAAGCCGCTCGCCGTACACAGTGCCGCAACCGGCTGAAGCAGCTGACTCTGGCGATGCACAACTATGCCGACGTCTACATGGGACACCTGATTCCCTATGTCATCGAAGATCAGGCTCGACTGAATTACCTGCAGACCTTTTCCGGCAACCAGGGAACGGCACAGTTCTGGTTCGGAGTGGTCGACTACGATGAGCCGGACGTTGCCTTGCAGCTGGACTTCACCGGCGGTCCGCTGAGCCCCTTCGCAGAAACGAACTACACGGCGTTTCAGTGTCCGAACTTCGGACCGGCTCAGATGGACAACGTCAACTTTGGCCGTCCGGCGTCCGGGTTCGGATTCAACGGGCATTTTTTCTCGCGGCCTTCCGGAATCGAATGGCCGCCGCCAACGTACACGGCGCGGCTGAGCACTTCGCAGGTGACGCGAAAATTCCGCGACTTCCCAACGACCACGCAGACGCTGGTCTTCGCCGACAGTGCTCAGGTGAAAGCCGTCACGTTCAGTCCGCCGACGTACAGTTTCGAAGAAACGTGGCTGCTGGAACCTCCCAGCCACAATTTTCCCAGCGTCCATTTCCGCCACCATGATGCCGCCAACGTGGCGTTTCTGGACGGCAGCGTTCGAGGCTTTGCCTTCGCCACGAAGGTCGAGGTACCCGGAGAAAACTTTCTGTCGGCCGAACAGGCAGATCGCATGAACGAAGAGCGTCTGGGTTTCGTCAGCGAAGGAACGCTCGACGACCCGCAGCGCCGCGACACGCTGTACTCCGGGCACTGACGGCAAAGCCTCCGAACAACCTCCCCCCGGCGAAGACGCCCCGGGGGAGGTCGAGCAGGCGAAGTGATGCGAAGGAGGGAGCCGCGAATGCGAATTCACCCCCCTGCTGCGGCAGGCTGCTCAGCGTGGATCGGATTCCTGGTCCGAAGTCTCCCGCTCCTGCCCGTCAGACTCCGGTGCGGGCTCGGACTGCACGTGATCTCGCCACAGCCAGCGCAGTGAATCCGGCAGGATCGCGCCGCCGTGAGCACCGCTGTGGCGGCCCTTGCCGGCGACGAACTTGTAGTCGTACTCCTTAAACGCCAGAGCGGAATCCATCTGCAGATTGGCCAGCCACCAGTTGCCGTGTTCGTTGTTCAGATCGTTCTCGCCGTCCTGCAGAAAGACGCGGATCGGTTTGCGGTCCGTCTTGCGGATCATTGCTTCGTAGTGGTGGCCGCCACGAATGTTGGTGAAGCTGCCGATGTGGCTGAGCACCTTGTGGAACCATTCCGGATGATGCCACGCTGCCGTGAATGCACAGATGCCGCCGGATGACATTCCGCAGATCGCGCGATCCTGCGGATCGTCAGAAAGATTGAGCTTGTGTTCCTGCTTCACGTGCGGCAGCAGTTCTTCGATGACAAACCGGGCATACTGATCGCTGAGCGTGTCGTATTCGAAACTGCGGTTGTTGGCTCGCCAGCGGTTGTCGGGCTG
>CAZHET010000790.1:0-2196 GCA_964531585.1 uncultured Planctomycetaceae bacterium | reverse complement strand
AATCCGTCGATCAGCCGCATTGTGACAATCGCCAGCCCGTTCGCCGGCAGCGGCTATGCGAACACGTTCACGCGGTGGCTCAGCGGTTCTGTGATCTGGTTGCCGAACAAGACGTCAAAACTCAGCGACCTGATCTTCCACCAGAACCACGACAGTGCATGGGACCGCCTGTTTGCTCCGAAGACCAGCGTCGATTCGCTGGCGAAGGACTCGGCGGTATTGCGACTGGTGAACAGCACAACGGTGCCCGACGACGTGAAGCATCACAACATCGTGGGTGTCGAAAAGGGCAAATCGTATTCTGACTGGACAGACGGAGTGGTCAGGTACAAAAGCGCTCATCGGGAGGATGTGGATTCAGAAGTCCGTATCCAGGCCGGCCACAGCGAGGTCCACCGGCATCCGGAAGCGATCGCCGAAGTCCGCCGGGTGCTGCTGGAACACCTGCACGATGTCTCACGACGGCGTTACCCGGTCGTGCCGCTTGGCGGAACGTCCAGCGGTCAACTGCCGATGCTTCCGCCCGTGGTAGTTCCGTAAGCGGCGAAGGCAACCGATCCGCCGGGCGCGACAGGTCTGTCCGATCTGACATCAACGCTGCCCTCGCTGGTCATTTTGGCGTTCGGTCGTCAACATCCGCGCTGAAACCCGCTGTCGCCCGTTTTCGAGTCACGATGACCCAGACGTTTCAACAGGATTACGCGTCCCTGAAGGACAGGGTCGACGCCGCGCTGACGGAATGTGTCGCAGGCCGCGGCTGGCCCGATTCACTGGCGGAAGCCGTCAGTTACAGCCTGCTGGCCGGAGGAAAAAGGCTGCGTCCGGTGCTGACGCTGATGGCGGCGCGAACGTGTTGTGATCGGTTCGAAGAAGCCATTCCCGTCGGCTGTTCGATCGAGATGATTCACACGTATTCGCTGATTCATGACGACCTGCCGTCGATGGACGACGACGATCTGCGACGAGGCCGGCCGACCAGTCATATTATTTTCGGCGAAGCTCTGGCGATTCTGGCGGGAGACGCGTTGCTGACACTGGCCTTCGAAAGTCTGGCCGCGTCGGAACTGTCGGCCGACGTTCGCAGTGACTGTGTTTCCGTACTGGCCATCGCCGCCGGCGGAGGCGGCATGGTCGGCGGACAGGTGCTGGATCTGGCTGCGGAACGCGGTTCACTCACCGGGGCTGCGGGCGTTTTTCCGAATTCCGCCGCGGCAACCGGTTCAAACGCGGGAGATTCTGCGGATTTGCAGTACGACCGGCCTGCTGACCCGGCGGCACGGAGCGACACCGATCAGTCGGCGGGTTCCGACACCCGTCGCACACAGTCGCAACTTCCTTCCAGCGGTGCCGAACCGATCCGCGTAGACCACCTGGTGCAAATTCATAGAATGAAGACGGGAGCGCTGATTACGGCTGCACTCGAACTGGGCGCAGTCGCCGCTGGCGCGAACGGTGAACATCGAGCGGCCCTGAAACACTTTGGCGAGTGCATCGGCCTGGCGTTTCAGATTGCCGATGACCTGCTGGACGTCACAGGCAGCGACGCCAGACTCGGCAAACAGGCCGGCCGCGACCAGGCGCTCGGCAAGCTGACTTATCCCTCGCTGATCGGAGTCGACGCCAGCCGGCAAAAGGCTGCGGAACTTATTGACGAAGCGCACGGAGCACTGGATATCTTCAGGGACAGAGCCGAACCGCTGCGGCAACTCGCACGGTTCATTGTGGAAAGAGATCACTGATGTCATTCGAGATTCTCAGCAGACTGCAGTCGCCCCGCGATCTGGATGGTCTGGACGAATCGCAACTGGACCAGCTTGCCGATGAAATCCGCGAAAAGCTGCTCAGTATTGTGGAAGACCGCGCCGCTCATTTCGCCAGCAACCTCGGCGTCGTCGAACTGTGCATCGCCCTGCACCGCGTGTTCGATTTTTCGAAGGACCGGCTGATCTGGGATACCGGTCATCAGATCTATCCGCACAAGCTGATCACCGGCCGCTTCGCCGAATTCAACACCATTCGGCACCGCGGCGGGCTGATGGGGTACCCGAATCCGCTGGAAAGCGATTACGACCTGTTCGTGACGGGTCATGCCGGATCCAGCGTGTCCACAGTGCTGGGAATGAAGGCCGCCGACGACCTGCTGTTTGATGACAGCCGCCGGTCGGTCGCCGTGATTGGTGACGGAGCACTTCCTTC
>CAZHET010000789.1:0-2198 GCA_964531585.1 uncultured Planctomycetaceae bacterium | reverse complement strand
ATAGAATGTCGGCCATGGCGTGTCCCCGCCTGACGCGATCGACAACTTTGATGTTCAGGGACGTGACGATTGGGCGTTCGGGGCATCAGAACTCGCCGAGAACCACGCCATCGTTGCGGCCGGCGAGGGCTCGGAAGATGCGGATGTCGACATCGGTCCCGATGGAATGCGTTGAGCCGTCCATCAGCAGAAACTGAGCTCCTCCGAAATGCGGGCCCCAGAAGCCGCCCGGGCTTCCCGTTGGCGAATTCGGGCCGCCGGAACGAACATGCACGGTCGTCATCGTGATGGCCGGACGCACTGTGTCCCCGGCCGCCTGACCGCGCTGCGCTGCAATCATCGGAGAAAACACCGTCTGGCCACCGGGAATGACACCCGCCCAGCCGTTGGGAGAAAACATACCACCGCGTTCTCCAATGCCAATCGTATTGGACGTGCCATCAGTGATGTCTCGGTGTCGAATCGCCTGGTTGCGGTGGAACATTCCGTTGAATGGCAGTTCTTCGTAACGGGCCAGGTAACTTCCTGTCGGTCCGTTGCCGGACGGATCTGCTCCGCCCAGGACCCCAACGTAACTGTTGGCCGCCAGGTCGCTGATGCCAATCGATGTCGGCCAGACTGACACCGGTTCCGCCCACGTGTCGCTCGGGCAACGATAGGCCGACACATTGGTGGAGCGAGCGACCTGATTGACCGGATCGGTGATTGGGCGGTTGAAGTCGATTTGCTCATGCAACTGAGTCTGTTCCAGTTGCGGCAGAATCATTGCGAAGACACTCCAGCCGGGGCCAATTTCCGGCACCGGATCGTTGCCTCCACCCGACCACGGACCAGTCACCTGAGAAATGAAACCGGGCGGGAAGGTGCTAAAGGTCGACTCATAATTGTGCAGAGCCAGCCCGATCTGCTTCAGATTATTTTTGCACTGTGTCCGCCGAGCCGCCTCGCGAGCCGATTGAACGGCGGGCAGCAACAACGCCACCAGGATGGCGATGATGGCAATCACGACAAGTAATTCGATGAGTGTAAACCCGCGAATGCGGCCGGCGCGGTGGTTTGAAAGCAGCATGAGAATCTCCGTTGGAAACGCCTGAAAAGATCGTGAATGGCTGGCTGGCTGCTCCGTGTGAGACTGGCTTGCTGGCTCCGGGAGTTTACATGACACTGAGACTCAGTATCAACCCATTGCTGCTGAGAATGCTTGAGAAATCCTCTCCGGCACACTGTCACCGAGTTCACCTCGGTGGTTCAACGGATTCTGCACTACTCGTTCCCAGCGCCGCAAGCAGCGCAAAATCCGTGGACCCACTGGAATGAACAGATTGCTGATTTAGTCCATTGGTGTAAGTTTTCGTTTAACAGTCAGCCGCAGGCGTACTCCCCCCTGAGTACGCCTGCGGCTGACTGTTAAACGATTCCAAAATTCGTGTCAGAAACGGTCGCGGTCGGGATTAGGTAGAATAGCCCTCTGGAGGATGTTGTGCCTGAATTTCCGGAAACCAGTGAAAGTCTGATCGTGCGGGTTCGAGATCCGTCGAATCGCGTTGCGTGGGATCAGTTTGAGCAACTCTATCGGCCCGTCATATTTCGGATCGCTCGTGCCAAAGGCCTGCAGCATTCGGATGCTCTGGATCTGGTGCAGCAGGTGCTGATGTCTGTGGCCGCCGCGATCGGGCGGTTCGAAAAACAATCCGGCGGAATACGGTTCCGTAACTGGCTGAGCCGTGTGACTCGGAACGCCATTTTGAAAGCTCTCACTCGCAGTCCGCGCGATCTAGCGGCGGGTGGGTCGGATATTCTGGATGTGCTGAACGAAGTCGCCGACCCCGACGATGCCACCAACGAATTGATCGAACTGGAATACCGTCGCGAAGTCTATGTGCGAGCGGCCGCTCGTGTGCGTGGCGAGGTGCAGGAAGAAACCTGGCTGGCATTTGAAGCCACTGTGCTTCTGGAAGTCGCGATCGAAGCCGCTGCAAGGCGGTTTGGCATGTCAACCGGCAGCATCTATGCCGCTCGCAGTCGAGTCATGCGTCGGCTGCGGAATGCGGTCGACGAGCTGCAATCCGCTGATCTGGAAGCTCCCCCGGCTGGAGGAACAAAATGACGAAGCCAACTGAACAGGAATGCGATTCAAAACGGATCGACGACTATCTGAACGAACAGCTCAGCGATTCACAACAAGCCGAATTCGAAGC
>CAZHET010000788.1:0-2227 GCA_964531585.1 uncultured Planctomycetaceae bacterium | reverse complement strand
TTCGTCTTCGGAGGTGAAGAAGTTCATCACGGACGAATCGATCTGCAGGTAATTTCCTTCGGCCGTCGTGCCGCTGAAGATTTCCGAATAGAACCGTGGGCTGACCGTGTTCAGTGAATCGCAGCACGGAGTTCGAAACGCGACCGGTTTGTTGCCGGGAATCCTGTTCAGCAGATCGATGCAGCGGTCGTAGGTGGACTTAGCTTTTTCCAGCGAGCCCTGCAGAATCGGGCAGGGATGGTCAATGGTGTGGACTTCGATGCTAAGTCCTTCTTCCAGCCAGCTTTGCAGTTGAGGATCGTCGGGTTTGACTTCGCACGTCATGATGCTGACGGGAGCCCGACCGTCGATCTGTTTCAGGCGGTTCAGAATCGGACGCAGGTACTGTTCGTATTTGGCGGTGTCCCGCATGTCATCGATGGCCAGCACGACCACGGCGTCGACTCCGTCTTCGCCGACCCACTGCGGAGTGATCAGCTTCGGAAAGTCCTTGTCAGGATACCAGGGGTTGCATTCGTCCAGGTACGCCAGCCGGTTGGCGTCGTCGGCAGAAGCCAGGGGCGGTGCGGTCAAACACGCGAACAGCAACGCGAAGCGGAACATGCGATCGATCTCCTTCGGCCGATATGGATACGGGCGTGCTGTGAGTATACGACGCCGGGGAATTTCGTTGCCAGGCACCGGGCCGGCGACTCGCGTGACTACGCGGAACGTACGTTGCGCGGACGATTGATCGTACGCACCCATAGCGCGGCACGGGGTGATCGCACTGCGGGTGACCGCAGTGGTTGCGTGCTGCGGGAGCGGTTTCTACGATGCACATCGAAGAACTTCCGCTGGCAGCTTACGACATGTTGCGTTGCAGCCCATCGCTGCACACACCGTCTTCCCTTTCACTTCGAATCCGGAGAACCTGACGTGGACGAATTCATTTCCATGGTGACGAAACAGCTTGGTATCGACGAAAGTCAAAGCAAGTCGGCGACCGGCGGCATTCTGAACGTCATCAAGGGACAGCTTGACGAATCAACGTTTGGGTCTCTGCTGGGCCAACTTCCTGGCGCAGAATCGCTGCTGAAGGAAGCCGGTTCCGCTCAGCCTGCGGGCGGCGGTGGACTGATGGGTTCACTGACGTCGATGGCGGGCGGCCTGCTGGGCGGCAAAGCCGGCGGCATCGCCGATATCACCAAAGCCATCGGAAGTTCGGGCATCAGCCTGGATAAAGCATCCGGCTTTCTGACGATGCTGGTTTCGTTTCTGAAAGATAAACTGGGCGACGAGGTGTTTTCGAAACTCGCCGCCAGCCTGCCCGGGCTCATTCCCGGCGGGAAGTAGCAGCAGGCCGCCAGCAACCGCGGTCGGCGGTCGGCGGTGGCGGTCGGAAGGATCAGCCTGCCGCGGTGGCCCGCGCGGTCAGTGTCCGCTTGGCGCGATCCGCACCGCAGGCCGCGTGCCGGTCAGCGCGGTGCGCGCCGGCGGTCAGTCTTCGTATTCCGTCAGAAATCCCATGAACTCGCGGCGGTGTTCTTCTTCGTCGGCCAGTGCAGTGATGCACAGGTCCTGCGTGACGTAGTCGATGCCATCGCACAGTTTGATGATCTTGTTGTACTGAGCGATCGCTCCTTCTTCCGCCGCGATGACGCCTTTGATCACCGCGACGACATCGGTCGACTTTGCGGGCGGCTGCAGCGTCTGCTGTGTCGCCTTGAACTGCATGCTGCCGGGAACCTGACCGCCAATTGTCTTGACACGGCGAGCCAGAATCTGCGCGTGTCCCAGTTCGGCAGCGATATCCGCGGCCAGAGCCTTCTTGATTTCCTCAGCGCGAACGCCGTCAAGATTCGTCGAATTCGCGATGTAGCTCATCACGGTTTCGATCTCCATCCAGTAAGCCACGCACAGTTCTGCGATGATTTCCTGACGCTTGTCGTCTGCCATTCGTAATCCCAGTTGCGAAGTGATGTCACGGATACAGCCCGTGAAGTTGGAAGTGAAGTCGTTTCCGAGTCAGTTGAACTCTAACAGGCCGACTGACCAGGTGAAGAGACTGCAAGGGCCGTGCCGATTAGAGGCGGAGTTCTGTGCTGGTCCAGGAACGGCATTTTACGCGTCCGCACGAAGCGATACACCTGCTGTCGTAATATCACGGTGGCTCGGTTGGCACCTACGCCGGAGCCTGCGGGTTTGCGAAAGATCATTTGCTCACGCACAACGGTTTGATACGATG
>CAZHET010000787.1:0-2227 GCA_964531585.1 uncultured Planctomycetaceae bacterium | reverse complement strand
GTCATCACGAGCTGTCGCATCATCAGAACGACGCCGACAAGATGGCCCGCATCGCACGCATCGACAAATACATGGTCGAACAGTTCGGCGACTTCCTGAATCGCATGAAGTCGGTGAAAGAAGGCGAAAGTTCACTGCTGGACAACAGCATGGTTCTGTACGGCAGCGGCATCTCCGACGGCAACCGCCACGATCACCACGACCTGCCGATCCTCCTGGCCGGTCGCGGCGGCGGTTCCATCGAAACCGGCCGGGTCCTGGAGTTGCCGAACGAAACTCCGCTGAACAATCTGTTCCTGTCAATGAGCGACCGCATGAACGCGGGAATCAAAGAAATCGGCGACAGCACCGGGCCGCTGACGATCGGCTGACAGTCTGCCCGAGGGAACAGCGCCTGGAACTTCTTGCCGCGAATCACTTCATCAACGCCGGTTTTGCCCCTGACGGAATCCTCGGTCACCATAGAAGACGTGACCATAGCTGTGGTTGCCGGCGGCGTGATAGTGCGGGTAGTAGCCGGCGTCGTGCGAGCCTTCCCAGTCCGCCTTGCCCTTCTGCACGTCCTTCGCCAGAGCCTTCGCATCTGCACTCATTGGCGTGTAGACGTCCTGACCTCGGCGTATTCGGTCGAGTGCCTGATTGCGAGGAATCGGGCGGCCGATCTCACTGGCTGTCCCCCGCTGAAACTCGTAGAACCGGCCGCTGACTGTGCCGCTTACCATTTCTCCCGCTCCTGGCTGAACGTGGACGCGATTTGTGGAATCCGTCTCAGGCGGAAACACGCACGGACGATTTTCGCCGCTGATCCGATTGCGTTGCGTGGAATTTTCGTGGAATCGCAACGTACCCCTTCGCCGTTCCGAATCATTTTGATGTTGCTCGCGCAGATTGCTTTTGCAGTTGCTAGGCTGCTCAATTGAAGTGCGACGTGCCGTTGCTCAATCTCCCGGAATTTCCCGATCGCAACGTCTTGGTGGTTGAGGATTTCAATGCCAGCCGTGTCCGTTGTCGTTCCTGCTTACAACGAAGCGAAATCCATCAAGGCCGTTGTCGCGGAAATTCGGCGGCACCTGCAGGCCGAACAGATCGAACACGAAGTCATTGTCGTCGTCGACGGTGCAACCGATGACACCGCAAAGCTGGCTCGCGAAGCTGCCGACCAGATCGTTGAGCATTCTCAGAACTTTGGCTACGGCCGCAGTCTGAAAAGTGGCATCGCGGCGGCAAAACATGACCTGATCGCGATCACCGACGCCGATCAGACGTATCCGGTCGACCGCATCCCGGAAATGATCGGCCTGGCTCAGCGTTTCGATATGGTCGTGGGAGCACGGCAGGGGCAGTTTTATCAGGGCAGCACGTTCAAACGCTGGGGCCGGCATGTGTTTCGGTGGCTCAGCGAATTTTCCGCCGGACAGAATATTCCCGACATCAATTCGGGCCTGCGAGTCTTCCGCCGCAGCCAGATCATGCAGTTCTTCCCGATCATCAGCGCGGGGTTTTCGTTTACCACCACGTCGACTCTGGCGTATCTGCACAATGACCTGAGCGTCCATTACATCCCGATCAAATACGGCAGGCGGGAAGGCCGTTCGAAGGTCCGCCACGTACGCGATTCACTTCGCGCGCTGCAGATCATTGTCGAAGCCATTCTGAGATGTAATCCGGTGAAGGTGTTTCTGCTGCTGGCCGCTCCCTTCGCGATCCTTGGCTTCTGGTTCGCGATTGCGGCTGTGGTGTGGCAAAGCGTCTGGTGGTTTCTGTGCGCGATCATCGCGGGCGGCACGGCAGCCATCGTGCTGAGCCTGGGATTTCTGGCGGTGGCGGTCATGCCACGGCGTCGGATCATTGAGGAATCGCTGGACGTTCGCGTCGGTGAAACTGCTCCCGCCGGAGACCCAGCGGATGACGTCTGATGCCGGCGACGTCACCTCGCCGCTTCCCACGGGAGCGGACACGATGAGTCCCGCAATGCGCGACATGCAGGACTATCCGCGCTATCTTTTCCAATGCGTCGAGACACACCTTGGCCGGCGTGTCTGGGAAATCGGAGTCGGTTACGGCACGTACACAGCGATGCTGCGAGAATCCGGTCGGCACGTTCTGGCGACTGACATCGATCCCGCGTGCCTGAACGCCGTTAAAAATCGCTTCGCAGGCGACGACGACGTGACGACGGCGCGCGTCGATCTGACAGACGAAACCAGCGTCCTCGCAATCGCTGACT
>CAZHET010000786.1:0-2227 GCA_964531585.1 uncultured Planctomycetaceae bacterium | reverse complement strand
GACAGCGACTGCCGGAACTGCCACATGCGGCTTAATCCAGAACGCAGCACCCCAGCAGACTCCTTCGAGCACAGCGTTCGCCAGTGACTGCGTGGCTGCTTTCGGGCGATTGGCTCGCAGCAACACGGCCGCCAGAGCCGGCAGCAGCATCCACGTGTCTCGTTGAGCGTGACACCATTCGTTCGTCGACAGGTAGAACAGTGTTGCGACGGCGACAAACAGCCACCGTGATTCCGCAGGTCGAACGCAGTCTCTCGCGCGGTGCAGCAGGGCAGCGCACAGTGCCAGAATTCCCGCGAAGATCAGCAGATCGGCGACTCGCATCGCTTCGGATGACCAGCCCGCCACAGCCCGAATGGCGGAATGCAGCCAGACGATTCCCGGCAGGTTGGGTTCAATCACATCGCGGTAGAGTATGCCGCCGTCGCGTGAAACCGCTGCCTGGAGATCGAACAGTGCGGTGTCGGAATTCAGCGGGAGGCAGATGAACAGCGGCCCGATCGTAAGCAGTACCGCAGCCAGTCCCGACCAGACCAGCTGCCTGGGAATCAGCGCACCCGCAGTTGTCGGAACTGCGCACGAAGATCGTTCCGACTTCATGAGGAATCCGGGACGACGAACGGGAGCTTCTTCGACGGCGAAGGTCATTGCTTTGAACTGACAACGCGTTTGTTCAGCGAGGGGTGACAGCGAATCGTCTGCCCGCAACTCTGCCGCGCCGACGGTGCGTTCCGCGCACTGCCGTCGTCTGCAGTCCGGGTTTCAGGAATCGCTCTGCCGGCGATAGCGATTGCGACGGTAATTCCTCAGGCGACGGATCCGTGGCCCGTTGCGGAAAATCAACAGCTTCGGTGTGACCGACACAGCTCCGCCATGTTTCGCACAACAATTCAGCGGCAATGTCGTTCGGCCGTCGCCGGTGGCATTCGAGTGATAGGTTTCCCCGACCACTCGCACTCCCCGACGAGGCACTGCCATGGATTCCAGTCATCTGAAACAACTTGTCGACCTGGAAGACGGCTACTGGTGGCATGTCGCCAAACGTCAACTGGTCCTGCGCCTGCTGAAGCGATTCTGTCCTGCACCGGGACATCTCGTCGAGGGCGGCATCGGCTCCGGCCGCAATCTTGTCGAGTTTCAGGAACTGGGCTACGACGTGACCGGCTTCGACGTAATGCCTGAATCCGTCGAGCACGTCCGGCACCGCGGCATCAAGGACGTGCGCCTGCACGATCTGGGTCAGCCCTGGCCGGTCGCGAAAGGCAGTCTGAAGGCTGTCGTGCTGCTCGACGTTCTGGAACACGTGCAGGATCCGACGCAGGTGCTGAAGTATGTTCATGAAGCGCTGGCCGACGACGGAGCGGTGATCATCACGGTGCCGGCCTATCCGTGGCTGTACAGCCGCTGGGACGAGCAGCTCGGCCACTTTCGTCGCTACACAGTTCGCGAATTCCGCAGTCACGCGGCCAGCGCGGGATTCCGAGTTCAGTGGCTGAATCACTGGAACAGTTTCACGCTGCCCGCCGCAATGGCCGTTCGCGGATGGGAGAAGCTGTTCCCGAAACGTGACCAGCCGGACTTTCCTGAAGTCTCTGCTCTGACCAACAAAGCCCTGCTGACCGCGGCGGCTGCTGAGCGATGGTGCATGAATAAGGTCGGCGTTCCGGCCGGCCTGTCTCTGGCGGGAGTCCTGTGCAAATGACGGCTGCATCACCGGCGGGCGACTTCGTCCTGCGTCCTCGAAACGCTCTGGTTTCCATCGTCCTGCCCGTCTTCAACGAAGCGGAAATTCTGCGCGAACTGACGCGCCGGATTCTGCAGGTTATGGACGGCAAGCGCCGGTTCGAAATCGTCTATGTCAACGACGGTTCGTCTGACGACAGCGCGAAGATTCTGAACCACCTGTCCGCTACCGACGACAGAATCGCCGTCGTCCATTTGTCCCGCAACTTCGGACACCAGGCGGCGGTTCATGCCGGACTGCAGCACGCCGCGGGTGACGCGGTCGTCGTGATGGATTCTGACCTGCAGGACAATCCGCGGGCGATTCCCGAGTTCCTCGAAAAGTGGGAAGAGGGTTTTGATGTTGTTTACGCCGAACGTTTCAACCGTAAAGAAGCCCTTCCCAGGCGGTCTCTGTTTTACGGCTTCTACCGCATCCTGAACGCCGTGGCCGACACTTCCATGCCGGCCGACGCAGGGAATTTTGGACTGCTGGACCGGCGAG
>CAZHET010000785.1:0-2229 GCA_964531585.1 uncultured Planctomycetaceae bacterium | reverse complement strand
TGACATTGGGGCACCGCCAGCAGGAGGGCACCGCCAGCGGGGGGGGAGCCGCGTTTGCCAGATTGCGCCCGACGTGGCAACGGCTCGGCAGGAGCCTCGCCCTCCCGATGACGGCATCAGCCGTGCCCTGCCGATGACGGCCCAGCCGCGTGGTCCGAGCCTTCGTCAGCCGGGGCGTCTGAACGGGGCACGTGGCGTCAGCGTTGGCCGTTGACATCCGATGCCGTGGCGTGGGCCGTCGGCGGTTCGTCATCCGGTTCTTCGGAGGCGGATGGTTCCGGCTGACGTACATAGCGAGCTACCGGCAGACGTACGACTGTCGCTGTCAATCGCCATGCCGAGCGTACCAGGCCGTGGCCGGCGTCATTCAGAAACGTGCATGCAAACACGACCAGCACGCAGGCCGTTGCCAGCAATCCTGTGCGCAGCCGTTCGTTGCCAGCCAGGACCGCCACCGTCGCCAGCAACGGTGGTGGTTTGGGATCGACAACCGGAATTTCGTTTGGATTTTCGTCGCGGCCGAACATGAGTGAACCGCTGACGGGGACCCATTCTTCGGAATCTTCGCCAAGCGCGGTTGAGGCAGGCGCGGATGAGGCAGATGCCACTCTCTGCACGAATCCGGGATCGGTTTCCAGGGCCTGCTGGACTCGTTCGAGATAATCGACCTCATCTTCCAGAGCGATCAGTCGGTGGGCGTTGGCGATGTACTGCTGCCGCGCGGTGGTCCAGACCAGCAGCTTGGGGGCCAGTGCGACGGCGGCATACAGCAGCACTGCGAACAGCAACGTCGTCCAGAACAGCAGCGACACCGCCCACACAGAAGCGTGCGATGTCACGTGCGGCGACGTTGATGTGGCGGAGTCTGACATCAGTTGTCGGGCACGAGGTTACGCTTATGAGATCGTGCCGCCAAAGCAGGCTGTGTCACCGAGAATCTCTTCGATTCGCAGCAACTGGTTGTACTTGCAGATGCGATCCGTCCGGCTGGCTGAACCGGTCTTGATCTGTCCGGTCCGGAGCGCCACTGCCAGGTCGGCAATCGTAGTGTCTTCGGTTTCCCCTGACCGGTGGCTGATGACGGCCGTGTAGCCGTTCTGGTAGGCCAGTTGCACGGTCTGAATGGTTTCGGTCAGTGTCCCAATCTGGTTCACTTTGACGAGAATGCTGTTGGCGATGCCTTTGTCAATTCCCTGAGTCAGGCGTTTGACGTTGGTCACGAACAGGTCATCGCCGACAAGCTGACAGCGGCTGCCAATGCTATCGGTCAGTTTCTTCCACCCGTCCCAGTCATCTTCGCTGCAGCCGTCTTCGATTGAGCAGATCGGGTACTTGTCGACCCACCCTGTCAGCAGGTCCACCATACCGTCAGAATCGATCTTCCTGCCTTCCAGTGTGTACTGTCCCGATTTCTCGTCGTAGAACTCGGTGGCAGCGCAGTCGAGTGCAATTTTGATCTGGTCGCCAGGAGTGTAGCCGGCTCCTTCGATCGCCGTCAGAATCACTTCGATGGCTTCCTGATTGGTTTTCAGATCAGGAGCGAAACCGCCTTCGTCGCCGACCGCGGTGCTGAGTCCCTTTGATGCCAGCACTTTCTTCAGGTTGTGAAAGATCTCCGTGCCGGCTCGCAGCGACTCGCTGAATGATTCGAAGCCCAGCGGCATGACCATGAATTCCTGAATATCGATGCCGTTGTTCGCGTGTTCGCCGCCGTTGATGATGTTCATCATCGGAGCCGGCAGACAATTGGCTCCGACACCGCCCAGGTAGCGGAACAGCGGCAGGAAGCTGGCTCGCGCGGCCGCGTGAGCCGCCGCCAGCGAACATGCCAGAATCGCGTTGGCTCCCAGCCGGGACTTGTTGTCCGTGCCGTCCAGTTCGATCATGGTCAGATCGATGGTGGCCTGATCGGTGATGTCCAGGTCAATGATTGCGTCGGCGATTTCTTCGTTCACATTCTGAACGGCCTGACGAACGCCCTTGCCGAGAAACCGCTTTTTGTCGTCGACGTCGCGCAGTTCGCAGGCTTCATGAGCCCCCGTGCTGGCTCCGCTGGGCACCGCCGCGCGACCGACCGTGCCGTCTTCCAGCTCGATGTCGACTTCAACGGTGGGGTTGCCACGGCTGTCAAGAATTTCACGGGCATGGACGGCGGAGATGGATATGTTCATGGGAAGCTTCGGATTTCGGATTTCGGATTTCGGATTTGAGATTTGAGATTTGAGATTT
>CAZHET010000784.1:0-2231 GCA_964531585.1 uncultured Planctomycetaceae bacterium | reverse complement strand
AGGCGACACGATTTTCAGCCGAGGTCCAGCGGCAGGTTTCTGCCAGGTCGAACGTCGTGCTGCGACGCCTGATGACGCTGCGGAAGCACGGCAACAACCCAGGCAGATTGCCGCCGAAGCCCCGACGGAGAACGCCCACCGACCATCCATTCTGTTGATGGCCGGCGTTTTTCGTTCGCGCGCCGGACAGGATCTGTCCAGTCGCGCCCGTAGAGTGCCTCACAGTCAGGCGCGGACGCTTCTCAAAATCACCCAGGCACGTCGATTGGCATCCCCCACACGGCACGGTACCCTGTCCGCCAACCTGTACGCCGCCGCGATCGCAGAGTCTTACATGGCAGTAAACACGATGACATTTGACCACGTCTTCGAAACGGCAACTGGTGGCAACGATCCATTGCCATATCAGACCCGATTGGCGGTCGGCGATCCGCTTCCGTCGCTTCTTGACGTCCCTACGGGCTTGGGGAAAACGGCAGCGGCAATTTTGGCTTGGGTATGGCGTCGTCGATTTACGGGAGAATCGATCCGGAAGAAGACACCCCGACGACTCGTTTATTGTCTGCCGATGCGGGTTCTGGTGGAGCAGACACACCGGGTTACGATCGACTGGCTGAAACAACTCGGGCTGTTTACAGAAGTCGTGAAGGAACAAAACCCAGAGTGGTCGCGACCGAAAGGTGATGTTGGCGATCAACCAATCGCCGTCCATCTGCTCCTTGGAGGCGAGGAAAAGTCCGACTGGGCTTTGTGGCCGGAACGGGATTCGATCCTGATCGGCACACAGGACATGCTGGTCTCACGGGCGCTGAACCGAGGCTACGCCGCTGGTCGCGCCCGCTGGCCGCTGGAATTCGGTTTGCTGAATTCGGACTGCCTGTGGGTGTTCGACGAAATCCAGATCATGGACACGAGCTTGGCAACCAGCCTGCAGTTGGACGCGTGGCGACGGAGCTTGCGTCTTCGCTCTAGTAGCAAAGATTTTCCAGCCGAGAAATCAGACCACCTGCCGAAACCATGCCACTCGCTCTGGATGAGCGCCACGATGGCCAAGCATTGGCTGGAACGGGCGGTCGACTGGTCACCGAGAGTCGAAGCTGAATGGGCAAGCCGGCATCAACTGTTGGAAACCGAGAAAACCGATTCGCGGATACGCAGCGGCCAACTGTTCCAAATTACGAAGAAGCTCCATAATGCCGGAATCGAAGCGTTAGCGAAGCCAAAGCCGAAGGACAGAACTGATGCGGAGCGGAAACAGGCCGAGTATCTGAAGCGATTGGCCGCTCATGTGAGTCAACCCGAGAACCATGAGCAATCCGGGTTGACTCTCATCATCATAAACACGGTAGACCGCGCGACGAATCTCTTCCAACTGCTGAAAAAAGATTCAAATCTTAACGGCGTGCCAATCAAGCTCATCCATTCGCGTTTCCGGCCGCATGAACGTGAGCAATGGGCGGAGTTCTTAAATCAAAAGGACGACTCGCGCCGCATTCTCATCGCAACTCAGGTCGTAGAAGCTGGAGTCGATCTGTCGGCTTCGGTGCTATACACGGAGTTGGCTCCGTGGGCATCGCTTGTTCAAAGGTTTGGTCGCTGTGCCCGTTATCCCGGCGAGTCAGGTCAGGTGTTCTGGCTCGATCTTGACCTCGGCAGCAGCAAGCAGCCGGTCGATCATTGGGCTAGACCATATGAGCTTTCCGAGTTGGTCGCCGCCAGTCAAATGCTCCGAGAACTCGAAGGAAAATCCGTTGGCCTCGCGGGTCTTATCGAATTCCAGACTAAGCGGGAGCGTGATTTGCAATGCGAGATGTTCCATCACGGCCTGCTCTTGATGAACCCACCCGAAGCATCAAGGTTAATGACGCAGCGACGAAACGAGTGGATGCCGTACGATCCCCGTTTCGTCCCGCGTGACAAGGATCTGTTCGACCTGTTCGACACCACGCCCGACCTGACTGGCGCCGATGTCGATGTTTCCCGCTACATTCGCGACAGCGACGAACTCGATGTGCAGGTCTTCTGGCGTGGCGACATTCCCGACGATGGGCCGGACAGAAAGGTTCGTCCGCAACAAAGTGAACTCTGCCCGGTGCCGTTCCATCGCTTCCGCAACGTGCTTCCCGATCTGCGCAGAGCCGGGCGAGTCTGGCGACTGGATTATCGCAAGGGATGGCAACTGGTTGGTGCGCGTGACACGGAATTGGTCTATCCCGGACAGGTCTTCCTAT
>CAZHET010000783.1:0-2242 GCA_964531585.1 uncultured Planctomycetaceae bacterium | reverse complement strand
AGCTGAACACCGACATCATCGAAAAGGGACAGTTCGAAAATCAGTAAGCCGCTGTTCGGCTGAGGAACGGGTCTGGAGGTTTGGACTGGCATCAGCCCATGTCCAGTGGCCTTCAGTCCCGCAGTGGTTTCACAACCGGTCGTCTGGTTCTGCCAGGCGACCGGTTTCTTTATTTCGGCGAAACGAAAGTCTGTTGTGAAGACGAGGTTTCTCACAGCCGCTTTGTTGCTGATCAGTGCGGTGTGGGCGTCTCAGGTGCTTCGTCGCGGCGAATCGCAGTCGTCGCGCAACTCAGCGGACGACGGTGCAGCGTCTGATCTCGATCAGCATCGCGCGTCGATGACGGCTGCCGACTTCACTGCCGATTGGCCGTGTCTTTACGGTCCCCATGGAAGCAGCGAGTCCGGGGAGTCCAGCCTGTCGTGGCAGTGGTCGGGCGACGGTCCGCCGGTGCGCTGGCAGGTTACGATCGGCACAGGTTACAGCGCACCGGTTGTCTCACAGGAGAACCTGGTCCTGCTGCACCGCCAGCAGGATGCGGAACTGGTGACGTGTGTGAGTGCTGAAGCAGGAGTGCCGCGCTGGGAACATCGTTCTGCGGCGACGTTCGAGTGCGAATACCCGAACTACTCCAGCGGCCCATACAGCACGCCGGTCATTAGCGACGGCATGGTCTACGCGCAGGGAGCGGCGGGCATGCTGCACTGCCTGAGCATGATCGACGGAACGATTCACTGGAGTCGCGATCTGACCAGGGAGTACGCGGTGCCGCTTCAGGGGTACGGCGTGGCGCATTCACCTCTGTTCGATAATGGTCGGCTGTATCTGAATCTGGGTGGAACGATCGGTGACAGTGCCGTCGTCGCACTTGACGCTCAGACCGGCGAGACACTTTGGACGGCCGGCGTTTCGCCGGACGCTCGCGAATGGGGCCTGAGCTGCGCGACGCCCGTGCTTGCGCAGATTGAAGGCAAGTCGTGGCTGTTGGTCCTGGCAGCGGATGCCCTGTTGTGCCTGGATCCGGACGACGGGAGGGTCACGGACCGCTTTGCAGCGTCCGCTCACAACCGTTCGAATCCCAGTGCGACAACGCCACTCGTTGTTGGGGACCGAGTCCTGCTTTCGGTATGTCTGTCGGACTGCTGGTGTCTCAGAATCGGGAGGGACGGCAGGTTTGAGGAGATGTGGAAAAGCGGGCGAACTCTGGAAAGTCTGTTTAATCCGCTGTCCTTCTCAGAGGGGTGCGTGTTCGGCTGGCATTCGTTTGACAGGACTCTTCGCTGTATCGACCTGCTGACGGGTGATGTCCGTTGGAAGGCTCGGACAGAATTTTCCCGCGGCAGTCATGTGTTGGCTGACGGTCGGCTGTACATCATCGGCGAACACGGCGAATTCGGCGTCGTGGAAGCGAACACGTTGAGCTATCGCCGGCTGTTTGCAACGTCGGAGCCGCTTCTGAGTTCGCCCTGTTTCAGCCCGCCGGCGTTGTCCGGTCGCCGCCTGTTCATTCGCAATGAGCAGCGCTTGGTGTGTCTTGATGTCTCGATGAAGTGAAGGCGTCACATGAAGCGTCGCACGGTAGTGAACTCGCACCGTTGCCGGTCGTGGCACAAGCCGGTTCACACAATCTTAACCATAAGCGGGTAATTCCGTTTGTCTGATGCCGATACAGTCGCACATAGCTGGCCGGTAGAGGTATGCCGGAGCAGTCACGGACCAGCCGGCGCGGATGTAAGTCGGTGGAAACGATGCAGCGAGGAAGCATTGCAACTGTGTTCAGGTAAACCCGTCGTGAGTAGCAGGCAACCATCGCGTTGTACCGACTGCGACGCCGTTCTGTCCGGCGATGCGAAGTTCTGTGCGCAATGCGGAACGAAGGTCTCGCAGATACCACTGCCTGTGGTGCCGCGCGCAGCGAACGGGCACCATCACAGCGCGCACGATTCCGCAGCGAATCCGACGTCCGTCCAGTTGGGTGTCGGGACAACGCAGGCCGGGCCACACGAAAGTGTCCACGCACAGTCAGGCTCCGGCCGGTCCGGTGAACAATCGATACCAGCGCAGCCGGCGCACGACGACACGCAGGATGACGGATTTTCAATCGACGACATGGAGGCGCTTCTGCAGTCAGCGAGTGAAGCGACTGACAGCAGTGGCACTGAGAAACAGCCAGCCCCCTCGGACGCACCTGTCGCTGGAACTCCTGTCGCTGGAACTCCTGTCGCTGGAACTCCTGTCGCTG
>CAZHET010000782.1:0-2248 GCA_964531585.1 uncultured Planctomycetaceae bacterium | reverse complement strand
CACTGGCGCTGGATCCGAACCTTGATGCGGCGCGATCGTGGCTGGAGGAGCTGCGCCAGAAGTCCGGAGAATCCGGCGTGCGACCCGCGTCAGCGATCCTGCCTGTCGATCCCGCGCTGCCGGTGATTCAGCCGCGAGCGACCTGGTAGCCTGCCTCTCGCCTGTCGGCTCGGGCAGGACTCCGCACACAACTCAGCGAAGGAACAGCGTACGTCGCGGTCAGACGGCAGCCACTGCATCCGGCTGGCCCATCCGCTTCAGCCAGCGGTAGTGAGCCTTCAGTCCGTCGAGAAACGTCTGATGCACGTGATATTCAATGCCGTGCTCAACGGACGTTTCTTCCACGATTTTCGCCAGCGCCGGGTAATGAATATGGCAGATCTGCGGAAACAGATGGTGCTCGATCTGGTAGTTCAGTCCGCCCGACAGCCACGTCATGATCGCACTGGTGCGAGCCCAGTCGACGGTTGTTCGCACCTGATGCACGGCCCACGCATCTTCCAGCCGGCCTGTCGACGCTTCGGGCATCGGGAACTCGGCTTCTTCAACACAATGAGCAAGCTGAAACACGATGCTCAGCAGGACTCCCTGAAAAAACGATGCGACACAGAACCAGGCCAGCACCGTCAGCACCGGGTGAATCATCATCGGAATCACGAATGCCAGCGACAAGAACACAATCTTGCCCGACAGATAGATCAGCAGCTCACGGCCTTGAGGGCGGTTGATTCGCACATGCCCGATGCGGCCCGTGGTAACTCCGACGATGTCATCACGAAACTGCCACTTGAACGTAATGAAGCCGTACAACAGCCAGAGATAAAAGTGCTGAAAACGGTGAAACCCGTAGCGCTTCTGATGCGGGGAAATCCGGCCAAGGAACCCCAGGTCGATGTCACCGTCAACGCCGGTCACATTTGTATAGGAGTGATGAATGATGTTGTGAGTCGTCTTCCACAGATAGGAGCTGCCCCCCAGCGCATCCAGAGTCATCGACATCAGTCGATTGACCCACGGATGGCGGGAATAGGCGTTATGGCCGCCGTCGTGCTGGATGTTGAATCCGACCGCCGCCATGGCGACACCCAGTGAGATCGCCAGAGGCAGCGCCTGCCACCACGTCGCGGCGAAAAAGACCAGGCCAACGTACGAAGCGACGGTCCACGCCAGAATGGTGGCGGATTTGATGTACATCGCCGGACAGTCACGTTTCGACAGCCGATTTTGTTCGAAGTACTCGTCCACGCGCTGTCGCAATGTGGGCATGAATCCGTCGCAGCGGGAAAACTTCACCGAACACGCGGCGGAAGCAGTCTGAGGCATGTCAACCGGCGGGGCAACAGCGGGTGCGGACATTGGCAATCTGGCCTGCTTCTCTATGAATGACAAACACGGAATGATCGACCACCAGAAGAAATGCAACCGGGCTGTGGTCACTCTGTGCGGTGTGCCGCGTGCGGTGTGCCGCGTGCGGTGTGCCGCCAGGGTTGCGGCGAGAAGCTAGCAGACCTGTGTGAATTCTGCATTCTCAATCGAGCGTATTGACAAACCTGTGACGGAACGGCGTCGATTGGCTGTCCGGATACCCGCAAACTGCCCGAATTGCCTGAGATTCAGCGTCGCCCCGGCGTTTTCTCAATCACGCAGATTTACGAAAAAACGCCGCGGATGCGCGACAGCACCTGCTTCGCGAGAATGTGGCTGCAAAAGCTGGAGTCGCCTGCCTGAAGGTTGCAGAGACGATCTGGCAACGCAGCCCGAGTTCGAATGATACGTGGCGGCTCACCGCCGGGCCAGCACGGCTGGTCACATCCGCTGGCCGTCGGTTGTTCGTTCCTGGCCGAATTCCAGATCAGCGAAGAAATCGGCGACGGGAGTAGAGAAGCCGGGCAGAACATCACCAGCCGTGATCGTTGCGTCGTCGTCCAAAACCTGCACGGCATTCGGGGACGTGTAGACTGCCACGGTTCGCTGCACGCAGTCAACCATCCACACCAGCCGAACGCCGGAATGGAAGTACTCGATGCGTTTTCGAGACATCTCCTTCTTGGTGTTTCCGCGACTGAGCACTTCGACCGCAAGATCCGGAGCGATCGACGGATACGCCTGGTGAGGCACCTTGCCGTCCGGCAGTCGTTCCCGCGAAACGAAGGCGACGTCAGGTCCTCGAACGGCACTGACCAGCAGTTCGAAGAACCCGTCGGGCCCGGAAACAAGTCCCAGTTTTCCTGGCGTGATGTACGCTCTC
>CAZHET010000781.1:0-2256 GCA_964531585.1 uncultured Planctomycetaceae bacterium | reverse complement strand
CGACGGGATCGCAACAGGAACCAGTCAGCGCGAGGAACTTTGCTCATCGCTGGGAGAGTTCTGGAAATCCGTCAGTGAAGGACCCGCACTTCGGCGTGTGACGCATGCCGGGCAGATTTGCGACGTGATGAATTCCGTCTTCGGCGAACCGTCGCGCGCTCACGACTACCTGTTCCTGCGACCTGGTGTTGTCGGACGTTCGACACGTCTGCACTTCGATCATCCGTTTTTCGCCCGCGGATCAAGCCGCATCTGCACGGTCTGGACTGCGCTCGGCGACATTCCGCTGTGTGACGGTCCGCTGGCGGTGGTTGAAGGATCACACCGGTTTGAAGACCTGATCGCGCCGGTTCGGGATATCGATTATGACTCGAAAGATTCGCCACCAGTGCAGATGACAGGTGATGTGGCCGACTTTCTGCGTGAACGCAATACGCGGCTGCTGGCGTCGGAGTTTCGTGCGGGGGACCTGATCGTATTCAGCATGACCTTGCTGCACGGGTCGCTCGACAACCAGTCTCCAATCGGGCGTACGCGACTGTCATGCGATGTGCGCTGGCAGCCGACAACGGATCCTGTCGATCCGCGCTACTCCGGGCCGGACCCGAAAGGTACGACGGGAATCGGCTACGGCGAACTGAACGGAGCGAAGCCGCTGACCGTGGACTGGCATACCCGTTGACCATGCAGCCCGCGATCCCGCTGCGAACGTTCAACACGGAAACGTCTGACCGCCACCGTCCACACGAAGCACCTGCCCGGTCATAAACCGGGCGGCATCGGTACACAGGAAACCGACAACTGCTGCGACTTCGAGGGGACGACCGTAGCGATCAAGCGTGCCGTCGGTGGCCAGTCGCGCGTCGTCGATTTCATGAATTCGCAGAAACCGTTCAGTCACGGTTCCGCCAGGAGCCACGCAGTTCACCGTCACGTTGTGTCGGCGAAGCTGAGCGGCCAGGCACCGTGTGTATTCGTGGACGGCCGCTTTCGCCACCGCATAGATTGACCCCGTTGGCTGACCGGCACACCCGGCGATGCTGCCAATCGTGACGATGCGGCCGCTATGCCTGGAAATCATCTCCGCTGCAACGGCGCGGCAGCAAAGAACGGTTCCCAGAAGGTTGCGATTCATCACGCTGTGATAATCCGCCAGTTCGATATTCAGACAGTCGTCATTGTCCGGCCGGCCACCACGTCCGAAATCTGTTCCCTTCGCGCCGATGTCGCCTCCGGCACAGCACACCAGAATATCGATCTGTTCCCAGCGACTGCGGATTGTCTCGGCGATCCGCTTGACATCGCTCTCACTCGTCACGTCGCCGCACACAGGCATCGTCTCGCTGTCGCACTCGCGCGCGATGTCGTCGGCGAGTTGTTCCATCGTCGTGCCTTCGCCAAACGTTGACGGGCTGTCCGGGCGCGTTCCGTGGACAGCCACCCTGGCTCCCAGCCGGCACAGCTCTTCCGCCATCACTCTGCCCAGTCCCCTTGAGGAACCCGTGACCCAGGCCGTCCGGTTCGCAAGAGGCCGTGATGCTGTCGAAGCGGAAGGCATGGCTGTCGTGGCAGAGGACATGGCTGACACTGCTTCAGAAAGGCAATGGGATTCAGAAAAGCAACGGGACGACGTGAAGATCGTGCCCGGCGAAAAAAGCCGGGTGCAGATGTCTACTCAGCCGGCCAGTCATCGCTTCGAAACGGAGCCGCCGGCAAACCGGCACCGTTCATCAGGTTGGGCATCGCATCGCTGCTGAAGGCATATCGGACGGCGACCGGGTGAGCTACGCCTTCCGACGACACAACGACCGCAGCGCCTTCGATTTTCGCCGTGGCCGGATGAAACACGTGGTCTTCGCCGGCCACTTCGAAGTGACTCGGCGGCTGCTCGTCAGGTGTCGTCAATCCGTCAGCGGCGTGATGAAACGTGATGCGTGCGCTGCCATTTTCGAACACGCTCTCGTTGAATACAGGGCCGGAGAACTTCACGTCGCGATCGTAGTCCTTCGCGAGCGCCCACAGAGCCAGCCGGCGTCCGACTTCCTGTTTGTTCTTCGGGTGAATGTCCGTCAGATTGCCAACATCCATCGTCACGACCATGCCTGTCTTCGGCAGAGTCATCGTTTGAGCCTGAGCCTCGCGAACGTACGCAGCGTTCAGGCCGTTGTAGCTGAACGGAGCGATCTGCACGAAATAGAACGAGAACTCGTTTTCGAACGCGCTTCTCCATTCGCCGATCATCGTGGAAAACAGCTC
>CAZHET010000780.1:0-2257 GCA_964531585.1 uncultured Planctomycetaceae bacterium | reverse complement strand
GCAGCCCGAACCTGATTGGTTCTGAACATCACGGCAAGCCCGGCTTTTTCGTAAAGCCGGGCTTTTTTCGTTTTCGTCCGCAAGCAGATGGTGTAAGACACGACCATTCGCACCGCACCAGCGTTCCGAACAGAATCAGGACATCCATGACGCCCGAATCGACACCATCGTGGCCAGCCGCTGCCAAAGCAGTCGTCAGCGTCTGGCTGATTTATCATATGGCGGCAGTGGTGATCGCAGCGGCATCGGTACCGCCATCGTCAACGTCGATCCAGTCTGCCTGGCGGCTTTTCCAGCCGTACGTGCAGGGCATGAATCTGAATCACGGGTATCACTATTTCGCACCGAACCCTGGAGCCAGCTCGTTGATCGCCTGGAACCTCGAGCGCGCGGACGGGACGACCGCAAAAGGGCGGTTTCCGGCAACTGACATCCAGCCTCGGCTGCTCTATCACCGCTACTTTATGCTCGCCGAAAACCTCGGGACGCTCCCGGAACGATTGCGCACGGAAATGATCCGATCGTATGGCCGACACCTGTGCCGCACCCACGGCGCTTCTGAGGTGACTTTGTCGCGCATCGCGCACCTGATTCCGTCGGTCGAATACGTTCGGGGAGGGGGCGGGCTGGAAGCTGCGGAAAGTTACGAAGAAGAGCCTCTGGAAACTGTCACGTGCGACGAATCATTACGATGAGCGCCAATGCGGTCGGTCGGTGGTTTCGCAACGCCCATGACGCGTGGAACCGCTTCTGGTTCACGGCGGCCGACCCGGCTCCGCTGGGAATCATTCGCCTGTGGCTGGGAGCAATCCTTGTCTACGCTCACATTGTTTGGGGCTTGCGGTTCGACGAGTTCCTCGGCAATCACGGCTGGATCGACATCGACACTCTGCGGTTGATGCACCGCGACTCGGATTCGCTGACGTTCTGGAAGATTGTGCCGGAAAGCCTGCAGTGGCCGGTTCACCTGGCGTCGGTTGCCGTGCTGATCTGTTTCTGGCTGGGACTGTTTACGCGCTGGACCGCGTGGCTGTCCGTTCTGATCGTCATGTCCTACACGAATCGCAACCCTGTCGCGGCGTTTGGACTGGATCAGATTTTTTCCATCCTGGTGCTGTATCTGGCGATCGGGCCGTCCGGCGCAACATGGTCGGTAGACGCGTTGATGAAACGCAGTTCACGGGGTGCCGACGAGTGGCAGAACGACTCCGCCCTGTCACGCCGCATGCCGGAGCGAAGATCTGTTTCGGCAAATCTGGCACTTCGGCTGATTCAGTTGCACCTGTGCCTGATCTACTTCTACTCCGGAGCCGCCAAGCTTCAGGGCGTCACATGGTGGACGGGTGAAGCGCTGTGGAACGTCATCGCCAACCGCGAATACCAGACGACCGACCTCACATGGCTGGCTCACCATACGCACGTGATCGAACTGGTCGCTCACTTGACCGTGTTCTGGGAACTGACGTTTTCGGCTCTGGTCTGGGTCAGGCCGCTGCGACCACTGGTGTTGACGATCGGCGTCCTGATGCATCTGGGCATCGGGGCGTTTCTGGGCATGTGGACGTTCGGGCTCGCGATGATCGCCGGGTATTGGGCGTTTTTGGGCTGCCGTCAATCGGTACCGGCAGAGCCTGCCGACCCGCGCGAGCCACTCCGGTCGGCGGAAAAGTCTGCCTAGTCCACGTGTCAACTACGACCGCGGAGTTTTCTGTCAACGTGGCCTGTGTTTGGTGCACCGATGTGAGCCACGCGTGCCTTTCGTGCCGAATCTCCAGAATGATTGGATGGCTCTGCTCAATAACTTTCACGGAGGTGGTTCGATGTCCCGAATGGACAACCGAATCTCGGTTTCTCGACTTTTCCTGTTCTCGTTTGCAACTGTCAGCGTATTGACGCTGGCCCTCCCGCAGGCGAATGCTCAGGATAGCGGCGGCCCTCTGTGGGGGGAATTTCTGAAGAGTCCGCTGAGAGCAGACTGCTTCAAGACCTGGCGTCGACGACGCGACCCTCTGCTGAACGAACCGTTCACCAAAGAAGGCGAAGACACGCCCAAGGGCCTGGCTTCGAAACTTCGTGCTCGCGAAGTCGATATCCCGAACCGAATTCGTGCCATTCACTACCTGGCAAAGCGCGACTGCAAAGTGTTTCCTGAAGCGAAGGAAATGCTGATCGCTGCCATGCAGCCGGAAAACGAACCCTGGGAAGAAGTTCGCTACGCGGCCGCTTCCGCCCTGTGCGAAATGCTGACGCGACAGTC
>CAZHET010000779.1:0-2268 GCA_964531585.1 uncultured Planctomycetaceae bacterium | reverse complement strand
CGCGCCGTCCGGCGAATCAGATGCGGGCCGCTCTGAGACACGGAACGTTGGATTGTTCACCAGGATCGACCGCACTCGTTTCTCACCACAAGGCCCCGGGCATTGACCATTGTCACAAAAGTCGCCATCGCGGTTGTTGAATCCGCCGGCCACGTCCTTGTCGGCACTCGTCCCGCCGGAGTTCCGCTGGCGGGCCGTGCTGAGTTTCCGGGCGGCAAGTGCCAGTCCGACGAAACCACTCGCTCCTGTGCGGTACGCGAATGCCGGGAAGAAACCGGACTGATGGTCGTTCCCCGGCGGCATCTGATGACGACAAGTCACGAATACGAACACGGAATCGTGGAGCTGGATTTCTGGCGCTGCGCTCTGAGTCCCGATGTCGCCGACCTGTGTGAACCGGCGAAACCATTCCGCTGGGTTCCGTTTCGGGAGCTGCGTTATCTGGATTTTCCGGAAGGAAATCGCAAAGTTCTGGAGCTGCTGCTGGAAGGCACCTCAAAACCCCGCGCGGTGGATGACGAACTTCAGAGGATGATCGACGATATCACCTCTGCGTTTGCAGGCGCGCAGCGGCCGGTGCACTTCACGGATATCTCGCACTGCAGCGAATGTGCTCAGCATGACAAGACTCTGCAGGCCGCGGGCCGTGATGCATTGCAACTGAGCCACGTCGGAACTCCCGGCTGGGATCCGATCAACTTCGTCACCGATGACGCCTATCGCTACCTGCTGCCTGGACTGGTTCGTGTGATGGTTCAGAATCCGGGGCAGTACTTCGACCGGTTTCTGCTGCACCTGCGGCCCGACCGACTGGCTGCCATGCCCGCCGTCGAGTCACGGGCCGTCGAGAATTTTCTGAACCGGTATCGCGAACGCATCGCCCGACAGACAACCAGCGGGCAGGGAGAATGGAACACGATTCTGCCGAAGAACGGGCCTTCGCTGCCCGGCGGTCCAATGAACGAGATCGATGCACGACTGGAAGAATTTCGTGCCGTCGTGCGGAGCTGAACTGAAGTGACTTCCCAACGATCATCGCCTGAGCAGGTTCGGCAGACCATCAGTGATCGGCCGACCGCAGTGATCATCGTCGATCATGGTTCGAGAGTTGCCGCCAGCAACCAGATGCTGCTGCAGGCTGCGGAAACCTTTGCCGCTCAGTCGCCCTACGAAATCGTTGAGCCGGCTCACATGGAACTGGCCGATCCGGACATCGCCAGCGCGTTCCGCCGCTGTGTTGAACGCGGTGCCGCGCGAGTGATCGTGTTCCCGTATTTTCTGTCGCCGGGACGCCACTGGAGCGAGGACATCCCCCGACTGGTGAGAAACGCGGCGCAGAACTTTCCGGACGTTGAATGGCTGGTCACTGCTCCGTTCGGTCTGCATCCGCAGATGTCGGCGATTATCAACGATCGCATTCGTCATTGTCTTGAAGCAGCCACCGCAGCAACATCCAGCGCGGGTTGCGATGCCTGCGGAACCGATCCAGCCTGCCGTGTGAATTCGACAGGCAATTGACCCGGTGGACGGAAGCGCGTCCAATACACGGAGCAGTTCCTGAACTTTGCCTCCTTCAACAGACGGGAAACGACCATGCTTCGCGTATCCACTTTTGCACTTCTGCTGATGGTCGCCGGCATGGTTGCCGCCGATGAGCCGGACGGCAATGCGACCGCCGATGCACCTGACAGTCAGACTCTGGAAATCGGCAGGCCCGCGGTGGACTTCACTGCGACCGGCAGCGACGGCAAGCCCGTTCAACTGTCCGACAAGCTGAAGCAGGACAAACACATCGTGCTGATCTTCAGCCGCGCCAGCTGGTGACCGTTCTGCATGGGGCAACTGGTTCAGTTGCAAGAGCGAGCGGATGAGTTCAAAGAACTGAACACCGAACTGATCTTTGTGTTTCGTGAAGAAAAGGAAGGTGTCGACGGCCTGAAAAAGATCAAAGAAAAATCCAGGACCGACTTCACGCTCACGCTGGACCTGGACAAGAAGTCGTCGAAGGCATACAGCCCGGAAAATATGACGTTCCGAAATTATGTGATCGACAAGGACGGGGTTCTGCGAGCCGATCTGGACGGCACGCTGCGAACACGAGCGACTGGTGATCAGTTAATCGAAGAGCTGAAGAAGCTGCAGGAGTGACCTGGTCCTGAATGATCCACACGAACCGGACGCGCCAGGCGGGTGGTTTAACGAATAGTCCACAGGATTCCGTCCGGGTGAGCGGCACGGCGCTAGCCGCCGGTGTCTGCATGGAAAAAC
>CAZHET010000778.1:0-2271 GCA_964531585.1 uncultured Planctomycetaceae bacterium | reverse complement strand
ACGTTCACGTCGATGTTCGACGACCCGTCCAGCGGATCAAACACCACCGCATAGCGAGCGTTCGGAGATTTGTTATGTACGACGTGAGGATGCTCGTTTTCCTCGGACGCCAGAATGCCGATGCTTTCTCGAATGGCCAGACACTTGATGAGAATCTCGTTCGAGTACACATCCAGCTTCTGCTGCACTTCACCCTGAATGTTTTTGCCGCCGTGTTCGCCAAGTATGTCAGTCAGGCCCGCGCGGCGGACCCTGGCAGCGATGATTTTGCTGGCGAGTGTGATTCCTGACAGCAGCCACGAGAATTCACCGGACGCTCCCGGAAATCGAGACTGTTCCTGCAGGATGTGTTGCTGAATGGTGAGCGGAGATTCCGGCAGGTCCATAAAATGCCTTCGGATTCGTGCAACAGGGTCAGATCGACGGTGACCGAGCCTCGCGACATGTTCGCCCCCGCCGAGCGAGCAAAGGGCCAATCTATCGGATCGGCCGCACCAATGCGCTCGCTGCGGGATTCGAACACGCAGCGTCTCAGGTTTGACGAATGAAACTCGCATGACAGAGACGCAGCCGGTAATCTGAACCGAACCGAACCGAACCGAATTGAGGTGCATTGTGTTGAGCTTTAAGAATCAATCGTCGGGCCTCGGCAATTCACTCAGCCGTCGCGAATGGCTGCGAATTGGAGGCCTTGCAGGCTGCTCCTGGGCACTTCCGGGCCTTGTCCCAAGACGCGCCGCCGCCGCCAGTGAATCCGACGCGAGCGAAATCCCGGGATTCGGCGGAGCGAAGTCCGTTATTGTCGTGTTCGCCAGCGGCGGACAAAGTCAGATCGACACGTGGGATCCGAAACCGGACGCACCGGCTGAAGTTCGCGGCGCATTCCGTTCCATTGCGACGTCGGTCCCGGGAGTTCGGTTCTGCGAGCACATGCCGCGCATCGCACAGATCGCCGACAAACTGTGCGTCGTCAGAAACATGTCACACGAGGATCTCGACCACGGTTCGGCCTTCTACCTGTCGATGACGGGCCGATACCACAGACGCCGTTCGGCCAATCCGCTGCCGTCGCCCGAAGATTATCCGTGCCATGGAGCCGTGCTGCAGCGAGTTCGTCCGGCCACCGATTTCGTGCAGACCGCCGTGCATCTGAATGGTCCGGCGGAAGTTCCTCTGGTCCTCGGTCCGGGACAGTTCGGCGGATTTCTGGGAAAGAAATACGACCCGCTGACTTTGGGTGACGTGACGAAGGGCACTCTGGCCGTTCCGGGAATGCAGCCTCACGCCGACGTGCCGACGATTCGCCTGCAGGCCCGGCAATCGCTGCTGGAATCAGTCGAAGCAACAGCCGCCAGACTCTCGCACCAACCGGTGGCACTGGACAAGAGCGAACTCTATCGACAGGCGTTCGACATGCTGTCGCGGGACGAAACGCGGACCGCCTTCGACCTGTCGCGGGAACCGGAGTCGTTGCGAGAACGCTACGGACGAAACCGGTCCGGACAAGCCTGCCTGCTCGCGCGGCGACTGGTCGAAGCCGGAGTTCCGCTGGTCACCGTGATCTGGAGTCACAACAACCGCGGTCAGGACATGGACCCAACGAACACTGATCTCTACGGCTGGGATACTCACAACGACATCTTCATGGGGCTGAAAGACCACCTGCTGCCGCGATTCGATCAGGGCTTCTCGGCGCTGATCGAAGATCTGGATCAGCGAGGCTTGCTCGACGAAACGCTGGTCGTCTGTATGGGAGAATTCGGCCGCGCACCACTCGTGGCGCTGGAACCCAACTTTGCGGGAGCCAGTCCCGGACGCAAACACTGGAGCTGGGTGTATTCGATTGCGCTGGCGGGAGCCGGAATTCGTCCGGGCACCGTTGTCGGAGCGTCCGACAGTCGTGGTGCGTATCCGACGGTCGATCCGTTCGGGCCGTGGGATGTCATGGCGACCATGTTTTCGGCGCTCGGCATCGATCCTCATCAGCAGTACGTCGATCCCCTGAACCGACCGTTTCGTGTGTGCGAAGGCCGCGTCATGGAAGCCGTTTACTCCTGATGTCGAAGGCACTTGACGTCGGTCCGCTCGACCTTCGGGTTCGCGTCGACAAACTTCGCGTCGACAAACAACGCAACAGTTTTCTGTGGCAGGCGAAAATTCAGAATAGCCGCAGCGGATCTTCTGCCGAGGGCAGAATGTTCGAACCGTTCAGATGTTCCACCAGCGATCGACACCAGCGGGCAGGGAAGGCGAGATCCCATGACAACTTCA
>CAZHET010000777.1:0-2271 GCA_964531585.1 uncultured Planctomycetaceae bacterium | reverse complement strand
TTGTCGTCGTCAATCACCCGTGACGATAAAATTCTCCGATTTCGAAAAATCGCTGTGATGCTTGTAATCCGTGGATTCGTTCCTATCTGAAATTTGTCTGGCTGCTGATCGCCAGGCGGAGGCGGCACACTTCGGGAGGGCGGAAGTTCTGCTGCGTGGTGTGTGATCGAAGGATGCCCGATGCGGCAAAGACGCGGCGCAGCGCCTTTCAGGATTTCTCAGGCGGGAAGACGAAGATCGTTTAACCCGTGGCCGACAGGCCAGGTGGTGCGAAACCGGCGACGGTCTGGCCTGTCGGCCACGGGTTAAACGATTCAAAATCCTTAACGCCATTGCCATTGACCTCTCGTTCCGATGCTCCAGCTTCGGAACGCCGATCCCGGAAGCTCTGCTTCCACGATGTCACGATGACCGCTGCCGGGACCACCCGCGCGAAGCGGAGCTTCGAGGATATGCAGTCCCAGGCAGGAGCCTGGGACCGGGTTTCAAAATCCGGTGACGCGTGATTCCATTGACGTGTCAGGTCTGCACATGTCGGCGGTACAGCAGGAACACAATGAAGGCGATGATCAGTCCGTTGCCGATCCAGATCCAGTTCACCGTCGATTTCGTGGCAATTTCCTGCGGCGTAATCGGCATGTCACTGTTCAGCAACTCGTCATAGTTGTCGCCGGTAAACTCGCCGGGACGGACGATGCGATTCGGAAGGCCGTCTCGGACGATGTAGTTTTCACGGGTGGTTGTATTACCCACCCATGTACCGGGTGGAAAATCGATCGTAAACGTCTCCGGTGGCGGCGGTTTCACCAGTTCGTATTCCGTCAGTGTGACACTATTCGACTCCAATATCGTTTCGCCATCAATGCCGAACTTGGTGATCCTCCAACCCTCAGGGACAGGTAATTCTCGACGCCGCACGTCGTAGTCGATGGCAATATCGAGGTACGACTTACCGCTGTCCGGGCGAGACTGTCGATAACGCACGGGAAATCGTGCATCGTCGGCGGAGACCCACACTTCGTGATTTTCCCAGCTGAGAACAAAGCACCGAGCCTCCTCAAACACCAGCCCTGACCCGGTGCACTGAGCGGTCTCGATTCCGTCGAATCCTGCCGTAGGAAGAAACGGACGGAATATGAGCCGCATCGGAAGGGCTGCCGTGTACCGCCACCCGGATGGCTCAAGCCCTCTATGGAAAGCCGCCTTTGGATAACCCTGATCCGTCTTTGGAAAGAATATCAACAACTCACCGTCCGACAGAATCTCACTGGAATCGTCACTGCCTTCTACGGTGCTGTGGAAATCAAATCTGACTTGATCACGCTGACCGTATGCCACGCTCCCGCCAGACGTGGACATCTCGTGAGACTCTTTGATCTGCTGAGTGTTACCTGCGCCACCTGCGCCGAACGCCGCCTTTACTCCGGCAATAAGCTCGCGGCGGGAATAGAGTTCATAGTCCTCACTGGTCCACGTGAAGCTCAGCTCGCGGGTCGCCTCCTGCCGCTGTCGCCAGGTATCGAGAATGGCTTTGGCAACGGCCTGACGTGCGGCTGGTGTGTCTGATTCCCCCGCGACGACGGAGCCGTGTGTCGCACTCAGAATGGAAGTCACACTCACCGACGCTACGAGAACCCAGCGGAGACCCTGCATCACGCACCACACTTTCATTCGAGAGGCTTTCGCGGAACTGCCTGCGTGCGGTGCCGCGAAAAACCGCACGATCTCAGTGTCCAACAGAGATCCTACTCATCGACACATTCCGTATAAGCTGGGCCTAGAGCGAACCATTGGCCAGGGTTTCCTGTAACGCCGCCAGAAACTGTGTACGTGCAGTTCGAGCAGTCAAAAAAAGCAAATTGAAGATACCGAGCCTGCGCATCATTGGTGATCGTCTTGGCAGTGCCGCCGGGCGGATCAAGGTTCTTTTCGCTTTCATCGAATGGATTGGTTTGCGTCACGGCCTGGCTGAACTGAACCCCAATTGTTCCTGCTTGTGTGCCGGTGTGATGTGCCATTGCCGTCCGCGCCCAGCATCCCACAACACAAGGATAACCGGCGGACAACCGTGGTACACCGACGGCTGCGACGCAGACCGCCACACACGCCAGACCCATCGTAGTAACAGTAGTTCGATTGACCATCGCAACTCTCCTTCGCAAAAAGTGTGTTGGCACGAGCGGCGCACGACACACGCCGCCTTTGGCGACTTGCAAGGCGACTTGCAAGGCGACTTGCAAGGCGACTTGCAAGGCGACTTGCAAGGCGACT
>CAZHET010000776.1:0-2290 GCA_964531585.1 uncultured Planctomycetaceae bacterium | reverse complement strand
TCGTCGTTGTCCCAGACATCGACGACGCGAAGTTCCAGATTCGGTCGATCGATGCCTTCGTGGAACAGCCGCACTTCGCCCGGCTGCAGGCCAAGCTGATGAACAATGTCGGCCTGAACTTCCGGCGTGGCGGTTGCCGTCAGAGCGATCGTGGCCGGCTGCCCGATCAGCTCGCGAAGTTCCTGCAGCCGCGTGTAGTCCGGGCGGAAATCGTGGCCCCATTCGCTGATGCAGTGAGCTTCGTCGACGGCCAGCAACCGCACGTCTCGCTGTGCGATCACGTCCAGAAACTCCTGCTTGCGAAATCGTTCTGGTGTCACATACAGCAGGTCATAGCGCCCGTCGGCAACCGCGGCGTACCGCTGTTCCCGCTCAGACCTTCTCAGCGACGAATTGATGAACGTGGCTTTGACGCCCTTCTCCTGCAGTGAATCGACCTGGTCCTTCATCAGAGCGATCAGCGGCGACAGCACGAGCGTAACGGGCGGCTGCGCCACGTTCTGCTGCTGCCCCAGCACAATCGCAGGAATCTGATAGCACAGCGACTTGCCCATGCCGGTCGGCATGATGACCAGCGCATGGTGTCCGTTGAGCACATGTTCGATGATCTGCCGCTGCGGCCCGCGGAACGCGTGATGGCCGAAGTGCGACTGCAGGATCTGCTCAGGCGTTTTCATCCGTGAATCGTAGCACAAACTACCCGCTGGTCAGTTCGTCGACGCGGGTGAGATTCGCGGCTAGTTTGGCCGCCAGCTCTTCGGCGTCCAGTGCGATCAGCGGGCTGATTTCGACCTGCGTCTGTTCACTGATCTCGTGACCTGCGGCCGCCAGCCAGTCTCGGCCGATGCGGTTCAGGGCTGCTTTTGCCGTTGCAGGCGAATCGCTGCCTTCGGCGTTCTTGACGGGATTGAATTCGCGGTCACGGTCGCCTTCCACGATCAGCGCCGTTTGTGCCAGCGGTAAGGCGTCGAAGATGAACCGTTCGAACTTGTTGGCGTTAGGCTTTTCAGGATCGACTAAGTTGCCGCTGTCGTCGATGTACGGCACCTTTTTGACAGCCAGATGCAGCGGCAGGTTGAGGCGTCCGTCGGTGAGCTGTTCGAAGAATTCCCGTGCGAAGACGTGAATCGCGGTGTTCCCTGCCCAGAAGATCCACTGGCCGCTTGCGTCCTGTCGGGCAGCCTGTTCTTCGGTCAGCTCGCTGTATTCGATAATTTCCGTGCGGCCGTCGAGGTCGACGAGGACTCCCATGCGTTCCGTTGGCGCGGACTTCCGGACGACATTCGTGGTGAGTTGCGAGCCGTGCTGGTGATGCAGTCCGATCAATGCCGGGTCGCACATGATGACCGTGGGATTGTCGACCTGGTGGTAAAAGACGTGGTCGACGCGTTCGAGCGCCAGCCGGTCGAGCAGGCCCGCTTTCTTCAGGGCCGCAACAAGTCCGCCGTGGCCGTCCGGCGACAGCGCGAGCGACGACTTCGTCTGCAGCAGCACCTTGCCGGTTGCGGCATCGACCGCCGGCATGCTGCCCTGCTGAAAAAATGAAACGGTATCGGGATCCAGACCGAAATAGCTTTGCTGTTCGAAGTACTCGACCGTTTCTGCGTGAGTCGCTTCGCTGGTCATGATGAGCCACAGAATGCTGCCGCCGTGGCGGTTTCGTCGAGCGTGAATCTGCTCGGCAAAGATCCGGAACAGCGTGCGATCACTGATCGGTCCGACCGGAAACATTCCCTTTGGATGATCGAAACCCAGCCGGCTGCCCTGGCCTCCGGCAACGGTGATCACCGCCACTTTGCCTGCCGCCAGAAGCTGCTCGCCGACTCTGGCCGCCTGCTGCCAGACGGCGCGGTCGGCTTCGGACCGGGGCTGCCGGATGACGGATGTCGGAGCTTCCGCCCGCTCCGCTCGCGAGGTCGCTGCGGCAGCGTCATCGGCGGACTTTGAACTGGATGCCGTCCAGACTTCGCGGATCGTGTCGAAGTCGATGTCTTCGATCTGCGTGACCAGCCGGACCTGTTCTTCGTCGGTCAGCTCATCCCACCAGCGCAGCAGGTGCCCCTGGTCGTAACGCTGCAGGGACTCGGAGATGTGCTCTGGAACATCCGTCATCAAATTGTCTTTCGTTTTCGAGGAGCCGCGATTCAGCGCCGGCGGGCTACCGCGGATTCCTTAACAGCAACAGCGAGACCAGTTCAGGTGCTGATTGAAGACCGCTGCTGAGCCAGTTCCTGCATGAACGACTGGACTCGCTGAGCCATGTCCTGCGTATCGGGTGCCAGGCCCGCCA
>CAZHET010000775.1:0-2316 GCA_964531585.1 uncultured Planctomycetaceae bacterium | reverse complement strand
TGTCATCCATCGCGGCGTAGCGGAACCCGGCCATCAGCGGGCCGAGTCCTTCGTGATACTTCGGCTGTGCGGTCGCCGTGAGTGCTCCCAGAGTTCGGCCGTGGAAGCCGCGCTCGAACGTGATGATGCGGTAGCGTCCCTGCGCCGAACCGTGCAGTCGGGCGAGCTTGATGGCGGCTTCGTTCGCTTCCGTTCCGCTGTTGCAGAAGAATGCTTTTCCGAAACTTCGCGTACACAGAAATTCTGCGAAGCGACCTTGTTCTTCGATGTACCAGGTGTTGGGGATATGAATCAGGCGAGCGGCCTGTTCCTGAATGGCTCGCACAACGGCTGGCGGCGAGTAGCCCAGAATATTGCAGCCCCAGCCAGGAAACAGATCGAGAAACTCACGACCTTCGGCATCGCGGACGCGCGAGCCTTCGCCCTGAACCAGCGCGACGGGATAGCGTCGGTAGTTGGGAATGACATACTGGTCAAACAGTTCGATCGTGGACTGGCTGCCGAGCGACGCAACGGTGCTCATCCGAGAAGTCTCCGGGACGGTGTAAAATCCGGCGGCAGCATATCACCGAGCTGCCACCCAGGCGAGCGCATTCAAACGCAACGCGTTTCGTCAGTCTTGCCACGTGCGCCACGGCTTCCGCGTCGTTCGCCGCAGTGATTGCGATTCGGCGAGCGGCGGGACGACAGACCGCTATCCGCGTACTCGACGCTGATGACAGCGGACAGACGTCGCGGTCTCGCAACCGTCCGGCTGGCAACTGTCCGGCTGGCAACTGTCCGGCTGGCAACTGTCCGGCTGGCAACTGTCCGGCTCGCAACTGTCCGGCTGGCAACTGTCCGGCTCGCAACTGTCCGGCTCGCAGAGGAAATCCGCCGGCGTGATCTCACAATTCGATCGCGTGTTGCCGAAAAACCCTGTAAAGTTACACTACTGTGATTGCCGCAGTTTCTGCCCCACCTGGTTCTCCACTCAGCCTGATTCCAGATTCAAGGAACCCCGCCATGCTGAATATCACCGGTCAACTCAAAGGCAAACAGGCATTCTGCGACGGCATCAACAGGCGGCGTTTTCTGCAGGTGGGCGCGATGAGCACGTTCGGGCTGACTTTGCCGGGACTGCTGCGTGCGGAACAGGCTCACCGCCACCCGGCCGCGGCATCGAAGAAGTCCGTGATTCTGATCTGGATGCATGGCGGACCGTCGCAGCTTGATACCTTCGATATGAAACCGCTGGCACCGGCGGAATACCGCGGAGCGTTTTCTCCAATCGCGTCGACTCTGCCGGGGCTGGACGTGTGTGAGCTGCTGCCCGAACACGCGAAGGTGATGGATAAATGTACGGTCATTCGCAGCTTCTCGCACAACAACGGCGACCACTGGGCGGCCGCTCACTGGATGTTGACCGGACGGACGGGAGCCACCGGCAGTGACCGCCCGGCGCGGCAGCCGTCGATGGGCGCGGTTGCGTCGCATCTGCTGGGACCGACTAAGCCGGGAGCACTCACCAGCGTGAATATGAACGATGGCGGTTTCGGTTATCACGGCGGAGCATGGCTGGGAGTGAACTACAACCCGTTCCGCTATGGCGAATTCAGTTACGGCAACGAAGCCGGCCGACTGCCCACCGGCGACCACAAAAGTTTCTCGCTGGTCGAAGGACTTTCGGAGAAGCGCATGATGGACCGCGTCGGTCTGCAGCAGCAACTGGACACTCTGAAACACCGCATCGACCGCAATCGCACCTTCGATCAGATGGACGCGGTCGATCAGCAGGCGCTGGATATTGTTCTGTCCGGGCGAGTTCGCAAAGCCTTCGACGTGTCGGAAGAGGACCAGGCATTGCGTGACAAGTACGGTCCGGGCTGGGGCGAACAGGCGCTGCTGGCTCGACGTCTGATTCAGGCGGGAGTTCGTTTCGTGTCACTGAACACGGGTTACTTCGATGATCACGGCCAGATCGAACGAAGGCTGCGGGACAAGCTGCCGCGTCATGACAAGTGCGTTGGCGTGCTGATTCAGGACCTGGCGGACCGCGGCATGCTGGACGACACGCTGGTCATCACCGCCGGTGAATTCGGCCACACGCCGCGCATTAACGGCGATGCCGGACGGGATCACTGGCCACAGGCACAGAGCATTCTGCTGGCTGGCGGGGGCTTTAAGCATGGCCAGGTCATCGGCGCCACGAACAGCAAGGCGGAGTACCCAACCGACCGAAAGATTGGTGTCGAAGATTTCTGTGCGACCGTCTACCACGCGCTGGGACTGCGGACGGATGACGAGATCCGTGACCTGTCCGGCCGACCAATGCAC
>CAZHET010000774.1:0-2329 GCA_964531585.1 uncultured Planctomycetaceae bacterium | reverse complement strand
CGAAACGCGTATGATGGAAGCCTTGTGCGTGAGCTGAGTGGTGACGACTCGTACGGAATCGGGTACGCAACTCTGTCGCCAGACGGAGATCGAGTGGTTGTGGCAGAATTCAGCCGTTTGGTCAGTCGGGATGCCGCGACCGGAAAAGTGCTGTGGCACAAGGACCTGCCCGGATTTCATGGAGGCCGGCTGGCGTATTCTCCCGACGCCCACATGGTTGCGATGGCGATGGGCAGGCGTGTTGCGATCCTGGACGCGGAAACGGGCAAAGATCAGTTTCCGGCAGCCAACCAGGGGACAGATGTTGCCGATGTGGCGTGGTCGCCGGACGGACGTGCTGTTGCAACCGGTCATCGTGACGGTTTCGTACGAATCTGGGACTCCGAAACGGGAATGCTGACGTGGGAGCGCGAGCTGGCACCTGTCAGATCACGATTCGGCTGGACGGCAGCACCGGATTTCGTGGCGTTCACAGCGGACGGTTCCGGTGTGATCACGGGCGGTTGGTGTGATGATCCGAACCGCACGAGCGACGGCCCGAGCCTCACGGGCGTCGCGACCTGTATCGACCACGCGACATCTGAAGTGAGATGGTCGCACTGGCTGGACAGCGGAGTTCGCTGTGGAGTTGTTTCGCCGGACGGCGCGACTATCGTTCTGACCACGGGACTCGGGAGCGGTTCGGAAATTCCACAGATTCCCCAAACCTGCGAAGGTCTTTATGCGATCGACGTTGCGACCGGTGACCTGCAGTTTGCGATCGCAAAAGGAAGGCCTGGCCCTAACCTGGAAGGTGTGGCAGCAATTGCGTTCGCCAGTGACTCTTCGAAGTTCCACATCGCGGCGGGGAATGGCGAGATCGTTACCTTCCACGCGACAACAGGCGAAGAACTCGACCGGACGCTGCTGGAGTGGAGGTCACCGGAACAGCAGCAACTGAAGCGCCCGGATACTCCGAGAATTTGGCAGGCTGACTTCGGCAGCCGTGCTGACATACTTGTCTCGTCATTCTCAGAGGACCTGTTCGCCTGGGATACATCGAGTCGGGCTCTGAACGCTCGCTGGAAGATGGAAAATTCTGTCGGGTGCTTCTTGGCGGTCGCACCAGACAGCACGCGATGTGCCACCGCCGATTTCCGATCTTTCGGAGACTTCGGTCAGGATGCCGTCCAGGTCCGCGATCTCGACTCGGGACGGCTGCTGTTGACCCTGAGAACCGACGGCGCGCGAGCAAGCGTGCTGAAGTTTTCTCCCGACGGCAATCGACTCTTCACCGGACTGAGTCGCGGAGCCGCGGCCATCTGGGATGTCAGCCGCTGATTGTTGCAGCGCGTTTCAGACTCGCCGTTCGAGCCCGAATGGCCAACTATTGTTTTCCGACAATCGCCTCTTCAAGGAACTTCCGCAGCTCCCAGGCGGGCACGACGAACGCCACTCCGTCGATTGTGGCTTTCAAGACCACCCTTCCAGTGACGTCGCCATGGCTAGCGAACATTGGCCCTCCGCTGTTGCCAGGGTTCACGGCGGCGGACGTCTGAGTGAATCGGAATTCTCCGATCTCGCGATCCGTACTGCTCATGATGCCAGTGGTCATCGTGTGATTCAGTGCCACGTCGCCAATTCCGGGATTCCCAGTCAATGCGACGGACTCGCCTACCGGAACCGGTTCGCCCGAAGACAGCCCGACATGCGAGAGTGCTTTCCGCGGGTTACTCTTCAGCAGCGCGACATCCGGATCGTGGTCAACCCGTCAGACGATGTTCTGCCTGCAGGCAGAAACAACCTGAGACCGCTCATTCATTCTCTGGATCACGCCCAAAGAAAAGCAGCCAGAACTCCCGCCGACTGAAACACTCAAGCGCGGGCGAGCGGACACACTTACTCAGACTGCGGACGATTCTCGGGGGCGACCTGGATAATTGGTCGCGGAGTCCGATTCATGCGTTTCGTACAGTTGTGGCAGGGGAACGTCGTACAGTACAGCGTTGCCCCGACGGTTGAGACGCGGTTGCGCGCACAAGCCATTAACGCTTCCATTTCCGCATGGTCCCGGCTGCCTGTCTGCAGGCGAAACACCGTCGACGCCCGCAGGTCGCCAGCTTCCTGCCGGGACACGTTTCCCCTGTTCCGCGTCAGCCACCGGCGCTAATCCGACGCCTTCGACGACGTGCGGCTGGCGAGGAAAATTGCGGCCATTTCCCGTCCACTCTGCCATCGCTGAGACCGAACCTCGCGTGTAGAATCCTGTCCTTCGGTTACATCACCATCCCGGAAACAGGCTCATGCGCAGCGAATCGGAAGTTCTGTTCGAAGACACTCCCTTCAAAAT
>CAZHET010000773.1:1605-2332 GCA_964531585.1 uncultured Planctomycetaceae bacterium | reverse complement strand
TCAAATGGATTCCGTTGATCGTAAACTCCGTAAACATAATCGGATTCGTTCCCGCCGGCGCGTCGAGCGTCTGCTTCGGGCCGGGACGCAGCGGGCTGTTGTCGTGGTTGTTCAGCGGGTACACCTTCTGCGTTGCCGCGAACAGATCAACAAACGGTACACCTTTGTCCTCCGCGACGGACTTCATCGCGGCCGTGTACATTTCCAGCCGAGCGTTGTTCTCGCTGCCGTCAGGAAGATGCGGGCTGTCGAGATTTTCGTGGGCGATCGGGCTGAACAGCACCAGCTTCGGCGCTGACTCGCCGTTGTACTGCTGACTCAACGTGTGATCGATGAACGAGTTCAGTTCGTCGCGAAACTGCGGCACGCCCTCTTCGCCTGCGAACGATTCGTTGTAGCCGAAGAACGCAAAGATCACGTCGGCCTGAACCTTCGTCAGCCATTCGTCGGGCGTGCCGAAGTTCTGCGAACGCGGCCGCGTCGTCAGAGTATCGCCGCTGAACCCAAGGTGCCGGACGACCAGTTCGTGGTCCGGAAAACGAGTCTGCAGCAGCGTTTCGGTCCAGCCGAAGTGTTGCATGCGATCGGCCAGAGTGTTGCCGATGACGGCAATGCGGTCACTTTTGTTCAGTTCCAGCAGTGGCGGCTGGGCGAACGCTGAGGGTTGAGAAACGACGAAAGAGAGCAGCAGGCAGGCGGGCAGAAAGGGCGGGAATTTCACAGGGCA
>CAZHET010000773.1:0-1595 GCA_964531585.1 uncultured Planctomycetaceae bacterium | reverse complement strand
CCGAAGTGCTGCATGCGATCGGCCAGGGTGTTGCCGATGATCGCGATGTGGCCACCTTTGTTCAGTTCCAGCAGCGGTTCCGATTGCGGCGGTGCCGGCTGAGCAAAGGCGGATGTCTCAGATAGGATGAGCGCCAACAACAGGCAGGCTCGGGCGGAAGGCGGGATTTTCACAGGGCACCTCGGACGGTTGCGGAACGAACACCAGATGTTTCAGATTGTGAAATGAATGGCCGAAGATTTACAGCGACCGACACTTTTCCCAATCCGCGAAACCCAGCGCCCACCGCGCTGCGTCATTCCCGCGCAGGCGGGAACCCAGCGTCGCGTCCCATGCTTTCGTCGCGCCACATCGAGCATGTCCATCCTGTCGATCCTGCAAATCCTGTCCAATGCCTCGTCCCGTCGCGTTGGCTATTGGACAGGACCAACAGAATGTACAGGATCACCACGCCGCTGCTGAAAACCGGGTAGCGGAAAACGGCCTGACCGAGATTCGTGCGGCACATGTTCGGCGGGAATGGACTGGCACGGACAATCAGGCCAGTGCTCACTCGGCCGTTCCCGTGGTGAATGATTCATCGCGTGAGTATCCAGTCGACCGGTGAGACTCTTCAGGAACTGTCCCGAAACAAAATCCCCTCGTTTAACCCGTGGTCGCGGACCAGGCCGTCTGCCGCGTGGATCGCCTCAAGACGGCCTGGTCTGCGACCACGGGCTAAACGAAGTCCTCTTCGCGCACTGAAAATCTGTGGCACAAACAGGGAAGTTGTTTCGCGACAGTTGCTTAGAGAAGAGCACGCGCCGCAACGCCATCGTGTCACGCAACGCCGTGTGTTGCATGTGTGGCGGCGAAATCTAAAGACGCGACTCCGGCTTGGCGGCAAGCTGGTCGTCCCGAAGACAAAGGCGGCTCGATCCAGGCGTCGAGACTGAGCATCTGTGCAAAAACAGAACCGTAGGATGGGACCATTGTCCCGTCCGTGAATTCCAGGACGGGACAATGGTCCCATCCTTAGAGAACACGAAACTAATTTTGGACAGATGCTAAGAAGCGAGGCACGCCACAGACCGATGCCGGCATGCAGCACACTCTGGAACGGGTTCAGGCATGTGACCGGCAACTCTTCAGATTGCACGCGTGAAATGTCTGCAGAAACCCGGTCAATGCAGTTGTGACGATTTTTTCGAAAATCCGGAGAATACGAATTGACGAATCAGGATGCGGTCGTAACATGGTCACTTATGGGGAGACTGCTTAAGTAGCCCCTTCGGCCCTTCGGCCCTTCGCTACGGAGCTGCTGACTGGTTGACCGTCGTCACGGATGATTCTTGTGCTTTCCTGTCACCCTGTTCGAAAGGGGTGCGGCACGATGAACTTTCTGCAACGCTCCACACTTCGCGACTTCCGGATCACGGAACAGTGGTGCCGTTGCCAAGCAGGCGAATGCTTCTTGGATTCGGCACGCGAGCACCGTAAGCATGGTTGACGATTTCTGTGGAACCTGTCGGGGCGACGCGGCGCCAAAGCTACGTGGCAGTGCGACGTGGTAGCCTGATTCTGTTGTGGTACGCTCGTTAATAACAAGGGGAAAG
>CAZHET010000772.1:0-2333 GCA_964531585.1 uncultured Planctomycetaceae bacterium | reverse complement strand
GCAGAGCTTCGAGGACATGCGGTCCCAGGCAGGAGCCTGGGACCGAGTTTCAAAAAAACTGGTGGCCGTTCTGGTCGACAGTATACGACACCTGCCAGGCTCGTCCGTTGCACAGCGCAATGTGGGCACCGCCTGCGCGCGAGCTTCCAAATCGCCGGGACAGCCCGTCAGGCCGCGGGACGCCCCGTGTCCAACGGGTTGATGTCCTGCTTCCGGCGGGTGAAATTCAGATCCACGCAGATGCACATGGGCTGGTCGTTTTCCGCATCCTTCGGCTGCTGGTAGCCGTCACGACTTTGGCGTTCTCGCCTCCTTGTGATGTTCTCCGCAGATGTTGTGAAACTTTCGGGACGATGGTTGTCGGCGGTTGAACTCTGAGGCGTGTCTGCTACCGTCACCCATTATGAGTTGTTTCACGCATCCGTGTAGTTCAGGGCCAGTACGAAATGACAACCGGAACCACCTCGCCCCCCCCCGTCTAACAGTGTTTCGTTCCTCAGCGCTGCCCTGCGTCAGCCGAAGCGGCGGAAGCGGCAACGATGGCGTCATTCTTCCGCCGTGGAGTCTCTGGAACCGCGGGCCATGCTGACTCTGGCCGCTCCCGTGTTGCTGGAACCCGTGGCCGAATCTCAAACGTTTGATCACACGCCGCAGCTTGAATGGGCTCCAGTCAGCGGAGCCGTGGACTACGAAGTCTGGGTGTCGGTACTCGGGTCGAACTCGCAGGCGGTGTGGATTGAACCGGGAGTGACAGGAACGACGATTAGTGTCCCGGACGATCTGATCACGGAAGAACACCGGTTCTGGGTCCGTGGCCGCGACAGCGGCGGGCAATACGGGCCGTGGTCTGCGGGAAGGGATTTTCACGTGACGGACGACAAGCCGGTGTCGCTGCAGGCCACGGTCAATTCGCAAACCAGTGCGTCGCTGTCATGGCCAGCCGTGGACGGAGCCGAGTCGTATATTGTCTGGGTGAATGACACTTCCCAGCAGGTGTATCTAAACAACAATGTAAGCGGCACTTCAATCACGGTTTCCGGCCTGGCAGCGGGCATGGCGCATCGGTACTGGGTGCAGGCCAAAAGCAACGACGGAACGTTGTCGGCATGGAGCGATGTGAAAACGTTCCAGACTCAGTCACCGCCTCCGTCCAACTTTCCGAATACGCGGCCGACACTGACCGGGCCGCAGGATGTCTACAGCACAGCCGCCCAACTGTCGTGGAACAGCCTGGCGGACGCCGAGACCTACACCGTATGGCTGTCAGAGTCCGGTGGTCCGCAGATCCTGCTGCAGGAAGACATTGAGACGACGCATTTCTGGGCGACGGGTCTCGAAGTTGGGCAGAGCTACCAGTATTGGGTGCGCGGCGTCAGCGACACCGGCCAGTTGTCACTGTGGAGCAGTGTTTGGAACTTCCAGGTGACGACACCGGGCTCGGCGTTCACCATCACCAGCGATCAGACGATTCTGCCGAGTAACCTTTCGAGTGCTCAGCACATCGTGATCGCTCCTGGTGTCGATGTCACAATTAGCGACGACGGCTCCGGCGGCTTCAACCCGGCGATCCTGCAGAGCTTCACAGTCGGGGCCGGAGCCCGTGTCACGGCGAGCAGTGTTACTGCTGGCAGTCCGTTGATCAATGCTCAGCGAGTCATTGTCGGGTCCGCGGCGCAGATCGTCGGCGGCAATCTGGCGATCGCTGCGAATACGCTCACGGTGGAAGCTGGTGCCTCGCTGATCGGCGGGCAGTCATTGTATCTGCACGTTCAGGATGCCTGGTTCGGCGATTTGTCGGAGGTCAGCGGAGGCTGGATGGACGTCGACGCCGCGCGTGTCACTCTCGGAGAGCGCGCCGCAGTGTCTCCCGACTTTCCGATCGTGACTCGTCCGTACACGCAGTGGAATTCTCAGGGCGAACTGGCCGATTCCGACTACGATGACCTAAGCGACCTCGATGAAATCTTCGCCGGGACAGCGGGCGGAAATCCGGACACCGACGGAGACCTGCTGGTCGACGGCTTCGAAGTGATGTACGGCCTTGATCCGCTGGTTCCGGACGACATCACAACCGACGTGGATTCAGACGGGCTGAATCTGCTGGAAGAACAAATTCAGAATACGAATCCCGGCAATGCCGACACTGACGGCGACGGAACGCCCGACCAGCAGGAAGCCGACAGCGGTGGCGACCCGACAGATCCTTCCGACAACGGTGTCGCTCCACCTGCTAATCAACTCGTGAATGTCACACTGACCGTTGGTGACCAGTCATCGAGTGAATCGGAGCGATACGTGCTGCAGGTGGGCAGAATTCGGCACCAGTCGGCGGG
>CAZHET010000771.1:0-2341 GCA_964531585.1 uncultured Planctomycetaceae bacterium | reverse complement strand
GAACGACATCGACGCCGAAGTCATCGCGGAGTGAATTCACGTGTGGCATTGTCAGTCCCGGCTGTCTACTCTGCCGCCACTGCTGTTTGGCGGCGCCGGCCGGGCGTGCCGCCGGCGCGAGTCAGCAGAGGCATCAGGCTCAGGCCGTTGCGGTGGTGACCGGACACAGTGGCGATGGCGTCGTCCTGCACACCGAAGAACTCGGTCAATGTCGGGAAGATATCCAGAATCGATACCCTCTCGTCATGGATGTGATGATTACCGGTCCTGAACCACAGCACACCGTCCGGGTGATGGCAACCGCTTTTCGTCGCGTCGATCCTGTACAGCAGGTCGAAAAACCGAAGCCTACTGTCGTGATCGCCATCGCGAATTGTTTCGTCGTCAGCAACCTTGCGGGAAATCTGGCAGCCCAGATAAATGCCGCCGTCCTTCGTCGGGCTGACTTCAAGCAGCTCCGTCTGATCCACCTTCAGTGATCGCAGCCGGGCAACCGCTGCGTCGATTTCTTCAGGCTGCACGCGGAGCATGTACTGGTGTGTCATGACCGGGTCGACGGAATCGAAGCGAATGCCAAGGCTGCTGAGCATCTTGCTGACGTCATGCGGGCGATAGAAATGCTGCCCGCCGGTCGCTTCGTGCCGCAGGAACGGCTGCTGGCTGAGTGCCGTCGACAGAACCAGCATGACTCCGGCCCGTTCCAGCGTCATCAGGTCTCCCAGCAAAGCATCCATCCGCTGATAGCCGTAGAGAATCGCCCTGCCGTACTGATCGAGTTCATGTTCCGATGGCTTGTTGACGAACGCCGACGGGTCCATGTGTCGCCAGTAGCTGTGCTGAAAGTGAGCCGTGCTGTTCAGAAACAGAGTGGAGAAATCAGGCCGGTACTTTCGGAACAGATGCAGAAACACGTCGGCGACCAGCAGATCCAGCACGACGGCGCGTTTCCACTGACTGCCACGATCCGTGGTCCGTTCGGCCAGCAGTCGCCGGGCGATCCACGCCGCGGTCTTTGGTCGCAGGCCATGCTGCACCATGAATTGCAGAAACTGTCTGGCTCCTGTCTTTTTTCTGCTGGCGTTGCTGTATTCCTGAACGTTTTCCGCGACGAAATCCTGAAAGATCTGCAGTTCCGCCGGCCACGCTTTCGATGCGGTACACCACGGGTCCGACAGAAAGAACGAACCGTCCTGTTTCAGCCGACGGACGTTCATGCTGCCGCCATTGCCGACCGTTTTTCCCGCGCGAGCCAGCACGGACCAGATGTCATCGTGTGCCGCCCGCTGACCGTCCGTCAGGTGAAAGACGGCGTGCTGGTCAATGCTCAGTCCCGAATGGATCGAATACCACTGAATCCACGGTTCCAGAAAGTGTGGATCGTCGGTGTCAGCCGTACTGACAAAAACCTCAGAACCGGCGTGGAACTTCCTGAAGTTCGGCAGCAGGCCGTCGGCCATCCACGTGTCCAGCAACCCCGGACACAGTTCATTGAACTCCAGCATCACGACGCGTGTGGGCTTCATCAGTCGGGCCTTTCCGAAAAGGCACCAGGGATTGGACCAGCGATCACATCGGGCAGGACCTTCAGCTCCATGCCTGAACAAGCCGCACCACGTTCGCTCCTGCTATGTTCTAACATTCCCGGCGGGGCGCGGTCGTGAGGGAATCGCGCGGCGGTGCCAAATCGACTCGTCAGCGTGCCTGGCTGCACCGCCTGCACGGCGCGAAGGGATGCGGCGTGTGTGTTGCGAAACCCCAACATCACGTTCCAGCGGCAACCGGCGAAATCTGCCGAGAGCGCGGCTCGCCACGGCGGTTTGATGCCGCGAATGAGAATTCCGGGATCGCCCTGCTCCGCACGTCACGCTGAAACGCAAAACATGAGCAAAAGGTGACTCCCCTCACACAGTCGTGTCGGCGGGCTTCCGATAACAAGGAATGTAGCGGAAGTAATCACACTCGATCTGGTCGGACGGAGCTGGCTAACGATGTTCAAGCGGTGCCAATACACAGCGTTGATGGCGGGATTCGTGTTCACAATCGCGCTGCTGCCCTTCAGCCAGTGCCGGGCCGCGGAAGTTCGCTGGGCCACAGACGTGGAAACGTCGCTGAAAAGTGCCAACGAGTCTCAGCGTCTGGTGCTGATGAAGTTCACCGCCGAATGGTGCGGTTACTGCAAGAAGATGGAACGCACGACCTTCGCCGATGAGTCCGTCGCACGCCTCGTCAACACCCGCTTCGTCCCCGTGATCGTGGATGCCGACGAACACAAAGACCTGGTGACTCACCTGAAGATCACCGGCCTTCCGGCTCTGCTGGTCGTGTCGCCCGACATGATGAT
>CAZHET010000770.1:0-2356 GCA_964531585.1 uncultured Planctomycetaceae bacterium | reverse complement strand
GCCGACGATCAGCAGCAACTCGCTCCGGGCAGGTTGACCGCGGACGAACTGGCTACGCGGCTGTCGATGTTCCTGTGGTGCAGCATTCCCGACGCGGAACTGCGGGATGTCGCGACCAGCGGCAGGCTGCTCGAACCGGACGTGCTCAGCAGTCAGGTCACGCGGATGCTGGCCGATGATCGAGCATCGCGATTTTCGCGACACTTCGTGCAGCAGTGGCTGGACATGCAGTTGCTCGAATTTCGCAGCGTTCCTCGCGGTCTCGAACCGCTCAAGCCGGCGATGCAGCAGGAGCCGGTTGCGTTGTTCGATGAACTGCTGCGAACCGACGCCGACGTGCTCGACTTCCTGCATGCGGACTACACGATGGCCAACGAACGACTGGCACAACACTACGGCCTGCCAAACGTTCGCGGCAACGAGTTCCGTCGGGTCGCGCTGCCGGCGGACAGCAATCGTGGCGGACTGCTGACTCAGGCCGGGCTGCTGGCGATGAACTCAGCCGGCGACGATTCTCATCCGATCAAACGCGGCGCGTGGTTGCTTGAAAAACTGCTCAACGACCCGCCTCCGCCGCCACCGCCCGCCGTTCCGGAAATCGATCTCGCCGATCCCGAAATCGCAAAGATGACGCTGAAGGAGCGAATTGAAGATCACCGCAACCATGCCGCATGCATGTCGTGCCATGCGAAGATCGATCCGTGGGGCATCGCCTTCGAAAACTACGATGCACTCGGCCGGTGGCGGAGTCAGATCGCAGACAAACCGATTGACGCAAGCAGCAGGCTGTTCAACGATCAGAAGCTGGAAGGCATGGGCGGTCTGAAACGGTTCCTGCTGGAAAACAGACAGGATCAGTTTGTGCGAGCGATGGTTCACAAACTGACAACCTACGCACTCGGCCGACCGCTGACGTTTACAGACCGATCGGCCGTGGATGAAATTACGTCGAAAACGCGGCAACAGGGGGACGGGCTGGCGACGATGATCAAGTTAATAGCAATGAGTGATTTGTTTCAAAGTAAGTAGTGGACGCCGAATGCCGGATCGGCACCACGCATGATCCGGCATGGAAGTCGTCGTTTAACCCGTGGCCGACAGGCCAGGCCGCCTGGGCCTGCACACAACCTGGCCTGTCGGCCACGGGTTAAACGAGTTGAAATGTTTCACGCCTACGAATGCCGGCGCTGCGCTCGGTCCGGCCGACGAGGACAACTCCAATAAACTGATCCAGGAAACCGATGATGAACCTCAACTCACTTGACCGCCGACGTTTTCTGCGCGGCGCAGGACTGGCACTGGCGTTGCCGCTGTTTGAGACCTTCCGCCCGGCGATCGCGCGCGGGGCGGAGGCTGCCGGCAATCCGAAACGGCTCGGATGCTTCTATTTCCCGGACGGTGTGCCGATGCCGCTGCCGGAAGATCCTGCGTACGGCGACTGGCTGTGGTTCCCGCACGGCCACGGCCGCGAGTTCACGTTCACCAAGTGCATGACGCCGCTGGAACCTCTGCGCGACGAGATCACGGTGCTGTCCGGCTTCTCACATCCGGCCGGACGGATCGTGCATGGCCATAACAACGCCGATCAGTTCCTCACCGGAGCGGCCACCGGCGGCGGCGACATGGACTACCACAACAGGATTTCGCTCGACCAGGAATACGCGAAGTACGTGGGCGACGAAACACGTTTCGCGTCGCTCGTGATGTCCACCGACGGCGGAACCGGGACCGCCCGAGGAGCACATACGCTGTCGTTTGATCGCACCGGCCGACCGATCCCCGCGGAACATCGTCCGAAGCGAGTGTTCGACATGCTGTTCGTCAGCAGCGACGAAGATGCCGCCAAACGCCTGGCGCTCAGCCAAAGTGCGCTCGATGATCTGCTGGCTGATGCGCAGCGGTTGCGGAAGACGCTGTCCAGGCACGACCGGCAGAGTCTTGACGAATACCTCACATCCGTTCGCGAAGCGGAACGCAGGGTGGAGAAGGCGAAGCAGTGGATCAACACGCCTTTGCCAACGGTCGACGCAGATCATCTGAACCTCGACGTCGGCACGGAAGAACCGCGACAGTATCTGCAGACAATGTTCGAGCTGATCTATCTGGCGTTCCGGACCGATTCGACACGAGTCGCCACGTATCAGATCGGCCGCGAAAACGGCGTCGGCCGCAGTGATCATCTCGCGCGAGCTGTCGGGTTTAACCTGTCGCATCAGTTGTCGCACGAGACGAAGGAGCCGGATGGCTGGCAGAACTTCGGCATCTATTGTCAGTTCCTGAATGAAGAATACGGTCGGTTCCTTACGAAGCTGAAGAACACTCCGGAACCGGCCGGCGAAGGCTCGATGCTTGATAA
>CAZHET010000769.1:0-2356 GCA_964531585.1 uncultured Planctomycetaceae bacterium | reverse complement strand
ATTCTCATGGCAGCCAGCGATGCTTCTGATCTCTGCAACCTGTTGTTGGGTTGCGGGTTTACGAGGTTTCCGTTGTCAGGAGAGTTTCGATGAATGGTGCTGGTATCCGTCCCTCACGCAGCGCGTTGAGGGGCTTTACACTGATCGAACTTCTGGTGGTGATTGCGATCATTGCCATCCTGGTTTCGCTGCTGATGCCCGCCGTGCAACAGGCTCGCGAGGCGGCTCGGCGCACGCAGTGCAGGAACAATCTGAAGCAGATCGGGCTGGCTCTGCACAACTATCACGATGTGTATCTCTCGTTCCCGATGGGGGCGAACCGTCAGATCTACGGGCCGCTGGTGGCCATTCTGCCCTATCTCGATCAGGCCAATCTTCAGGATCTGTACAACTTTGATCTGTACTACACGCACGCTGACAACCGTGCCGCAATCAACACGATGGTGAGCATTTATCTGTGTCCCACGATGGTTCTGCCTCGCGAAGTGCCGCTTGCAATCTGCGACGAACCGGGAGCACCTTCCAGCTACGGCGCTTCGATGGGCACTCACAACGGCGCAATGATCCCTGCGGACGGGTTGTTTACCGGATACGACGGCTTCTCAACGCCACGTGCCGTCAGGATCCGTGACGTGACCGATGGCACCACCAATACAATCCTGGTTGGCGAGACGAATTACCGCCTTGAAGATTACCGTTGGTCGGCGTTCAGTTGCCGTCGCGATCCGGCGATGAATGGTCAGTCCCGATGGGGGAGTTTTCGCTGGGCACCCGGATATCCCGGTGTGAGCCTCGGCTCAACGGCCGGTGACTTTAACGTGAACCTGAACGCCAACCGCGAAACATGGCGCAGTGACCATGCGGGCGGAGCTCAGTTCCTGCTGAGTGACGGGGCCTGCCGCTTTGTTTCCGAGAACATCGATGCCGAGCTGCTGGACAATCTGGCTGCTCGCGCTGACGGAAACGTGATCGGGGAATTCTGAGCATGTCTCTCGATCGCTTACCACGCCGGATGGCCTGGGTCTTCTTCAGCCTGTTCATCGCCGCTTGCCTGCCTGGATGCGGTAGGATGCCTGATGATGCTCGCGGCGTGCGAACCAGCGTCAGCGGCACTGTGATGCTGAACGACGCTCCCTTGTCGAATGCCCGGATTGTCTTTATTTGCGAGTCGCCCGGGGGGCAGCTTAAAGCTTCCGCACTGGTCAACAACGGCTTGTTCTTCTTCCCAGAGGACGCCGGACCTTTGCCGGGCACGGCTCGTGTTGAGATATACCCGGTGGAATTGGAACTGGAAGAGCTTGAGGCTCAGCGGCAGCAGGATCCGAAGACGGAAATCGATCTGACTCCCGTGGATATTCCACCGAACTACAACATCCGCTCGACCTTGACAGCGGAAGTGAAGGCCGACTCTGATCAGAACGTTTTCAGTTTTGAACTGAGTTCCCGACCGACGAAATAGACGCTCAGTTCTGCGTGCGACGTGTGCCGTGGCCGCAGGCTCTGCCGTGTCTATGCAACACCTCCCGAGTTACGGCAGCTAAACGAAGGCTGCCGGCACTCAACTTACCAACAAGGAGACTCCTATCATGCAGAAGCATCGTTTCTTACTCGCCGCTACCGTCGCAGCTATGCTGTTGATCACTCCCCTGACCGTCAACGCCCACTTCGTGTGGCTGGTGCCGACTCAGGTCGAAGGTCAGCCGCGAGTCTGCGTGTACTTTGGCGAAGATGCTCACGACGACAGTGCCGAATATCTCTCCCGAGTCAGCGGGGTGGTCGTGCATCGAATCGTGGGGACGACGGCTGCCGAAGCCGTCGAACTGACAAAGACCGCCGAACTGATTTCCACACCATGCAGCGACGGCGGCCTGTATGTGGCGTCTCATGATCTGGGTGTGATGGATCGCGGCGACGCAAAGTTTCGTCTGATGTATTACGCCAAGACGGGACCCAAAGCCGGTGCCGCTGAATGGAAGTCCTGCGTGACCAGTGACGACCTGGTGCTGGACGTGGTGCCTGAGTTGCAGGGTTCACACATTGCCGTGACGGTCACCTTCCGCGAAAAGCCCGTGGCCCACGCAGAACTGACGGTCGCTCGCCCCGGCGCAGAAGACGTCACGGCGACAACCAACGAACAGGGACAGGCGACATTCGATGTGGCGGATGCCGGAATGTATTCACTGCGAGCGAAATTCGTGGAAAGCGTTGCCGGGGAACTCAACGGCAAGGCGTATCCGGAAACGCGACACTATTCGACTGTGTCTCTGGAAGTTCCGACAACTGATCAGCCGGTTGAAGCTTCGCGCCTCCAGAACCTGCCTCAGCCGGTGACCAGTTTTGGGGCGGCCGTGCTTCA
>CAZHET010000768.1:0-2376 GCA_964531585.1 uncultured Planctomycetaceae bacterium | reverse complement strand
TCGCGGAACTGACGCGGGAATGTGATTCGCTGATCGTGGATCGCGGTGTCCGCCACGAAGACGATATCGAAGAACTGCTGGAACTCGGCGTCGCCGATGTCGTTGTCGCCGTTGAATCGCTGCCGGATCTGGAAACGGCGGAATCGATGCTTCGCCGCTGCGGATGCGATCGTTTGATTCTGAGTCTGGACCTGAAGGCCGGCGAACCGCTCGCCGCGAACCCCGACTGGCAAGGCAGGGAAATCGCTGCGATCGCCGACGATCTGATCGCAGCCGGCTTCATACGCCTCATCGTCCTGGATCTCGCGGCGGTGGGAGTGGGCGGCGGAGTTCCGACGCGGTCGCTGTGTCGACAGTTGAGAAGTCAGTTACCAACGGGCGAGATCATCACCGGCGGCGGCGTTCGCAGCGTTGCTGATCTGCGAGCGCTGCAAAGTGACGGAATCGACGGCGCGTTGGTGGCGTCAGCACTTCATCAAGGCCAGATCACCGCTGAAGACCTGGCAACACTGCGCTCGAACGCGTGAAGAAACAGGGCCACCGATGGAATTGCGTCACTTCGCCGAACGTATTCTGCTGTCGACGTCGCTCAGTGAGAAACTGCTCCGCGTCGAAGAAGCGCTTACCGATGATCAGCCGGGTGAGGCTGTTCGAGTGCCGGTCCCCGGTCGGCCGGCAAATCTGCAGTTCGCCGAGCGTCGCACGGCTCCCGCGATGCCGAAGCCGGCCGCATTCGGCGATGAAGGAAAGCGAGCAGTCGCTCATCACATCATGGCCAATCACGAACTGCAGGCCCTGGAAGTCATGGCGATGGTCCTGCTGGCATTTCCCGACGCCGAGCCGGAATTCCGCATGGGTCTGACAACCGTGATGGCCGACGAACAGCGTCACACCAGAATGCACGCTCAGCGGTGCGAGGAACTGGGTCTGCAGTTCGGTGATCTGCCGGTGAACTGCTATATCTGGACGAAGTCGACGGAATACCGCAGCGTGCTGGAATACATCTGCGGACTGCCGCTGGTGTTCGAAGGCCGCAATCTTGATCACACGGTGGAATTTGAAACGTACTTCAAGTCAGTCGGCGACCGCCGCAGCGCGGCGATCATGCGAGCAATCCACCAGGACGAAATCCGCCACGTCGCATTCGGCATGATGTGGCTGCGACGACTGAAACCGCCGGATCAGACAGATTTCGAAGCCTGGCAACAAAACCTGCGCTGGCCCATCCGCCCGGAGAAAGCGATCGGCGAGCAGTTTCAGACGCAAGCAAGGCTGAAGGCAGGCATGAGCCACGAGTTCATTCGCGACCTGGCAGCGTCGAGGCAACCAAAACCGCACCAACAGTAAGCACTCTGGCAGTTGGTTAAGAATCGATGAATAGCGAACCGCGAGCGTTGTCGGTTCGATTTCGCCATGCCTATCGTAGGTTTTGTAGGGAATATTCCGCTCAGGCTGCGTTCGACAAAGGTCGGTATCGCGGCTCGCTTGCGACCGCATGAAACGGGGGCCAGGAAGAATGAACAGAATCGTTGTTGTTACCGCGGTTGCGATCGCCGTGTTCCTGGGGGCAGGTGCGAGCAGCCAGGCAGAAATCGTTGCTATTTCATCGACGGGTGGCGGGTCGGACCCAGAAGTTGGAAGCCTCACGATCGGCTTTGAATTCACGCCTCAAGTACAGATTCAAGTAACAGAAGTGGGTGTATTCGATGTCGGCGGCAATGGCTTTGGCGTGACCGGTACCGACACGCACCAGGTTGGGATCTGGAGGGTCTCTGACAGCCTTCAAATCGTCGTCGACACCGTGACATCGAGCGATCTTCTCGACGGGGGGTATCGCTTTTCTGCATTGGCATCACCGCAGACTTTGCAGGCAGGTACCGCCTATGTAATTGGTGCCTTCTATACGTCCACGGCCGACCGGCTCTTTAACAGCACGCTGACCGCGGACCCGCTGATCTCGATACCGGGTGTCAACACCACCGGGAGCGCGACTCGCTTTAGTTTCGGCACATCGCTGTCTGTGCCGACAACCGAGAACAACTTTCAGCGGACAAATGTGAATTTCAAAGCGGTGGCCGTGCCAGAGCCAGGCAGCGTTGCTTTGTGCGCGATCGCGGCACTCGGACTGGTGTGGCAACACCGAAGGCTTTCGCGAAGTTCTGCGTGACATTCCCGTCGCCGTAGCGAGAGCCGCTCCGAATGCACCCCGCGACTGGACTCAGGATGCTGTCTGTTGGAGCAGCGCGCAATCTGCTGCATTTCTCGTGCAGATTCTCACCGGATATCAAATATGAACACACGAAATCGCTGGAAACACAGTCCTCGCAGCGGATTCACACTGATTGAATTGCTGGTGGTGATCAGCATCATCGCAAT
>CAZHET010000767.1:0-2381 GCA_964531585.1 uncultured Planctomycetaceae bacterium | reverse complement strand
TTGCTCGCGCGCAACGCCGGCTGCGCGATTCTGCAGAATCCGTGCATCTGCTGCAGGCCGACGCGCTGCACATGCCGCTGCCCGATGCCGCCTTCGACGTCGTGGTGCTGGCGCTCATCTTAAGCGTTGTCCCCGATCCGCGCCGCTGTCTGAACGAAGCCGCGCGCGTCGTGACAGACCGCGGAACCATCGTGATTCTGGACAAGTTCGCGGGTGCCGCCGCACGCCCTTCCATGACGCGACGCCTGGTCAATCTGATCACGAAGCCGTTCGGGACCGACGTCACACGGCGGCTGGATCTGATCTGTTCCGGCCTGCCGGTCACTGTCGTGCAGGACAGACCGGCAGCATTCCGCGCTGCTTACCGAGTCGCCGTGCTGAAAAAGACGTCAGCGTAAGGCGAGCAGCAGATACGCAATTCCTGATGCGGACGCCGTCAGCGTCCGCATCGTGGGCCATGCTGCCAGCACCGGCGGGGATGCTCTCACTTTCCGCTCGCGTAGAACGGAACCACCCCCCGCACGAATAGCGTGCCGCTGCCCGTCAATCGCCGACGGGCAGACCACGTTCACGCCGAATGCGATGCACTTCTGTCAGCACACGTTCAACAATCGTCGAGTTTCTATGGACGGCGACGAACTCCAGAAAGTTCACCAGCAGGTTGGCCAGCAGCGTACAGACGGCAACGGCAAAGTGAATGGACGCACCGGTCATTCCCAGCGTTCCGTCCAGCGACGCGGGAGTCGCCGGGTCCGCCACGGCTCCCAGCGCCGCGGTCGCCACCAGCAGCAGAAGCACCAGTGTCATGCCAGGCAGCAGGCCGTACTTGGTTTTCTGATTGCGGCGATGCCACTCCTGATCGAGCGAATAGGCGTGCGTGGTCTCTTCGATCCAGCGGCCGGTGCCCATGAACCAGGTCAGCAGAATTGCATGCACCAGCGTTGCGAACGTCAAAGCGCCCAGGCCGATCAGCATGTGGCTGCCAATCTGATTCTGAACTTCGACAGTGCGCTGCTGAGCGTCGCCGATGTTCAGACCGCGAACAACGGCGACCAGCAGCCACAGATTTGCCAGAACGGCCAGCGTCGGGAATATGCGTTTCACTTCGCCAGCGTCATCGATGTCGTTTGTTTCACGGTCTGCTCAAACTTCTGGCCCTGAGCTTCGCTGACCATTCCCATCGTCATCTGCATCTGCATGCTTTGAACACGACCGTTGTCAATATCGAACTTGACCCGGCCAACACCTTCCGAACTCTTCAGTGCCACACTGACCTGAGCATTTTTCTTTGGCTGCAGAGTCACGGACGGCACGAAGTCGATGATCCCCAGATTGGTGCCCGATTCCCGACCGCGATACGTCATCGTCGGACTCAGTTGCATCGTCCCGAACGGAAATTCCATCTTCTGAGACGTCGTCCACGAATCCCCGGGCGAAACCGCCTGGTCGGGAAGTGTGATGGCCGTCTGCCGCATCAACTGTTTCAGCGATTCTTCATCCAGCGTTCCCGGCAGGCCCGCGGCATTGCTGCGAATGGCGTCCAGCAGCGCTTTGGGAATCGTTACGTTATCGACCTTGCCCGTTGGCTTCATGCTGACGGTGAATTCTTTGCCCACGATATTGCTGAACGTGTCACCCATCGCTCTGGCAAGCGGATTGTCAGGAGGAGTCGCGTTCTGCGTGTCGAAATCGATGGCTCCGGTCTGAGCATTCTCCATCCGCATCTGAATTCGGTCGATCACCTGCGTCATCACGATGTCGTCTGACGCGCCGACTTCCAGAACGGTCCACACCATTCCCATTTTCTGATTCATCGAACTGGCGACATCCATCCCGCCGATCTTCACTGACGTATCCATTTTTTGCTGAACGGTGTAGTTCAGCGTGTCGCCGCGGCTGAATTTCCAGCGAAGAGTCTCCTGGCCGCGCGACTCGGCCGCCGTTGTGGACACGGTCACCAGCGCCAGAACTACCAGATGTCGGAACAGTTTCATCGGTGTCTCCCTCTTTCAGCGAATTTTCGACGGGCCATCAAGCAGACACCGGTCGAAGCGTCCTGCGCGATTCACCAACACGGCGAACCGTCACTCGCAAACCGGCCGGATTGTAAGCGGGAACCCCGCTCCGACTCAAAGCCACTCCGGAACTGAGAAGTGCTATTCTCCGCCCGGCCGACAGGACGTTAGCTGGACAGCGCCATGTTTTCGTCAGCGGCACGGCGCTAGCCGCCGGTTTCGGCTGTCAGTACCGGCGGCGAGGGCCCAATGGCACTCACTTTGTGAGCGGTACGGCGCTAGCCGCCGGTGTCTGCATTGAAAAACGGTCCGAAAAACCGGCGGCTAGCCTGCATTGCGCACCGCGTCGTGCTGGGGCCTTAGAAT
>CAZHET010000766.1:0-2386 GCA_964531585.1 uncultured Planctomycetaceae bacterium | reverse complement strand
TCCGACGCCGGACTTCCCGCGCTCACGCCGCTGAAGTCCCTCGACGATCTGAAGGTGACTCGCACGGCCGTGACGGAAACCGGCGTGCAGGAACTGCAGCAGGCGTTGCCCGATACAGAAATTCAGCTGAAGTACATCGAGGGCCAGTGAGCCGAGCGGCCGACGACTTCCTGCCGTCGCCGGCAGCATCGGCGACGCGCGCTGACGCTCCCGGCGCCAGGGCCTTGTACTCTGAGTAATCCACCACGACACGGTCGTCGGCGTTCCTGTCAGCCCGCACGCCTCGCACTGTTCGACGGACCGCTGTGTGCTCCCGACAAGCTTCCTTCCACCACCGGAGTTCAAAGCCATGAACAGCCGACTTCGCCTGTTGCTGACCACGATCGTCATGTCCACATCCACCGCCGCGGTCGTTGCGCAGGATGTAGACGGTCAGCCGCTTGCGGCAAACGCATCACGGCTGCTCGACGCCTTCGAATACCTCGGCGCACCGATACCCGCCGACGCTGCGAAGTCCTTGCGAGAAGCCATCGACGCTGAAGACACGAAAGCCATTCAACAGATTCTGGATCCGCGCGTCCTGTTCGAAGTTTCGATCAACCCGGAACAGCGCGTGAAGGTCGCTCGCGGAAACGGTGATCCCGTTCTGCAGCAGGCGGGCTACACTCCCGTGCTGGTCAAAGTGCTGAACGAGGCCACCACCACGCGGCGGCTGAGAATCGACAGTCTGCAGTCCGGCCCAATCTATGCCGGAGCAGTCGAAGGAATTCTGCAGCGACAGGCGCAGACGGAACTGAACGACAACGAAAACGTCAATCGCGAACGCCGCTTTCTGAACGTCGAGATGTTCGACACATCACCGATGACGGACCGACTGAGCGGCCTGGCGGTGGAATATCTGATCGCTCTGATCTACAGCAGCGAGGCCGGTCAGCGCGAGGCGACGATCATCTTCGACATCGGCCAGGGCACGCAGGATCTGGGTTTCCGCAGCGAAGTACCGGTTCTGTTCAGCGTCAAGCCGGCGATTCCTGTGAAGCTGCAGGTCGCCGACTTCGACGGGTCGCCGACAACCGCCCGGCTGGAATTTCGCGACAAGGACGGCCGTGTCTACCCACCTCAGGCGCGGCGGCTGGCTCCGGACTTCTTCTTTCAGCCACACATCTATCGAGCACACGGTGACGTCGTGCTGCTGCCGCCGGGTGAGTTCACGCTGACTTCCAGCCGCGGTCCGGAGTACCTGGAAACTCAGCAGACGGTCCGTGTAACCGAAGGCAACGAACGTCCGATCGACGTGAAACTCAGCCGCTGGGTCAACCCGATGGACTTCGGCTTCTACTGTGGCGACCACCACATTCACGGAGCCGGCTGTTCGCATTACGACAATCCGACTCAGGGAGTCACGCCGCAGGATATGTTCGCTCAGGTCAAGGGTGAGGGCCTGAATGTTGGCTGCGTGCTGACGTGGGGACCATGCTTCGACCATCAGCGAACGTACTTCTCGCCGATCGCCGACACGGTCAGCGAGCCGCTGACCGTGCTGAAGTACGATCTGGAAATCAGTGGCTTCGGTTCGGCGGCGCTGGGTCACGTGTGTCTGCTGAATCTGTCCGACCAGACCTACCCCGGTTCCGACGGCACCAGCACGAAAGGCTGGCCGACGTGGACGGTACCCGTGATGAAATGGACGAAGGAACAAGGGGGAGTCACCGGGTATCCTCATTCCGCGCTCAGCGTGGACCCGAAGCTGGCGGCCGAATGGCTGATTTCCGAACGCGACCGCAACGGCGACGGAGTCGTCAGTGAAGACGAAGCAAGCGGGCGGTTGTTTCCGGAATCCTTCGCAAAGATCGACGAAGACGGCAACGGTTCGCTGACAGCCGATGAACTGCGGCACAGCGCAGATCGAGCGGCCGACCAGTTGCCGAATCTCGCTCCGCCATCGCTGAACGGCGGCGGAGCAATGGAGATCTTCGTCAGCACTTCGGAAGGCGTCTGTGATTTCATCAGCGCGATGGACACGGCTCGCATTCCCGAGTGGAACACATGGTACCACCTGCTGAACTGCGGCTTTCCGCTCAAGCTGAGCGGCGAAACCGACTTCCCGTGCATGAGCAGTCGCCGAGTCGGCCAGGGTCGCGTGTACGTCCAGCTTGGTGACGTCGCGAACGTCGACTTCCCCGAATGGTGCCGCGGTATCGCAGGCGGCCGAAGTTACGTTTCGGACGGCTTCGCTCACGCGGTCGGGTTTTCCGTGAACGGTGTTGCTCCCGGAACCGGCGACGTTTCGCTCAGCACAGCGGGCACTGTCACGGTGCAGGCCAAAGTCGCGTTCGCTCCGGAACAACCCAAAGCCGTAGCGTACGGCACTCTCGATCCGCCCACC
>CAZHET010000765.1:0-2388 GCA_964531585.1 uncultured Planctomycetaceae bacterium | reverse complement strand
GAACTCCTGCTGCCACCGCCGTCGCCACGCTCCCACCTGGTCGGTCCCCAGCGAAACGATGGCGGCAATATCGCGATTGAGCCGCCGCTCAAACGCCAGTAAGATCATCTTCGCCCGTTGTCGCAGTCGGTACGCGACTGTCGTCGCGACGCTCAACTGTTGAAGAATCGCCTGCTGTCGTTCCGTAATCACGACGTTCGCCGCCTTGCCTGCCATCTGAGACCTCCCTGGCTCATGAGAAAAATTTCTGACTTCCGGAGCAGTTTCAGGGAAAACTCCTTTTTGTGCCACAGCATTTGACGGATCGAGATCCAGTGTATCCGAGCGGCCATTCCTGGCGAACCACAGCGGCATGCGTGCGACGCAACGCTGATCCCCGTGGGCGCCGCTTCGAACGGATTCGCGTTTTGAAACCGGAGTGGGCTAATCTCGGGAGGTCACGCCGGAGATTGAGGAGATTGAATTGAACGCCAGGCGGTTTGTCGCGCTGTAGTATTCGAAGCGTCGGCCGTCGATGTTGGCGTACTCACCGCTGATACCTGCTCGATAGCGGACAGATGCCGTGCGGTTACCTTCTGCTCGCAGAATGAACTGTTGCTTGGAATGATCATATGTGATCACGTCCGCGTTGCCGGAAAACGGTCGTGACTCGATACGGGCGTTATCGCTGGCGGTCAGAGAGAAGGAATCAGGCTGGCCTCCTGTTGCGGGTATTGCCGCGGCTTCCAGCTTTTCGGCTCGCAGGATGCCGACATTGTCCGGCAACTGATCCGTGGGAACCGTGTCGACGGAAACCTGTTCACCGATATCGCGGACCGGGGCGAAGATACCGCGGACATGATGAGCCAGCGTGGCATTCTGCTGCTGGAGATTTCCTGTCAGGTCACCGATGAATTCCGCTTTCACGAATACAAACGCACTGCCATCGATGCGGGCCGGCGCGTTGGCGCGGGCAGAGGCGGTGGCCGTCGTCTGCAGCGGCCCGTCGGTATCGGGAGTTGTGGAGGAAATCCAGCCGGGACCAAGCGCGTGAAAATCGCCCGTTTCGGTGTCGACCTTCAGGTCCACGACTCGCGCCCGGTGACGCGCCCGCACGGTGCCGTCCAGCAGTTCGTCGAGCCGAAAGTTCACGACGCTTTCGCACTCGATCCGCACGATATCCATCTGCTGCCCGGAGGTATCACCGGCCGCGGCCGAGACACTGAACGACCTGTCGGCCGGGTTGCCACCAAGAGCAATTTCGCGGTTAAAAAACACTTTCAGCCCGGCGCATGTCAGTTCCAGATCCTGAGTCTGGCCGTCCTTCATTACGACGCGGATGTTGCCGACGAAGTGAGCTTCACGCCCCTGAAACGACATCACTTCGCTCCAGTAGATATCCATCGGCGTTGGGTGAGGCAGCAGCTTTCCGTCAAAGCCCTGATCCGTCACCATCCGCAGTCGGCCACTGCCGTCGACTTTCAATGACCCGGGACCTTCGTCCACGTCGATGCGTTTGCCTTCCAGCTTCTGCCGTCCCACGACAATGCTGGCCGGATCACCGAAGAGCTTGATTTCGCGAGTGTCGTGCAGACCGTGGAATGCCTGAAGGCTGTTGCCGCTGGCGGTGAACGACTTGTCCGGGTCAACGTCCTGACGCACCAGTTCGACCTGTCCGGTCAGCCACACATTGGCCAGTTGCATTCTGCGACTGCGGTTCGCGGCGTTCTCAGCAGCGGTGCCCCGCCCGGCGGTGTCTTGAAGTGCCGAGTTCTGCCGTACAGCCGCCTGTCGAACCGTGGCCTGCAGTATGTCGGCGGAAAACGCGACGGGCGGTTCGGATTGACCGGTGCCGTCGGCCAGTTCAGTGGCCGGGTTGGAATCAGCAACTGCCGTGTCGGATGATGAAGCCGCGTCAGACGAAGCATTCGCTACGGAGGGATCGAACTTCACCGTGAGCTGCTGGCGAATGGTCCCGTTGGCGTCCGGCGACTTCAGAAAAACATTGCCCGTCGCCGTCAGCTCTTCCGGCCGCAGGCTGCGCAGGTCGAGCGGATCAGCATTCGCTTCTCGCGTTGCCGGCGGAACACCGGAAGCGGCGGCAGTCGCTTCATTCCGCAGCTTCATCACGATCTGCCGGGCGGACAGTTCGAAACCGAGCTGACTTTGTCCGACACCGGCATCGCCGTTCAGTTGGATCACGCGCTGTCGTCCGTCGGCCGATTCGTGAATCATCATGCTGCCCAGCCAGTGAGCGGACATGACTCCGGCATTCACCGACTGTTCGTGCCAGACGATCCCCGGTCCGCGGCATTCCAGGCGCTGAACATCGCCGGCGGCTGAATGCAGAATCTGCAGCTCACTGACTCTCAGCAGGCTTCCGTCCTGTTTGATGGCCACGGGCAGCGG
>CAZHET010000764.1:0-2406 GCA_964531585.1 uncultured Planctomycetaceae bacterium | reverse complement strand
GGTAGGCCTGACTTTCGGCCTGCGGATGCGCGGCCCACCATGTCGGCAAACGCGTATGCATCGGCGACATGCAACCGATGCACAGTCCGCTTGCACACAAGATTCCTGCGACGATGGCGAAGCACTTCGACGGGTGATCGACAGGTGGAAGCCTGGTTCTGCGTGACGTATTCATTCGGCGACCGATTCGCGGGAGCCCGCACAGACAGGAACGTGGTGCGGGACTGTACAGCGATCCATTGCATTGCAGCAATGCGGGTTTCCGCAGTTTCTGCCGAAGCCGTTGAGTCACCCGCAAGTGTCGACAGAAAACTTCTGAATGTTGCCGCAATTCACTTTGACACGATGGAGGGATGTTTTTAAGGTCCCCCCTCCCGACGCGGAGACAAGCATGGATCGCGTGTCTGTCGGGTGTAAAGCGGCGTCGGCCAGGGAAGGCCAGGCCGCTTTTTTTATGCGCCGATTTGGGTGGTGCCAGGATCGTCCGGTTATTCCGAATGAATTGCCTCAATCGCTTTTCCGGTTTGTGACGATCAACAAAGTGGCTGCCGTGCGTGGTGAAATCCCGCGAGCGGAGCAGCGCCAGTACTGATCCGGGGGGCTTCGGAAGCTGGCAGCAGGCGGCATGATGTGATGGCACAGCGGCGACGACTCGAACCGGCAGAATCTGCCGCTCGCGCGGCGTAGTCGCACTGATCCGCATCGCGCTACGCAGTTCCATCGCCCCCAACTCCAGGGACGGGGTGACGTTGTGAGCAGTTCCTCAGCACAGGATTCCGCAGCACAGCCATCGGTGCCGCGGAAGCACAAGACGCAATCGCCGGACGCTGGTCGCGCATCGTCGGCAACTCGTCGTCCGGGAATTGGTCCGGTGCTCTTCGGGCTGACGCTGACGGGTTTGTTCTATGCGACGGCTCCGTTTGTGCCCGGCATTTCGGAATTCGTTCGCCGGTACTTCTGCAGCCACCTGCTGGAAGTCGTCAGCACCGGAATGTTCTTCATTGGTGTGGCGATTCTGCTGCAGAAATTCCGTCGGCTGCCGCAGGAACGTCGCAGCCTGGAACACACGCGGCAGGCAATCGACGAAACGCTGCTGCACGGAATCTCGCCGGCCGATCCTGCTCGGGAACGCGTCGCCTGCCAGTGGTTTCGGGCAAATGCCGAGAAGACTGCAGGAACACAGCTTGGGCAGCGGCTTCAGGAAACACTGCAATACGTGCAGGCGGCGCACCGCGAAGGTCTTGAGGAACACCTGAAGTACCTTGCGGAACTGGCGGTGGAGCGCCTGCACCAAAGCTACGCGATGATCCGCACGATCACGTGGGCGATCCCGATCCTGGGGTTTCTGGGAACCGTGATCGGCATCACGATGGCGATTGCCAACGTGACTCCCGAACAGCTTGATTCGTCCCTTGGTGAAGTCACCGGTGGCCTGGCCGTCGCGTTCGACACAACCGCACTCGCGCTGGGGATGTCGATCGTCATGGTGTTTGCGTCGTTTGTTGTGGAACGCAGCGAGCAGTCCATTCTCAACGACGTGGAACAGTTCGGCATCGATCACCTGCTGCCTCTGTTTGCCGGTGCCGCAGAGTCAGATCGCCGGCCGCAGGCGGATGACGCGATGACTCAAACGCTGCTGAAGCATTCGGCAGCGTGGGCGGAACAACTGGCGGCGATGCGCACGTCGTGGAACACCGTGCTGAACGAACATACGACGCAGCTCAGCGATCGGCTGGACAGTGACGTGCAGCAGACGTTGCAGCTTCATCGAGAACAGACGTCGGACGCGCGGGATCACTACACGGAGGCTCTGCAGCACGGCACTGCTGAGTTCGCCGGGCGGCTGGACCGAATGCTGGAACGATTCGAAACCCGCATCGGAGCGTGGCAGCAGGCAATGCTGACCAGCTCGCAGGCCGCGGCGGCGCAGACGGAAGCGCTGCACGACCTGGGTCGCACGCTGCTGAGGATGACGGAATCTGAAGAACGTCTGGCCATGCTGCAGCAGCAGCTGAATCAGAATCTGAACACACTGCAGTTCGTGGACACGCTGGAACAGACGGCAGGAAGTCTTACGGCCGCCGTGCATATCCTGACGGCGAAGACATCGGGAAGACAGGCCGCGTGAGGCGGAAATCAGACACTTCGATCTCGCTGTTTCCCTTTCTGGCAGTCCTTGTCTGCACGATGGGTGCGCTGATTCTGTTGCTGCTGGTGACCACCCGCCGCATTCGACACCAGCAGACGTTCGCTGTCGCGTCGCTGCAGCCTGCGGACACGGCGAAGAGCACGCTGGTCCCGCGACTGATCGACGATCCGCCGGCGGACGAGTCCGGCGATCAGGGAGTCGCAGCGCTGCCCGTTGAAGACGTACCGGATGACGCACGGGACGAGTCGGAGAACGAA
>CAZHET010000763.1:0-2436 GCA_964531585.1 uncultured Planctomycetaceae bacterium | reverse complement strand
TCGTCTTTGCACACGTCGCAGGGAACCAGAAACTTCGCGCCGATGGGTTCCACCAGCTTCGCGACCTTCTTCTGGTTCTTGGGACGGTCACCGACGTCCGGCAGATGCGTGAAGGCAATCTGCGCCCCTTCCTTGTGCAGGTGTTCGGTAATGGCCCAGGCAATCGAACGCTCGTTGGCGATCCCCAGCACCAGGCCCTTTTTTCCCTCAAACAATCCCATTGCGAGCTTACTTTCCGCCAGTTGTTGTTGAAGACATTCCCCGTCGAGTGGCTTGAACCAGCCGAGGCAATTTGCGGATGATAAGGAGCGAGCGTCGAATCGTCGACGCAGCCGGACGGAAAGTCGACATGGTGCACCGGGAGAATCTCAGCATGACAAGACGGAATTATCCAATCGTGGTCTTGCTGATCGCGAGCTTCGCCACGTGGTTTGCTGACCGGGCGGCGGCTGCCGAACCTTTGCGTGTGATGAGCTTCAACATCCGCTACGGCTCCGCCAACGACGGCGATAATCACTGGGACAAGCGCCACGACCTGGTCATCGACACGATCACAGGTTTCGATCCCGATCTGCTGGGAACTCAGGAGACGCTGGGCTTCCAGGCGGAATTTCTGAAGCAGCGCCTGCCGCAGCACACGTACGTCGGCTGGTCGCGGGAGGAAAACCCGGGCGGCGAACAGTGCGGCATCCTGTTTCGAACAGAACGCTTCGATGCCGTCGATTCCGGACAGTTGTGGCTGAGCGAATCGCCGGAACAGAAATTCAGTAAGAGCTGGGATTCGTCTCTGCCGCGCGTCGTCACGTGGGTCAGGCTGCGGGAAAAGTCAGACGGCAGCGAATTGCTGTTCGTGAACACTCACTTCGATCACCGCGGCAGCGTGGCTCGCACGGAATCGGCAAAGCTGCTGCGGCGCTTCGTGGAAGGTCAGCCAGCCGATCTGCCAGTCATCATCACCGGCGACTTCAACACGGGCGAAAACACCGAGCCTTACAATGAGCTGGTCGGTTCAGCCCGGCTTGCGGACACGCGCCGGATGAAGCATCCGGTGGCGGAAGTCGAAGAAGGCACGTTCAACGGTTTTCAGGGGACAACCAGCGGAGCACGCATCGACTGGATTCTGGTTTCGCCGACTTTCGCGGTCGAAAGTTCCGACATCGTCAGCAACAGCCGCGATGGCCGATATCCGTCAGACCACTTCCCCGTGACGGCCGTCGTCGCCGGGTCTGCAGAATCAGAATAGGTGCATCTGCCCCGATTTCGACCGCGGCGGCCGAAAGTGTTCCGTGGCAAGCTGTGGCAACCGTTCGTCCAGCTTCCATTTGCGCCGAGCAACGTGAAAGAGATCGCGAATCTGATCCGCCATCGGCCCGCTGCCTCTCATGCGTCGGCCGAACCGTGAGTCGGTCAATCTGCCATCCCTCGTCGATTTCAATCGCGACAGCACTCGCTCGGCAAGGTGGCCCACACGAGTCTGCAGCCAGTGCGTGAAAATTTCTTCCACCGATTGCGGCAGCCGCAACAGCGTATACCCGGCGGACCGTGCCCCGGCTTCAGCCGCCGCCTTCAGCACCGCGGGAATCTCGCTGTCGTTCAAACCGGGAATCACGGGAGCCACCATCACATGCACCGGAATGCCTCGCTGACTGAGTTCCGCGATGGCTCGCAGCCGAGCCATCGGAGCGCTGCAGGCCGGTTCCATCAGTCGCGTCAGTGACTGATCCAGACTGTTGATGCTCAGCCCGACATGCACCAGATTATCATTCGCCATGTCGGCCAGAATGTCCGCGTCGCGAGCCACCAAAGCGTTCTTCGTCAGCAGCGACATCGGCTGCCGTGCTTCCGCGGCCACCTGCAGGCAGCCGCGAGTGAGTTCCAGGACGCGTTCGATCGGCTGATAGCAGTCGGTAATGCCGGACATCATCACCTTTTCCGGCTGATACGATCTGCGGCACAACCAGTCGCGAAACAGCGAAGCCGCGTTCTTTTTGACGAAGATCCGCGTTTCAAAATCCAGCCCGGCACTTAGCCCCAGATACTCGTGACTTGGCCTGGCGTAGCAATAACTACAGCCGTGCAGACACCCGCGATACGGATTAAGACTGTACCGAAACGGAATGTCCGGACTGTCGTTTTCAGAAATCACGCACCGCGATAAATCTTCGTAGTACCGAGTTCGCGGACGCTGAAGCTGCTGCTGCAGCTCATCGTCGAACTCCAGATGCTCGTCGTCAACGTGCAGTTCAACGGCTTCAAAACGACCGGCCGGATTCACCGCCGCACCGCGACCGACCGGCAGCAGCGGCAGGCTCGCGCTGCTGGCACGATCGTCGGTCGCAGATTCGTCGGCGGTGAATTCGTCGCCACCAGATTCGTCGCCACCAGATTCGTCGCCACCGTGATCGTCGCGTGCTAAGGCACTCATCAACCGCGAAT
>CAZHET010000762.1:0-2450 GCA_964531585.1 uncultured Planctomycetaceae bacterium | reverse complement strand
GACGAAATCCTGCGGATGATCGGTTAATGCATCCAACATGGCGCTGTCCAGCTAACGCCTTGTCAACTCCTGGCCTTCGAGTTCGTCATTCCCGCGCAGGCGGGAATCCAGTGCCTCGACGTGGATTCCCGCCTGCGCGGGAATGACGGAAATCCGCGCGGGAATGACGGACAACTGCGCGGGAATGACGGACAGCTCAAATTCTAAGCCTTGATAAGGCACTACGGTAATCGGCAGCACGCCGGCCCGCACGGTCCGGCTTCCGGCGGCGGACAGCCGTTCGTGACTGGAAGCGCTCCCGAACCACTGACGCGTCCTGACGACACGCTCATCAGTTTTTCCAGTTTCTTCGACGAACAACTCGGACAAGCCGGCTGCTCGCCGTTGTTGACCAGCAGTTCGACTTCACTCTGGCAATCTTCGCATAAGTATTCAAACAGCGGCATTGGTGTGTCTCATAAACTCGCGCTGAAACGGAAGGTACCCGCGAACGCAGACAGGCCCGTTGCGTTTTCGCCGCATCGACTCAGCGCTCCGGGACTTCCGCAACGGGCCGGTTCCGGTTTTGTAGAGGCTGTAAGAGTATTGCCGTGGTCGGTTGCAGAGCAAGTCTGCGGCGAACCAACGGACGTCACGGCCGAAAGCAGTTCGTGGCATGATCGCGTGACACCGAGTTCCGCCACGACCTCGCCGACAGTTCGCCACGAACAGCCGTCGCCCAGCCGCCGCCGCGACGTGATCCGGAATACTCACCGCTCCGAGACGAACCTAGCCGGCTCCGCGCAGAAGACTGCGACTTTGCCTCATTCCGCGCCACTGGCGTTCGGTGCAACTGCGGGAATTCAGTGAGCTTCCGCAGTAGCGACGGGCAGGGCGCTGAGTCCGATGCCGGAATAGTGGAAGCCTCGCCTGGCCATTTTGCGGCGATCGTACAGATTGCGGCCATCGAAAATCACCGGTGACTTCATCTTGATTTTGATGTAGTCGAAGTCCGGATTCCGGAACTCGTTCCATTCCGTCACGATTGCCAGCGCGTCCGCTCCGTCGCACGCGTCGTAGTGATGTTCGCAGTATGTCACCGCGTCACCCAGCTCAGCACGGACATTCTCCATTGCGACCGGATCACTGACTTTGACGGCCGCACCGGCATCCAGAAGACGACGAATCAGCACCAGTGACGGAGCTTCACGAATGTCGTCCGTCCGCGGCTTGAATGCCAGCCCCCACACTCCGATTGTCCGTCCGTTCAGGTCGCCGTCGAAGTATGCGTGGAGCTTGCGGAACAGCACTTCCTTCTGCCGGTTGTTGATCTCATCGACACTTTGCAGAATCGTCGCGTCAACTCCGTGAGACGCAGCAACCGAATGCAGTGCCCGCACATCCTTCGGAAAACAGGAACCACCGTAGCCGACGCCAGGGAACAGAAACGCAAAGCCGATTCGTTCATCATGGCCAATGCCTTTGCGGACTTCATTGATATCCGCGCCGACTTGTTCACAGATATTTGCCATTTCGTTGATGAAGCTGATCTTGGTGGCCAGCATGCAGTTGGCCGCATACTTCACCATTTCGGCGCTTTCGATGCCCATGGCGATGAAGGGCTTTTCTGTGCGAAGAAACGGTTTGTAGAGTTCAAGCAGGGCATCACTGGCTTCTTCGTGATCGACACCGACGACGACACGGTCGGGTTTCGTGAAGTCGTCTATAGCGGCTCCTTCCTTCAGAAACTCCGGGTTTGACGCTGAAAAGAACGGCGTGTCGGCCTTCGCTTCGATCCAATGCCGCACCTGACGATTGGTGCCAATTGGTACGGTGCTCTTGCAGACCACAACGGCCCCGGGTTTCAGCAGCGGAGCCATCGTTTCCGCTGCACTGCGCACGTATTTCAGGTCGGCGGCTCCGTCGTCAGCCTGGGGCGTACCAACGCAGATAAAGATGCAGTCAGCCTCGGGAATGGCGTCTTCATAACTGGTTGTAAAATTCAGCCGCCCGGCTGCACGATTGCGTTTGACCAGTTCGGTCAGGCCAGGTTCGTAGATCGGAATCCCGCCTTCATTCAGCATCCGGACCTTTTTTTCGTCAACATCCAGGCAAATCACATCGTTGCCGCTTTCTGCAAAGCATGTTCCTGTGACCAGGCCGACATAGCCCGTGCCGATCATTGTGACGTTCATCCGGTCAGATCCTGTTCTGTGTTATCAAAGGAAAACGCTGTCCGGCACTGCCGCCGATGCTGCGGGATCATGGGGCAGTCGTGCCCTGGAATCAAGCATTTTGCGGACAGCCGAATCGTCGTGTGGTCGATTCCTGGCGGTGATGCGGCTACCTGGCGATGTCCACGGTCCGCGTCACTTCAGAATCTCGTTTGTCCGGCAGTTGGCGCGATTGCACGACGTGCTGGATCTGTTCCAGCATGTCCACCAGTTGCTGTTCGGACGATGGAAATTCGC
>CAZHET010000761.1:0-2451 GCA_964531585.1 uncultured Planctomycetaceae bacterium | reverse complement strand
CTGGGATGGGACCGCGAAACGTACATGCCCGAGGGCGGCAACGAACATCGGGCGAATCAACTGAGTCTGCTGGCCGGGCTGGCTCACGAATGGGCGACCAATCCCCGCATCGGCGAGCTGCTGGACGAACTTCAGGACAGCGAACTGAACGATGCCGAACACAGCGACACCGCCAGCAACATTCGCGAAGTCCGCCGCACGTATGACCGATCTGTCAGGTTGCCGCAGAGACTGGTGGAAGAGATCTCGCGTATCACCGCGCTGGCTCAGCAGCACTGGGCAAACGCTCGCCGAAACAACGACTTCGCCTCATTCGCTCCGTGGCTGACTCAGATCATCGATCTGAAGCGTGAAGAAGCTGCGGCTGTTGGATTTGCCGAAGAGGGCGAACCCTATGACGCGTTGCTGGATGAATACGAACCCGGTGTCCGCAGTACCGAAGTCGCCGACGTCTTCACCGGCCTGCGTCAGAACCTTGTGCCGCTTCTGGACGCCATCCGCGGGTCAACCCGCCGGCCGCGGACGGAGATTCTGCAGCGGCATTTTCCCGTGGCCGCTCAGGCAGAACTTGGCAGGCAGGCGGCGACCGCCATCGGCTTCGACTTCGACAAGGGGCGGCTGGATACCACAACGCATCCGTTCTGCACGGGCCTGGGACCGGGAGACGTGCGTCTGACAACTCGCTACGACGAAAATTTCTTCTCGTCGGCATTCTTCGGCACGCTGCACGAAGCCGGACACGGGCTGTACGAACAGGGGCTGCCGGAAGCCGCCTTCGGAACGCCTTTGGGAAACGCCGTGTCGCTGGGAATTCACGAATCGCAGTCACGGATGTGGGAAAATCTGGTCGGCCGTGGCCGGCCGTTCTGGGACCATTTCTTCCCGCTCGCGTGCCGGCATTTTCCGCAGGCTCTGGCGGAAACCTCGCAGGACGATTTCTGTTTCGCAATCAACTCCGTCAGCCCTTCGTTGATTCGTGTTGAAGCCGATGAAGTGACCTACAACCTGCACATCATGCTGCGGTTTGATCTGGAGCGAGAACTGATTTCCGGAAGTCTGGCAGCAGAGGACGTTCCGCAGGCATGGAACGAACGCTTTCAGGCAGATTTCGGGATCGCTCCTGAATCGTTCGCCGACGGCTGTCTGCAGGACGTTCACTGGAGCGCCGGGCTGCTGGGATATTTTCCCACATATGCACTGGGCAACATGTACGCGGCTCAGTTTTTTGCAGCCGCGAACCGGCAACTGCCCGACCTGCAACTGTCTTTCGCTCGCGGCGATTTTCGGCCACTGCTGGACTGGCTGCGTGCCCACATTCACAGCCAGGGCCAGCGATTCAGCGCGGGCCGGCTGGTTGAGGTCGTCACCGGCGAAGCACTTTCGGACCGGCCGCTGATGGATCATCTGAACAACCGCTTCCGGCCGCTGTACGACGTGTGAGATGTCGAACGCGAATCTGTGTCGGAGCCGGCGTTTCGTCTGCGTGCTGCCGTCGTGAAATATCGTCCTGGTAGACTTTGCCGATTCGGCGTAAAATCAATCGGCACTGCCGGGGCAGCGCGAGCGGACCGGCGTGATGCACCAGTCCGTTACTCACTCAGTCCGTTACTCACTCAGTCTGTTACTCACTCAGTCTGTTAAGGAACTTCGAGGGAACAAACCATGAACCGACGTGAAGCGATGGCTGGCATCGCCGGCTGCGGTGTGGCCCTGCACGTCAGCACGAATCCGCTGTCCGGCAGTGCCCTGAATCTCAGCAACGCCGACGGTGCGACAATTCCGCAACCCCCGCCGCAGTCGCTTGAGGCAAAATCGCAGGCGGCCGAATCACTGCGAACCGCACTGCTGACCTGTGTGCAGGCGTGCGACCGATTCGTTGCCCGCAGTCGCACCGAACGGTTGTCGGGGCGCGACATCGGCAGTCTGCAGGTCGCTCAGTGCATGGAATGTCGCGAACGCTGCCGAGTGGCTCTGGAACGCGTCCTTGTGGCTGATGTTCCGGCAGGAAGCGGGACGCGCGTTCCGGCGGGAAGCCTTCGCGGCGGCCGAAAACACAGCGCCGCTGTTCTGCAGGTCTGTGCAGACGCGTGTCGTCAGGTCGCCGTGACTTTGCGACAGCTCGGTTCGGTTCGCGCTGCGGACTGCCAGCACGCCTGTCAGGCTGCAGCGACGGCCTGCCACGAGTTTATGCTGTCGTGAAACCGCCGGCGAAGTCGGTAACGAGGAAGCAAGTGACGCGAAAACATTCACGGCGATCGGTGCGAGGAACCTCGCTCGGGGCCTCCCTGTCGCACCGATTCCTGACGTGCATTTTCGTGGCCAGCGCACTGATCGCGGTTATCGGCTGCGATGGAGACACAGCGGATTCCGGTGCGACATCGAGCGGTGGCGGCTCACCCACGGGCGAGACTCCAGACACAGTCAGCGGCGCGGCAGCAGGGTCCGGAAACA
>CAZHET010000760.1:0-2452 GCA_964531585.1 uncultured Planctomycetaceae bacterium | reverse complement strand
CACTGACACCGATCCGTATTACTCACGCACCGACGACGAATGGGAAGCGGCCCCGCGCCTCGATCCCGTCGCGTCCGATGCGCCCGGTCCTTTGACCACCGACGAAGTCTGGAAGTATCGCCAGGACGGATTTCTCTTCGTTCCGGAGCTTCTCCAGCAGGCGGAGATCGACGCGCTGCTGGAAGAAGCCACGTCACTGGCGAAAGACTGGCCGGCGGAACGGCCCGGACTGATCCGGGAGCCGGACTCTGATGTCGTCCGTTCCATTTCTCGACTGCACCGGATCAGTCGGCGATTCCAGCAACTGTTTGCCGATGACAGGATTCTGGCTCGCGTTCGCCAGTTGTTGGGAACAGACGTGTACATTCATCAGTCGCGAATCAATTACAAGCCGCCACTGGACCGCCGGGAGTTCTTCTGGCACTCCGATTTTGAAACGTGGCATGTGGAAGACGGGATACCACGGATGCGGGCACTGAGTGTTTCGCTGTTTCTGACGGAAAGCCACGAATTCAACGGCCCGCTGATGCTGATCCCGGGCTCCCATGAAGTCGATATCCGCTGCACCGGCGCGACACCCGAGAAGCACTTTCTGCAGTCGCTGCAACGGCAGCAGCACGGCGTGCCGACGAAGGCAGCTCTGCAGTATCTGCTGGAACCACGGGGAATTGTGGCACCACGCCGACCGGCGGGATCCATCGTCTTTTTTGACTGCAACACAATGCATGCCTCCAACGGAAATCTCAGTCCGACACCGCGGATCAATTTGTTTGCCGTTTACAACAGCGTGGAAAATACTCTGGCGGAACCGTTCTGCTGCCAGCCATCGCGGCCCGAGTATCTTGCGGAACGTGTCGTCCAGCCGATCGGATGACCTGCGGCTTGTCGTGCGATTCGCACTGAGCGAAACTTCCCGGATGAGCCCTGACGATTCGATCGACTTTCAGATCCTTCGCGCGATACGGCGGATTATTCGTTGTACATCCAGCCACTCGCGTCACGTCGGTCGGCACAGTGGTGTCAGCGTTCCGCAGATGCTGGTGCTGCGATCCATCGCGGGATTCCCGGAGAACTGTGAAGTGACGGTTGCAGGAATCGCCGCGGCCGTGCAGTTGTCTGCGCCAACGGTGTCGCGGATTCTCGACCGCCTGGAGAATGCCGGCTTCATCATCCGCAGCCGCACCAGCAAGGATCGTCGCAAAGTCTGCCTGCTGCTGACGGAATCCGGCCGCAGGAGAATCGAAAACCTTCCCACGCCCCTGCACGAACAGTTCATCGACCGACTCAATGAATTACCTCCCGAAGAGCGCGTCGGCCTGCTGACTGCGCTCGAACGGGTCGTCGACCTGATGGGAGCCACAGGCATCGACGCGGCCCCGGTGCTGACGCCGGAATTCGATGTCGATGCGGAATAAATGGACGGACGACACCCGCACATTACTGCACGCTGCGGTGTGACGGTCTCCGCACCTGCACCATGCCGGGCGGCAGCGAAGTCACGCCAGCAGTCCTTCCACGATGCGTCCGTGGACGTCGGTCAGCCGAAAATCCCGGCCGGAATGCCGGTAGGTCAGACGCGTGTGGTCGATTCCCATCAGGTGCAGCATCGTGGCGTGCAGATCGTGGACATGCACGCGGTCTTCGACGGCGTGAAGTCCCATTTCGTCTGTGTTGCCAAACATCGTTCCGCCCTTTGCACCTCCTCCGGCCAGGAACATGCTGAAGCCCGTATTATGGTGGTCGCGGCCTGCCTTCGACTTGTCGTCGTCCTTGCCGATTTCCGAGTACGGCGTGCGTCCGAATTCACCTCCCCATACGACCAGCGTGTCTTCCAGCAGACCTCGCTGTTTCAGATCGCGAATCAAAGCCGCGGAAGCCCGGTCGCTGTCGGCACACAGTCGTTCGTGCGATTTGCTGTTGTTGGAGTGCGTGTCCCATGGCTGTTTGCTTTTGGAATCGACGTAGTAGACCTGAACATAACGCACGCCGCGCTCGACCAGTCGGCGAGCCAGCAGGCAGCTTTGGCCGAACAGTGTGTCACCGTATGACGTTCGAGTCGATTCCGTTTCCTGCTGAACGTCGAACGCGTCTTCGGCACTGCGCTGCATGCGGAACGCCAGTTCCATTGAACTGATCTGCGCTTCCAGTGGCTGTTCGTGCTGCCGCTGTTCAGCGTGTCGGCGATTCAGAAGCTGCAACAGGTCGATCTGCTTTCGCTGTTGATCGCGAGTCAGCAGCGGGTTGCGAATGTTGGCGACCAGCTTGTCGACGGCCAGATCATTGGTGTCGACCGAGACTCCCTGGTTCTCGCCGGGCAGGAAACTGTTGGACCACAGGTGCGGACCAACGACCGGAATTCCCGGTGACAGAGCAACGAACGACGGCAGATTCTGATTTTCCGCACCCAGACCGTAGGACACCCACGAACCGATGCTGGGACGCACCGGCTGCT
>CAZHET010000759.1:0-2475 GCA_964531585.1 uncultured Planctomycetaceae bacterium | reverse complement strand
TCACCGGTCAGCTGGAAACCCATCTCGCTCACGCGGTGGTCCTCTGCACCGGTGGCTATGGGAACGCCTACTACCTGTCGACGAACGCCAAGGGCTGCAACGTCACCGCCGCATGGCGATGTCACCGCCGCGGAGCCTACTTCGCGAATCCGTGCTACACGCAGATTCATCCGACCTGTATTCCGGTCAGCGGCGATTATCAGTCGAAACTGACTCTGATGAGCGAAAGCCTGCGGAACGATGGACGAGTCTGGGTGCCGAAATCCGCCGACGAAAGTCGTTCACCGTCCCAGATCCCGGATGCCGAACGCGACTACTTTCTGGAACGCCGCTACCCGTCCTTCGGCAACCTTGTCCCGCGCGATGTCGCCTCCCGCGCCGCGAAGGAACGCTGCGACGCAGGTTTTGGAGTCGGCGACACGGGCAAGGCCGTCTACCTGGATTTTCGTGACGCCATCAACCGCGACGGCGAAGAGACAGTCCGCAAAAAATACGGCAATCTGTTTCACATGTATCAGAAGATCACGGCGGATAACCCGTATGAGCAGCCGATGCAGATCTACCCTGCCGTCCATTACACAATGGGCGGGCTGTGGGTCGACTATAATCTGATGAGCAACCTGCCGGGACTGTTCGTTCTCGGTGAAGCGAATTTCTCGGACCACGGTGCCAACCGGCTGGGAGCCAGTGCCTTGATGCAGGGCCTGTCGGACGGTTACTTCGTGATTCCGTACACGATTGGTGACCACCTGGCAAAAACGGAACTGCCGCCGGTGCCCGAAGATCATCCGGCCTGTGTTGAAGCGGTGAAGGCCGCCGACGAACGCCTGAACCGTCTGCTGTCCGTGAAGGGATCACGCACGGTCGACACGTTCCACCGGGCACTCGGCCACATCATGTGGGAACACTGCGGCATGGCACGCACCCGCGACGGGCTGCAAAACGCAGTCAGCCAGATTCGCGATCTGCGCGATCAGTTCTGGAAGGATGTTCGCGTGCCCGGCAGCGGTGATACGCTGAACCAAAGCCTGGAAAAGGCCGGCCGCGTTGCCGATTTCATGGAGTTCTCCGAACTCCTCGCCGTCGATGCCCTGCATCGCGAGGAATCCTGCGGCGGACATTTTCGTGAGGAACACCAGCACCAGGACGGCGAAGCAAAGCGCAACGACGATGATTTCAGCTACGTCGCGGCCTGGGATTTTGCGGGTGTCGGCGAGGCTCCCACGCTTCACAAAGAACCGCTGACCTTCGAACACGTGCTTCCCTCCACACGGAGCTACAAATAAATGAGTTCTGATCTGCTGAATCTGAAACTCCGAGTCTGGCGGCAGAACGGTCCCGCGGATCGAGGCCGGTTTCAGGATTACCAACTGAACGGCGTCAGCACGCATATGTCGTTCCTCGAAATGCTTGACGTGCTGAATGAGCAGCTGATCGAGAGTGGCGAGCAACCCGTCGCGTTCGATCACGACTGCCGCGAAGGCATTTGCGGGATGTGCAGCCTGATGATCAACGGCCAGGCTCACGGGCCCGACCGCGGCACCGCGACGTGCCAGCTTCACATGCGCAGATTCCGCAATGGCGACACGATCACGATCGAGCCCTGGCGAGCCACCGCGTTTCCCGTGCTGCGGGATCTCGTCGTCGATCGCTCCGCCTTCGACCGAATCATCAAGGCGGGCGGCTACGTCTCAGTCAGCACGGGCAATGCTCCCGACGGTAACGCGATCCCGGTACCCGGCCACCGGCAGGAAACTGCCATGGATGCCGCCGCCTGCATCGGCTGCGGTGCCTGCGTGGCTGCCTGCAAGAACGCATCGGCCATGTTGTTCGTGTCTGCCAAGGTCTCTCAACTGGCCGTGCTGCCTCAGGGACAGCCGGAGCGCAAACAGCGTGTCATCAACATGGTGGCTCAGATGGACAAGGAAGGTTTCGGAGCCTGCACCAACACCTTCGAATGCGAAGCCGCCTGCCCGGCAGAGATCTCCGTCAGCAACATCGCTCGTCTGAATCGCGAATACACCCGAGCAGTCCTGACCACCGCGGAATAAGTGGCTGCCGTACGACCGCGTTGCGAGGCCGTTGAAACTTCCGAAACGACGGGCTCGAAGGCCCATCGGGACCCCAAAGCATAGCGACAACCAGAGATGGCTCAACGAGACTACTCCGCTCACCAGCAGAAGATCATCAGGCGGTTCTACGACAACCGCGAAGCCATCGACGACCAGCGCCTGGCGGAACTCGTGACGAATCTTTACCTGGAAACGTCCGACAAAAAACGCGCGAAAATGTGGACGACCGCTGAAGAAATCATGACTCGCATGGACCTTCCGCCGTCACGCATCAAACATGCCATCGATTCTCAGGACGCCGCCGTGCTGGCCAAAGTCGTCGAAGAACTGCAAAACGGCAAACTGCGACGCGGCACGGAAAAAAAGAAGCCTGGTTGAGTTTTTCGCGCGGCCACCCGCAGTG
>CAZHET010000758.1:0-2484 GCA_964531585.1 uncultured Planctomycetaceae bacterium | reverse complement strand
TGAATGGCAATCACGGATACCCTGAAGATCAGCCTGGGCAGGTGAATTCTGTGCGGTGCCCCGCGACACCATTGCGTCAAAGCTGCGTTACAGCGCACGCCACCCCGGCTTGAAACGCCAGCGAGCCGACCGTCCCCCGGATCCCGGTCTGCGCCTAATCCAGAAATTCCACGTCGGCTTCGTCGACCAGTACAGACGCTCCCTGCTGCATGAACGTGACCATCACGGTCAGGCGGTGCTGCGAATGAGCGCGGCTGACCGTTCCTTCGGCTCCTGTCATCGGCCCGGTGATGATTCTCGCGCGGCGGCCCACGACAGGTTTCGGTTCGGGCCGTACGTCGTTGCCTTTCTGCACCAGTAGCCGAATTCGCTTCAGGTCTTCCTGCAGAGCCTCCGGTTCCAGAACGTCCAGGCACTTCGAAACGCAGCCCGTCGAAACAGCGTTGTAGCGGTCTACGTTCGTGCCGCACACGAAGACGTAGCCCGTAAACAGCGGCAGATAGCTGACTCGAATCCGCCCGGCCGGCGATCGCTTCCGGAATTCCGCCATCGGCCCGTAGTAGGCGATATTCTGTGCCCGCAGGCGACGCATCAGGTCCTTTTCCCGCCGCGAAATCGTGTACATCGCGTACCAGTTGACCTGGTCCGCTGCAATATCGCGTTCCAGCAGGGTCTCGGGGTACAGGTCGGGTTCGTGAGCGAGAATTGGCATCGTTGCTTGACAACTTCGTTAACGTTGGGGACACCACCGGCACGCCAGCCCGCGTTACCACCGGAGTCTGCGTTCCTAAAGTGCTGGTGGCAAGTCGCTGTGGTCAGATTCTGCCTGATGCTGCAGGCAGTCTTGCGGCAGGGGAATCTGGGTGCACAAATTTCTTTCCACATGCCTGATTAGCCGGATGGATATCCAGTGATTGTGATTTTAGGAGGAACCGGCTTTGTCGGAACGGCGTTTCAAAAATTTCTCAACGATTCCGGCCAGCCATGTGCCGTTGTCTCGCGCCGCGAACTGAACTACTACGACCGTGACATCCTGACCGAGTTTCTTACGAGCCAGTCAGTGGCGTTTCTGGTTAACGCAGCCGGATACACCGGCCGACCGAACGTCGATGCATGCGAACTGCACAAAACGGAGTGTCTGAACGGAAATGCGGTGCTGCCCGGAATTATCAGAGATGCATGTGAGCACGCCGGGGTTCCGTGGGGCCACGTTTCTTCCGGCTGCATTTTTACTGGGGCAAAACCCGATGGCAGCGGTTTCACGGAAGCAGAGACACCTAATTTCGACTTTCGCCACAACAATTGCAGCTTCTATTCCGGCTGTAAGGCGTTGGGCGAAGAAATTCTGCAGGACGCCGCTCGATGCTACGTGTGGCGGCTGCGAATTCCCTTCGATGAGGTGGATTCCCCTAGGAATTACATCAGCAAGATGATGCGCTACGATCGACTGCTGAACGCGACGAACAGCCTGAGCCACCTGGGAGAATTCGTGGCCGCATGTATGGCGTGCTTCACGAAGCGAGTCGACTACGGTATCTACAATCTGACAAACCCCGGCAGCGTGACGACTCGCGATGTCGTTGACCTGATTCGCAGGCACGGGCTGTCTGACAAGGCGTTCGAGTTCTTCGAATCGGAAGACGAATTCATGCACGTCGCGGCGAAGACACCGCGTTCAAACTGCGTGCTGGACAGCAGCAAAGCCGTCGCCGCAGGGCTGCCACTAAGTCCCGTCGAAGAAGCGCTGGAGAAGTCGATGCGAAACTGGAAGCAGCCGAGCCGCGTGACGTAAGTCCGGGTTCACAGTTGCCGGCGACGACGATGGCGGACTGACGTCGCGCCGCTCGCCGGCACGGATGAAAAGTAGCTCACGACAGTCCCGCTCGCCGCGACGTACAATGCGGGCTACCGGCGATGTCGGACGAACGCGATCAAGTCCCGCACCTGATCCGGTGTCAGCGAATCCAGCAGGCCGTCGGGCATCAGTGACTTGTTCGTGCGAGTCCGTTCTTCAATGTCGTCGACGGCGATCACCATTTGCTCTTTGTCGGTCTGGACCGTGACCGCGTTGGCTGTCTCACCGATGACCACGCCGGTGACGACTCGGCCGGATTTCAGAACGATCACGGACGTCGTGAACTGCCGAGGCACCTCGGCACTGGGGTCGATCACGTTGCCCAGCAGGTAATCCATGTTGGAGCGATTGCCGCCCGTCAGATCCGGCCCGATTTTTTCTCCTTCGCCGTACAGTTTGTGGCAGTTGGCACACGTCTTTTTGAACAACGCCGCTCCGTTTTCCAGGTCCGCTTCGGCGAGAGATTCCTCGGTCAGTTTTTGCTTCCACGATGCGATCGCGGCGGCCTTGGCTTCGGACGAGTCGTTAATGATGCCCCAATGCTGTTCGACGACGTGCGTTATTTCAGGGTCATTGAAAGCGAGCAATTGCCGCACCTGAGCGGCCGTCAGCACCGACGAGTCAACTCG
>CAZHET010000757.1:0-2489 GCA_964531585.1 uncultured Planctomycetaceae bacterium | reverse complement strand
CGGTAAACGGGATTTACGCTTACCTGCAGCTCAAGGGCTTGCATGTCGTTAGTCCCGCTTTGTGGATCGGCATGGCTCTCGTCGCGGTGGGAATTGTCCTGGTCGCGATGCATACTCCCCATGGTGCTCCGGCCAGGAAACCGCAAACCGTGGCCGTGACGAGCCTGGCGGAGACAGCCGATTCGGCCGCACCCGCGGCCGACTGATTCGGGCTGTGCGGTTACTGGACTCACGTCGCGCAGCTCGTCAGACACACCCGTGCCAACCGCGAACAGCGTTCACTATGAAGAATGACCAGATCGCTGCGTATTTTGACCAGATTGCCGACCTGCTGGAGATCCAGGGAGCCAATCCGTTTCGGGTGCGCGCCTACCGCAACGCATCACGCACAATTGGGTCCACCGCGGAATCCTTTGCTGCGATCGTAAACGCTGCCGGCGACCTGACGGAGTTCGCCGGAATCGGCGATGACCTCGCACAGCAGATCGAAGAAATCGTCACGACGGGAAAACACTCCAAACTGGAAGAAATCAAGACGCAGGTTCCCTCCGGCGTTGTTGATATGCTGCGAATCCCCGGAGTCGGTCCGAAGAAGGTCGCTGTGTTCTTCCATGAACTCGGACTGCAGTCGCTGGATCAACTCAAAACCGCTGCGGAAGCCGGAAGGCTCGCAGCACTCAAAGGATTCGGGAAGAAGACGGAACTGTCGATTCTGGAAAACATCGGTCAGGCGGCGGAGGCGGGGACTCGCACATCGATCGCCGACGCCAGCGCCGCGGCAGATGCAATCGTCGAAGACCTGCTGAAGCTGCCGGAAGTCAAACAGGCTTCCGTCGCCGGAAGTTGCCGCCGCCGAAAGGAATCCTGTGGTGATCTGGACGTACTGGTCACGTGTGCCGATTCTTCTGTCCCGATGAGCGCGCTCGCGCAGCATCCGCTTGTCGAGAAAGTGCTGCAGTACGGCGACACCAAGCAGAGGGTTCGGCTGACGACCGGGGTTGAGCTGGATCTTCGAGTTGTCGACGATTCATCATTCGGCGCGGCTCTGCAGTATTTTACCGGGTCAAAGGAACACAACGTTGTCGTTCGTCAGCGAGCGAAGGATCGCGGCCTGAAAGTCAATGAGTACGGCGTGTTCCGAGACGACGAACAGATTGCGGGAGCAACCGAAGAAGATGTCTACGCTGCCGTTGATTTGCCGTGGATTCCTCCCGAGCTGCGAGAAAACCGTCTGGAATTCGCGGCCCTCGAACAGGGCGGGCTGCCGGACCTGGTCACAATCGATCAGATCAAAGGTGACCTGCACATGCACACGACGGCCTCCGACGGAGCCGCCACGATTCTGGAAATGGCCGAAGCCGCGAAGGCGCGCGGATTGAAGTACATTGCGATCACAGACCACAGCAAGCGGGTCTCAATGGCCAATGGCCTGGATGCCGACCGGCTGCGAAAGCACTGGGACGAGATTCGAAGAGTCCGCGATCAGATCAAAGGCATCGAAATTCTGTGCGGTATCGAATGCGACATCCTGGAAGACGCCACGCTGGATCTTCCTGACGACGTTCTATCAGAAGCCGACTGGGTCATCGCCGTGCTGCACTACGGGCTGAAGCAGCCGCGACAGAAGATCATGAAACGGCTGATGTCTGCGATCACGAATCCTCACGTGGACATTATCGGCCATCCGACCGGTCGCCTGGTCGGCAAACGTGAAGGAGCAGACGTCGACATCAGTGAGATGCTGAAGGCTGCCGCGGACCACGGCACGATGATGGAAATTAACGCGCATCCGAAACGGCTCGACCTGAACGAAGTCAACGCCGCCGCGGCGAAGGATCTGGGCATTCCGATCGTCATCAGCACAGACTCCCACAGCGTCAATGGCTTCGACGTGCTCCACTTCGGCATCGACCACGCCCGCCGAGCCGGCCTGACCAGGGATGATGTGGCCAATACCAAGACGGCGGCAGCATTTCGGAAGCTGCTGAAGTAGCGGCGATCTGACACGGCAGGCGTCTGTCACGGCAGGCGTCTGTCACGGCAGGAGCGGGTATGGCCATCGGCATCGAACCGACCGTCGACTACGCATTTAAGCGGTTGTTCGGCAGTCCGGACCACACATCCATCACAATTCATTTCCTGAATGCCGTGCTGACGGACGCGGCACCGATTCAGGAAGTTGAGCTGTTGAATCCAATGATTCCGACGCAGTCAACAGACGACAAGCTGCCGATTCCGGATGTTCGAGCACGTGACAATCACGGACGGTGGCTCAATATCGAAATGCAGACAAGTCTGCCGGCCATGCTGGCGGAACGGCTGACGCTTTACAATGCTCTGAACTACACGCGCCAACTGCGTGCGGGAGACCGGTATCTTGATCTTTGCCCGGCGATCAGCATTTGCGTTCTGAACCGGATTCTGTTCCGTGAGGGGGTGCAATCCCGTTTTGCGGTTGTGAAAAGGTGGTTTACGCTTTGTTTTGAGCG
>CAZHET010000756.1:0-2492 GCA_964531585.1 uncultured Planctomycetaceae bacterium | reverse complement strand
CCAGTGAGAACGCAGTGAAAACGGACTCACCCATTCGTAGATCCTGCGACGACCGGCACCCACCCGTTCGTCGCCGCATCCTGTCGCGAAGATCGCGGTTCGTTGCACGGTGTGCCTGCCTGTTGTGGCTGCTGACGTGTCGCGCGGCCATCGCGCAGCCAGATGCACCCGTTGTTGCAGCACAGAAGCAGATCGCGGCGATCATCGCCGCGCAGGCCGATTGCTGGAACCGGGGCGATATCCCGGCATTCATGGAATTCTACTGGAAGTCGGACGATCTGACGTTCAGTTCCGGCGGCAAGGTCACTCGCGGCTGGCAGACAACACTCGATAACTACCGGCGTCGCTATCCCACGCGCGAACAGATGGGACGCGTGACGTTCTCCGAGATCGAGACGACGGTGCTCGGTGATTCCGCGGCGCTGGTGCTCGGACGGTGGGACCTGCAGCGAGAATCCGATCCCGTCGGCGGCAACTTCACGCTGGTATTCCGGCGGATCGGCGGCGCATGGCTGATCGTCCACGACCACACGTCTCGCAACGAACCCGTTGCAGATTCCCCGAGGCCACTGTGGACAGCCACAGCACTGACGAAGTCCGGCGAATTCACAGCCGGGATTGAAGGACCAGCCTGCGATGCCGACGGCAACATCTTTGCTGTCAATTTCAAGGAACAGGGCACGATCGGTCGAGTGAACCCGGACGGCAGCGGCGAACTCTTCGTCACACTTCCCGAAGGCAGCATTGGCAACGGAATCCGTTTCGACAGCGACGGCAATTTCTTCGTTGCTGACTACACGGGACACAATATTCTGAAAGTGGACTCCAGAACTCGCGAAGTTGCGGTGTTCGCTCACAACGACAAAATGAACCAGCCAAACGATCTGGCGATGGCACCCGATGGAACACTTTACGCGAGCGATCCGGCCTGGAACGACGGAACCGGCCAGTTGTGGCGAATCGACAGGGACGGCACCACGACTTTGCTGGCTGCGAACATGGGCACCACCAACGGAATCGAAGTCAGCCCCGACGGAAAGGTTCTGTACGTCAACGAATCCGTGCAGCGCAACGTCTGGGCGTTCGAAATCTCCGCCGACCGAACTCTGCAGAACAAACGCCTGATCCGTAAGTTCGATGACTTTGGCTTCGATGGCATGCGCTGCGACATCGACGGCAATCTGTACATCACTCGCCATGGTAAAGGGACCGTGGTCGTAATGACCCCCGCCGGTGACATCCTGCAGGAAGTCGATGTGCTCGGGAAAAAGCCGTCGAACCTGTGCTTCGGCGGCCCGGACGGCCGCACGGTGTATGTGACCGAAGTTGACGGCCTGCGGCTGGTGAGTTTCCGCGTTGACCGTCCGGGGCGATCATGGGCCGAACAACGCGGTTCAGCCGACGTTCGCTGAACATTCGCACTAAACACGACTGCCTCCTCCGCCAGGACCGGACACTATGGCCACTGCCGACGTGACTCATGAGTCGTACGCCATTCAGTTCAACGGAGAAGACCAGTCGAATCGCGTGCGGCAGGCGATCAGTCAGTCAGAACCGCATTCGCTGCGAACGTTCACGCCGACTCAGGCTGTGCTGGCGAAGTCTGCCGGCGTGTTTCACTGGACTCCGGAAGGTCGCCGGCTGTACGACTATTCTTCCGGGGTGCTCGTCGCGAATCTCGGTCACAACCCGCGCCGCTGGCTGCAGCGGTTCCACGAGTATCTGGGCTGGCCGCGCGACCTGTTCTCCTCCGATTCCGCAGGCGGTGACGCAAACGCAGACCAGTTTGTGCCCTGCGTGTCGATGACGGCCTACAACGCGATTACGGAACTGGAAGCTCAGGCAAGCCGCCGGCTGCTCGCAAACCTGCAGGGCTGCTCCGGAGGCAGCCGGCTGGAATCAATCATGTGGTCCGCCTCCGGTTCAGAAGCCGTGCAGAAGGCTCTCTGGGCCTGCATGAGACTCAATCCGGATCGTCCGGACGTGCTGGCGACCCGCTTCGGCTTCCATGGCAAGAAAGGACTGGCGGGAGCCGTGACCGGTTCTGAAAATGATCCGGAACGTGACTCGCGAGTTCACTTTATCAGTTTTCCGCGCGACGAGTGTTCCGATATCGATTCGCCCGACAGCACATTCGACCCGGCAAAGTATCAGGCAGAACTGCAGGCTGCCTGGGACGCGACCAACGGCCGGATCGGCTGCCTGATCACGGAACCGTACCTGGGAGGTGGCGGCAGCTATCATCCGCCGGCGGAGTATCTGCAATTGCTGCAACGCTTCTGTCGCGAACACGATATTCTGCTGATCCTTGATGAAGTGCAGTCCAACTTTGGCCGCACGGGGCGAATGTACGCGTTCGAAGCGTATGGCCTGGAACCCGACTTCGTGTGTCTCGGAAAAGGTCTCGGCAACGGTGTTCCGGTCAGTGCCGCAGTGGGGCGTCGCGACGTTTGCGATCGCATGAAATACGGCGAAACGTCAGACACCTGGAG
>CAZHET010000755.1:0-2499 GCA_964531585.1 uncultured Planctomycetaceae bacterium | reverse complement strand
GACCTATGGCGACCTGCTTCATCAGCTGTTCCGTCTCGTTGTTGTCGATCGGAACCGTTGGGTTCAACACGTATAACTGCAGCGCGTCCCAGTGGTTGTTCAGAGAGCCAATCGCCTGGGTCAATGCTTCCTTCGGGAGAATTCTGTTCACGCTGTCGCTGTCGAGGAACTCGCGGAGCCGGGTCCAGACAGCCGATGATTCTTCGCCGCGAAGCTGCAGCCGCGCATCAGCATCCAGACCGTGGGCCCGGTGTTCGATGTCATAGAGTTCCTTGTACATCCCAAGGATCACTGACGCCGCCTGCGGATGATTGTGCCGCGCCTCGAAGATCTTCCGACGCGCATGAGCATTACACGCCGCGTGTAGAATGCCGTCATCACTGCGCAGGCTGATGCCCGTGTAGCCGCTGTAACAGTCGCCCGGAAGAATGCCCTGATATTGGTTATCGATCATAAACTGATCCGGCCCGTCGCGATGACGGCTGACCGTGAAGTCGAAAACGTTCAGCGGAACCGAGCATCCTCGCTAGACCCACATCTTCGCCTTCACGTGTTTCCTGTCTTCGGCCAGCGCGGCCGACAGGACTTCGTGAATGCGCAGACTGCGGACGTCAGCCGCATCGACTTCCGGCAGCGTGGCGGGCAGCAGCAGAGTCACTCCCGTGTCGTCGGTGCCGATCACGCTGTCCCGGCGAACTTCGTCGGCAAAGAATTCGATCAGCGGACGAACCAGTTCGGCACTCGCCGTCTGAATATTCAGCAGCGTGCTGCGAGCCGGAACCCAGCCGCTGCCGGCAAACTGATCCTGCTGTCGATAAAGCGGAAGGTGATAGCCGTATTTCGCGGTGCTGATTTCGGCCGCGATGCTGCTGTCGTAGCGGTTGCCTTCGATCAGACTCAGTGGCCGTTCGGCCTGAATGACTCCGCATTCCGGCTGATTCGGACAGGCGTACCTGGCGTACTTTGTGACATGCACTTCCAGCTGCGGCGGCGTGTACACCAACGTTTCGGTGATGTCATAGCCGATCAGTGTTTTATCGCCGTGAGTGTCACAGTGCCGATCTTCCTCCGGCACGTCGACCACAACTTCGATCCGCGGAACGTCATCGGGAAGCGACTCGCCGAGCGTCTTCCGCTTCTTTCGCTGATGCTCGGGAACCGTGATTGACGCTTCATCGTCGCGCTGCTTTTCCTCGACGGCCTGCTGCAGTCCGTCAGCGGCATCGATGACTTCCGGCCCGCCGCCGAAGTCCCGCTGCAGCTGCTGCGGACTCTCAAGGTAACGTTCACTGCGGCGGCCGAACGCCTGCTGAATCAGCCGGTTGATTTCCAGCTGCTGAGCTTCCAGCCGGGCTTCCTGCCTGCGGATCGTGTCGGACTGCTCGCCCAGCAGAGCGTCCTTCTGTTCCAAGCGTCCTTCTGTTCCAGCAGTGTGGCCTGCTGATGCAACTGCGAATGATCGCGTTGCCGATCGGCCTGCAGGCGCGTCAGTTCCTGTTGAAGTAATTCCAGTTTCGTCATGGCGGGCCAGGATAATCACCCTTCGAAACGGCACCAGGCCAGTCCCTGAAAAATCTCCAGAAAAGAAGCAGGTTTTCGCAGACGAGTGTGGCCTGCAAAAACCCGCTCACAGAAGGACCATCTGGCGGATGAAACAACAGCTCAATCCGACGTGTGGTCGTGGTCCATTACGCGGCCGCAAACCGCTTGCGACGCTTCACCGACTGCAGAGAAATTCCCGACAGCAGCATGTTCAGTTCGGTCGCGTCAATCGTCACCACGGACGTCCCGTCGGCAGCGCGAACGGCTTCAAAAGTTCCGGCCTCGAGACGCTTGTACCAAAGTACAAAGCCCCCTGTTTCCCAATGCAGGATCTTGATGCGGTCGCGGCGACGATTGATGAACAGAAACAGGCTGCCGTCGTTTGGCTCATGCCGGAACTCTGTGCGCACGATTCCGGACAGGCCGTCAAAACTTTTTCTCATGTCGGTGGCAAGAGTGCACAGAGAGATGGATGCTCCGGAAGGGATGGCAATCATTGCTGCTCTCCCGCAGCGGTCAGCAGGCGACATTCCGCAGCGGTCCGAACCACATGGCCGACCAGCTCCGGATCCGCACTCGGCACTTCCACGCGAACGCCGTTGGCCAGAGTCAGAACCACGGTGGCCGGGAAGCTGCCAGTCGCCCCGGGCGCGGTCGGAAGGACGGGCACAAACACGGCTCGTGCCGGTGCCGCAGCCGTCCGCCAGGTTGTCGCTGCGCTGCGGCCACGAAACTTCTTCCGCCAGTTGTAGAACGCCGCCTGAGAAACGCCTTCTGCCTGACAATACTCCGCGACTGTCAGACCGGACGATGATGAAAACCGCTGAACACGTTCCTCCCACTGCTGCCATAATCCACGATTGATCGATCGAGCCATCTGTCGGTCTCCTTCAAAAACATCAAACGGAAACCGAAAAACTACCGACCACGTCAACTATGGCACTGATGGACGCTTAC
>CAZHET010000754.1:0-2501 GCA_964531585.1 uncultured Planctomycetaceae bacterium | reverse complement strand
GCTATGCGCCTGCGCTGGTCTTGTGTTTTGGCCCCATCATTGGCTTCAGGTACTTCAGCCACAGCGACTGGAGTGGGGCCGCGAAGGCGAACCAGCAGAAGAGCAGCGGAAGCGCCATTTCCCGCACCACAAACACCAGGGCCATTGCGAACACCATCTGCAGCAACTGTTTGCGGCCGCGCTGGCCTTTGACAAGCTGATTGAACACGTGCGGATAGCGGATGCGGGACACCATCAGGAAGGCAGTTCCCAGAGCAATCAGCGGCAGGACCACAACCAGAGATGGCCGGATAACGTCCAGCACAGGTCCCATCCACTCCGCCGTGCCTCGGGTGGCGAAGTCTTTCAGTCCGCGCAGACCGATGGGAAACGCCACGATGACTCCTGCCGCGGCTGGTGACGGCAGGCCGCTGAACGAGTCATGAGAATCCTCTTCATCGGTTTCGACGTTAAAGCGGGCCAGCCGCAGAATCGCGCAGACCATGAACAGCACGGCAATCGCCCAGATGATGCGCGGATGCCAGGTGAACGGAGCCGACCGGATCGTATCCATCAGGTGGTGCGCCGGATGCGTCAGTTGCAGCATGATGAACGCCGGAGCGGCTCCGAAGCTGACGGCATCGCACAGGCTGTCGAGTTGCGCGCCGAAGTCGGTTGTCTGGTTCGTCAGCCGGGCCGCGCTGCCATCCAGCGCGTCGAACAGCATCGCCAGAAAGATCAGCAGCGACGCCACGAATAATTCGCTTCCGGCGAAGGAGTCCGGTCCGACTTTCGCTGCGATCGTGATGGCTCCGAAGCCGCAGACGGCGTTGCCCAGAGTCAGCATCGTCGGCAGCACGGCGAAGACTTTCTCGCGCCGCGGTCGCTTTCTCGCAACGACTGCGTCCGTGCCTGCTTCCGGTTCGGTCGTTCCGGTGTCGGCCGCTGCCGGTGCCTCTGTGGTCGTGTCAGTGTGAGATTCGTCGGTCACGAGACTGGGTCCTGGGAACCGGAGGGCTTGTACTCGGCCAGAATGGAAATGCCCGCCTTGACGTGTGTGCCGACGCTGGTGCAAATTTCCAGTGACGCTTCGGCGGGCAGCAGCAGTTCCGTCCGTGATCCCAGCTTAATCATGCCGAACTGTTCTCCGCGCTGCAAAGTATCGCCCGGCTTCAGCCAGCAGACGATGCGTCGAGCGATCGCTCCGGTGATTTGTCGGACAACGAAGCCGCGATACGGCGGTTCGGGCGATTCCATCAGCACTGTCAGTCGTTCGTTCTCGCGGGCGGATTCCGGTCGCAGCGCGTTCAGATACTTTCCCGGAGTGTACGTCAGCCCGACGACTCGGCCGGCCAGCGGTGCGCGATTGATGTGAACGTTAAAGATGGACAGGAAGATGCCGATTTTGATTGCCGGGCCGCCAATGAAATCGTCGTGAGCCAGTTCCTCGATTTCCACGACCTTTATGTCGGCCGGAGAGACCACCAGTCCCGCTGCTGTCGGCACACTTCGCGGTGGATCGCGAAAGAACCACACGATCAGGATACCGCAGACGGCGGCTGCGGCTGCCAACACCGCCGCGACGACGCGAATGGCTCCGTCCGCCCGCATCGCCCACCAGCCCAATGCGGCCGTTGCCGCGAAGAATCCGCCGGCCATCAGCAGCAGTTCGGCCAGGCCCACGCGAGCAAACGGCAGGCGATCGCGCCATGTAAACGGATCGTCTATTGCATCCCAGTACCAGTCGCCCTGATTGCGGTGGAACTTCAGGTCGCGTGGGTCAAGGACTTCGTGAGGACACGGATTGAAGTCACCCTTCCGGCAGGCTTCCATGCGTTTGACATACCCGCGGCGAAACGTTTTCAGCCACGCTCGGCGAATTCGGCCCCAGGCCTGTTCGAGATGAATCACGATACCGCCGCCGGGCTGAATATCCGTCAGTTGTGCATCCATCGTCATCAGCTCGCGCGGTTCGCTGCGAGCCGTTGGTGTGCCGGACATATTGTGAGTTGCGTTGGACATATTTGGTTGTGATGAAGTTCCGTAGTTGCGCCGAGGCGAGGCGCCTCAGGTGGAGTTGCACGGTGTGGTCGTGAACCGTTCGAGTTGTGAATTCATTCGTGGTTGATTCAAGGGTGCCCGGATCACCGCTCCCCGGCGAAGCCGCGGGGAAGAACGGACGAATGGAGCGATATGCGGGAAGGGAAACGATGGTGCAATCGACGGCGGTGGGCCGCGGATTGCTCAACGCGCGGCTGGCCCGCCGAATTTGTTCTGCTCGTTCGATCTATCCCAGCTTCCCCTGGGAAGGTTGGCGGACGGGTGCAACCAGATCATCTTCTTTTCACACGTCCCACGATGGCCATTCTTCGACCCCGGCATCACGCCAGCGTCGCCCTCACCGGCGGCGAGCGCCGTGCCGCTCACAAAGTGAGTGCCATTGGGCGCTAGCCGAGGGTTTTTCCGAGCGTTTTTCAATGCAAACACCAGCGGCGAGCGCCGTGCCGCTCACAAAGTGAGTG
>CAZHET010000753.1:0-2521 GCA_964531585.1 uncultured Planctomycetaceae bacterium | reverse complement strand
CGCTCCGAGCCGGGGGCGACCCACAGCCATTTGTCGTGGAAGCCGTCGGCGAAGCCGGCGTTTGTTGGGATGTAGCCCGGCCAGCATTCGCCGTAGCCCATCGAGACAACGAACGAATCCTGCTTCATCTGCTGTGCCATCAGTTGATAGCCCACGAAGGATTCCCCAGGAAACAGCAGCAGTTGAGCGCTGCCGAAATCGATGCACGGAAAGTCGATCGGCGGGCCGGATGATGCTCGCTGGAAGTTCGACAGGCCCATGGCTGCCAGAATGCGGTCTTCCGTCCGCTGCGTTTCGTCGGCAAGAGTTGCTCGCAGCTTGTCGGGTTCCAGATCGCCGTGACGGTAGTATTCAAGCTGCAGCGGTGTGCTTCGAAGCGTGATCTTCGTCAGAGGAACGGTGGTCGTTGCTTCCCACGCATTTTTCATCGCGGCGTGCATTCGGTCCGTGAGATCACGGCGGTGTTGTTCTGAACCGTCGTTATATTTTCCCGCCGTCAGGTCGCCGCTGCAGCCGGAGGCGTAGATCTGCATGACGCCGGGAAGATCCCGCTGGCGCTGCCGTCGTGCGAGCCCCACGAAATCGGCCGACACCTCGCCCTGTCCGTAGTAGCTCATCGGATGAGTCGCGTAGACACTGAGCGCGACCAGCGGTTTGTCGCCGTTCCAGAACGACAGCGTCCTGACGTCCGGGTCGATCTCTCCGACGGGAGCACTGCTGAGAAACTCATCGGCACCGCTGCGGCTGCCACGATCGAATGTGACTCGCCCGTCCGCCATGACGACTCGACGATTCGACGCGATGTTTTCCACCGGTGCTTTACCCGTTCCGACATGCGTTACCGGCTGTGCGGAATTGAGTCCGTGTTTCAGTGCGGTGGTCACACGTGCGATGCAGGCCGCGTGAAAGTCTTCGTCGTACAGTTCGCCCTTCAGTCCGACTTCTGCCAGCAGCGCTGCCGCTCCGGCATCCGTGACGGGCGCGTCGTGCTGATGCAGGCTTGTCACCAGCACGTGATCCCGCACGGTTCCGGCCGCCGCCGCCAGAGCGTCTCGCCACTCGTCGTAGGCTCCGTTGCGGATTTCGCACCAGTCGACGGCGACGACGACAATCGGCTGATCGGCCCCCAGCAGCACAAAGCCGTGAGCCTCCAGAGGATCAGCGATCTCGCGGACTTTCGTCGGCAGAACTCCCATGCACCGATGTCCGATTGGCACGGTCACGTCGGCGGAGAACGTGGCGACGCGGAACCTTCCTGCGTTCGGCGGATCAGCGACGGCATGCACTGTGAACGCAGCGAGCACGACGATCGCCGCGATGATCCGAGCAGGAAATGCGAATGGCCTGCCGACGACGGTTGATGGCGTTTGTGATGTGCGAGTTCCCCGCTGTTTCGTCGTCGGGGAAAACGTCGAGATACGATTCCGCTGGACCATTATTCACCTGCCTCCAATTGGACCAGAGCATCAGCAAACTGACGGCCGAGATCCACGTAGCCCGCCGAATCGTAGTGCCACGGATCGGAGTAGCCGTACTCATCCGTCGAAACGACCAGCGCGGCATTCGCATCGTTCTTCGTAAAGTTCGCCTGAGCAGTCCGCACGATCTCACCGTGCACCCAGGCAGGTCTGTTCCTGTCGGCATAAGAGATTCGGCCGATGACGACGGGCAGATCATCTACGCGAAACGCCGCTCGGATCAGGTCCATCAGCCGCCGCAGATTGGCTTCATACGTGTTGGCGATTTCCTGTGAGTAAGCCGCGTCACTTTCGCCCTGCATCCACACGATGCCGGCCGGAATCAGACGGTCCGCAGTGCCATCGTCGTCGATGTCAGTGTCCGCGTAAGCCGATCGGACTGTTGCGAGGAAATGGTCGTACTGGTTGATTCCGTCGCGGCCTTTGTAGTCGGGTTCCCAGCATCCGAACTGTCCGGCCGCGTCCGCTGCGATTGAAGTTCCGCCGCGCGAATACTTGATGATCGCGATACGGCGATCCGGAAACTGCTTCTGCAACTCGTGAGCAAACGTCACTTCAACGCCGAACCTGTTTGAATAACGGTTGGACGTCCCATCCGAAGTGAAACCCGTGCCGTGTCCTGGCCGGAGAGTCGCCCAGACTCCCCGGCCGTCGACTTCGACATCATCGGCGGCCATGTTTCCGTGAAAGATCGGCACGCTGTCGAGCGGCTGCGACACGTCAGCCGGCAATTCCTGAACGTAGCCGAAGCCGTCCATGTTCGACTGGCCGCCGAGATAGTAAACGTGAAAGTCCGTCGCCAACGACACGGAACCCGTCGTCATCAGCAGACACAGCAGCAAACCGCGGTACGGCACCATGAGTGTTTCTTTCCTGTGGTACGCAAAGTTCAGAAGGGCCATGCAGGATCCGACATCGCATCAGCCAACATGTTAGTGTTCGGGGGACCGTCGGTGCCAATGCAGCGGCGTGCAGGACACGGCCAGCGCACGCCCAATGTCACTCACTTTGTGAGCGGCACGGCGCTAGCCGCCGGTGTCTGC
>CAZHET010000752.1:0-2528 GCA_964531585.1 uncultured Planctomycetaceae bacterium | reverse complement strand
TCATCCATCGTTCGCAGCAGCGCGAGAGCGATGGGCAGCATCAGCAGCGTTGTGGCCGTGTTGCTGATCCACATCGAAAGTCCCGCTGTGGCCAGCATGAATCCCAGCACCAGTTGCCGCGGCTTCGCTCCCACATAAGACACGATATTAAGCGCGATGCGGCGATGCAGATTCCAGCGTTCGATGCCCAGCGCGATGATGAACCCGCCGAGATACAGAAACACATTGTCATTGATGTATGCCTGACTGGTATCCGCCGCGGACTGGATACCAAGCACAGGAAACAACACCAGCGGAAGCAGACTGGTCGCGGCCAGCGGTACAATCTGGGTCACCCACAGACCGGCCATCAGAAACGTGACAGCGATCAATCGGTGAGCTTCCGGCCGCATGCCTTCGGGAGTCGGCATCGCAAGAATCGCCAGCAATCCAATCAGCAGCGCGAGCATGATCGTCCGGTGCCATGGATTCGAGTTAATTTCGGACGGATCGACTTTGGCCATGTGACGGAGGTGTTTCAGTTCGGGCAGTTGACTCGCGCGCGCCTACCCGGTGGCAGAAAGCTGCCACGGTTCGCGGTAGCTCACGGAGGACAGCAGCCGATTCGCTTCGTCGCTGTTCTCGACACGTTGCGCATCAGCATTCCACTTCAGCGGCTGCTGCAGTCTGTGCGACACGTACGCAAGATGGCCGGGCGTAATGGATCGGTGGGCCACATCAGCCGGCGCGATGCATTCACGCCGGCTGCGGACGCATTCGAGGAAGTTACCCGTGTGATCATTCGACTCGTAGACGGCTTCGCTGCCGGGGCGAAAACCGCTCTGCAGCCAGCGATCGTCGGACGCTGCAATTTTGCCTCGATCAACGTGTACCCAGCCGTCAGATCCAATCAGCTTCAGTCCCGGACGATTGTGTGAAGAAACGGACGAGGCAATGCCGCCGGGGTATTCACACCGAATTGTGTATTCGCGGGGCGTGTCGTAGACGTCGCTGTCCGGAAACTTCCAGTCGACGGCTTCCACCAGTGTCGGCCCCGACCGCTCGACGTTGATCGCCCAGTGAGCGATGTCGTTGTGGTGTCCAATCCAGTCCATCAGCACTCCGCCGCCGAACGCCGAATGGCCGCGCCACCACCGATGATGGCGAGCTCGCATGTAAGGCAGTTTCGGCGCAGGGCCGCACCAGAAATCGTAATCCAGATGTTCGGGCGGCGACTGAACCTCGGTGGACCCCTGCGGCTTGTCGTAACCCGGCGGCAGGCCGACTTCGAACGACTCAACCTGCCCGAGAACTCCGTTGCGAGCCAGTTCGACGGCATGGCGGAACAGCCGGTCCGAACGCTGCTGCGAACCGGTCTGGAAGACGGCGTTTTGTCGCGCGACTTCCGCCACAACAAGCTGGCCTTCACGAAACAGGTGAGTCACCGGCTTCTCGCAATACACGTCTTTTCCGGATTTCAGCGCATCCATGACACACAATGCGTGCCAGTGATCGGGCGTGGCAACCACGACGGCGTCGATATCGTCGCGACGGCAGACGTCGCGATAATCCGCGGTGACGTGAATTCCCTTCGCCGCCGTTCCTGACTTAGCGTCGGCGTAGGCTGCTTCCACCCTTTGCCGCGCGGGATCGCGGCCATACGCTGTTCCGCGGCCCCAGACTCCGTCGCGGAAATGCCGCTGATCAACGTCGCACAAGGCAACAATGCGGCACCGCTCGTCGCTCACAAATGCGTCGAGCAGGTTGAAACCGCGCGAACCCAGCCCGACGATGCCCAGCGTGATCTGTTCGGACGGCGGCACACAGGCAGAAGTCGGGCGACGAGCAAGCAGCGCTGATGCCGTGGAAATCGCAAACGCACGGCGGGAGACATTGAGACGGCGTACCGTAGCTGACATCGCAGACTCCGGGCGGCGGGAGAATCGGCGGGCGTCATGAATCCGCCCCGAAAGTTTCACCCCGACAGTTTCCGCGCTGCCGTCATGATTCGCAAGGCAGCGACAGAGACGGCGCGTGGTTGCGTCCGCGCAGCAAAACAGGGCGAGCGGCTGTGAGGCCGTTCGCCCTGTGAATGACAGTCGCGTTCGATAAAGCCTACGGAGTGGTACCGACGGCCGCTCCGCCGCCACCGCCACCACCGCCGCCTGCTGTCAGACGTGGTACCGGAGTCGACTGATCGTACAGATCGTTGATGATCTTTACTTCGCTGGCCGGCCGGCTGTACTCGCGAGCCGTACGGAGAGTCACCGGTATGACTTCCATGCCGCCGGTCAGCTCGGCAATGGCCATTTCGACGTGCTGCACCCGCACACGGTCGATGTTCCCGTTGCGGGTCGACTGAACATATACGGTTCGCCGCTGCGACGGCGTGACTTCCAGGATCTGCTGCAGGTGCAGGCGGCCGGGGACGGTCAGCATCTGGTCGTCATCATTGAAGTGACGCGAGAACAGAGTTGTTTCTTCGTGCCAGCCTTTGGCCGTCTGAGTTTCGATGAAGTCATGCACCGACTGACGGTCCTGGCAGACAT
>CAZHET010000751.1:0-2535 GCA_964531585.1 uncultured Planctomycetaceae bacterium | reverse complement strand
GGGACCGGTACGGCACGAACGACGAAACCAGCAGTTGCTGGGTTCGCGTGGCCACGCCGTGGGCCGGTGAGCAGTGGGGCATGGTGCACATCCCCCGCATCGGTCAGGAAGTGCTGGTGGATTTCCTGGAAGGCGACCCGGATCGTCCCGTTGTCATGGGGTCCGTCTACAATGGCGAACAGAAGCCGCCGTACAGCCTGCCCGACAACAAGACCCAGTCGGGAATTAAATCACGCAGCTCGAAGGGCGGATCCGCCGACAACTTCAACGAAATCCGTTTCGAGGACAAGAAGGGCGAAGAACAGATCTACGTCCACGCGGAACAGGACTTCGACTGCGTCATCGAAAACAACGAAACTCGCAGGATCGGTTTCGACGACAAGGAGGACGGCGATCAGGACATCGAAATCTTTAACGACCAGAATCTGAAAATCGGCAAGGCGGGCTGCAAGGCGGGCAGCCAGACGGTTGCCATCTACAAAGATCGCACGGTCACGCTGGACACCGGCAACGACACGCTGAACATCAAAAAGGGCAACCGCAAGACGACGATCGACATGGGGAATGATGAACTCATCATCAAGATGGGGAATCAGACCACGAAGATTAACCTCGGTAAGAGTTCGACCGAGGCGATGCAGTCGATCGAACTGAAATGCGGTGCCAGCAGCATTAAACTCGAACCGGCCAGTATTACGCTTAAGTCGGTTATGGTAAAAATCGAGGGAAGTGCGATGGCTGAAATGAAAGGGGCGATGACGACCGTCAAAGGTGACGCCATGCTGACGGCCAAGGGTGGCGTCACGATGATTAACTGAACTGCCCCCCGTCCGCGCGGCCAGGCGGGTCTCCGAGCCGGCCGGGATTCGCAAGTCTGCTTTCGGCGGCTTCGGAGAGCCGCCGTCCCTGAGAGTCCGCGAGTTCAACGATGCCAGTATTCCTGAAGGTGAAAGAGGGCAACCGGTTTCGCGATGTCGCGGTACTGGTTCCCGGTGAACCAATTACGGTAGGCCGCACCGAAGTCTGCGACCTGAACTTTCCCGACGACCTGCAGATGTCCAGCCGCCATGCATCGCTGGAACTCAATGGCGATGCATGCGTCGTCAAAGACCTGGGAAGCACCAACGGAACCCGGGTTAACGAAGAGCCAGTCGAATCCGCGCAGGTCTCCGCGTCGGACATCATCCGCTGTGGCGGCACGGAGTTCACCGTCGAATGGTCGTCCGAAGGTCCGTCGATCGTCGGTGGGGACGCGGCCGCGCCAGTCGACGATACGCCTGCGGTCGCGGCTTCTGTTGACGATCATCCGCCCGAATCAATCCTGCGGCCGAAGAAGACTCAACCGGGCGGGTCGAAACATCCAACAGTCGCAGCAGCTGCTGCTGTGCCCACCGCGCCTTCTCAGGCTCCCGCGGACCCAGGGGAACACCTGAAACAGGTGCGCGGCTTCACCGCTGAAACTGCTGCCGAGATCATCCAGCGCTTTGGAATACCACCGGAGTCCGTTCCAATTCAGCCGGAGGAAGGCGAACCTCCCGAAGTCTTCACTCAGCGGCTGCTTGACACTGAATCGCCAACGGCGTCGCTGACGTTTCTGGCAAGCGCGTTGCCCAAACGCTGCGCTGTCTGGTGGCTGATCGAGTGCGTGCGACAGTCGGAGTGCATCAAAGCCGACGGCGATGGTCCCATGCTGGCAGCCGCCGAAAGATGGGTGCGCGAACCGTCCGACGAAGCTCGTCGTGCGGCCTATGAACTGGCCGAAGAACTCGAAATGAGCACTCCGGCAGCCTGGGCAGGAGTCGCCGCGTTCTGGTCCGACGGCAGCATGGGGCCGCCTGATGTTCCGCCGATTCCTCCCGCGGAAAATCTGACCGGCAAGGCGATCAACGGGGGCATCATGATTGCCGTCCTGGATGTGCCCGCGAACCTGATGAAACGCCAGCAGGCATTCACAGAACTCGGCCTGAAAATCGCCGCTGGCGAAGTGAGCTGGGAAGACGAATAACCAGTGTACGACGGGACTCCGGTCCCGTCGCGGACCATGCATCAACTGGCAAGGCCGTCCGTGCGAGGCGTCTTCAGTTAGCGGTCACTCGCCGGCAGCCCGCGCCAGTTCCACCAGTTTCTGAAAACGCGGATCCGAGTGAAATCGGACGAGCGATTCGGTCGTGCTCAATTCCGCGTGATCCCGAAAGCCAGCCTGAACGGCTCGTTCCAGTTCCAGCAGAGTCTGATCGGTTGCGTGCCGGATAAATTCGTCGCTTTGGCCGGTGCGCACACCACAGGCCAGAACCTCGCTCCACGCATCCGCGAGCGCTCGCAATTCGTCGGGATGCTGATTTGTGTCGCTCGCGAGCGTTTCCGCCTCTGTTTTCGCATCGGCCGCGTGATCCTGAAACGCAAGAGCCAGTACAAGGTTATACCGCGCGAAGCGCCTGATCTGACGACCGATACCCGGATCAAGCGAATAGGTGTCGGGCGCACGAAGCGCCTCGCGGGAAAATTCTTCCGCCCGTGCGAATCGGTCTTCGCCGG
>CAZHET010000750.1:0-2543 GCA_964531585.1 uncultured Planctomycetaceae bacterium | reverse complement strand
GTGACCGAGTACGGACTGAATCACTTTCATGCTGATGCCATTCCGCAGCATGATCGTTGCTGCCGAATGTCGCAGGCAGTGAAATTTGATCGACGGAACTCCGGCTCGTTCCTGAAGCGGTCTGAACGAACGGCGAATCATGTTCTGCCGTCGCAGCAGTCCGCCGGATGTGTCCGGGAAGATCCACTCGCTGTTTCCGTTGCCTTCCTTCAGCATCGCAGCCCGGTGGCTGTCCAGAGCTTCAGCCGCGAACGCAGGCAGCCAGACGGTACGGTTCCCGGCTTTGGTCTTCGGTGGTCCCGTCTTCAACCCGTCTTTCGTGTCGATGACTGTTCGCTGAATCCGAACGCTCGAATCTGACCAGTCGATGTCGGACCACTGCAACGCCATCAGTTCGCCCTGACGGCAACCAGTGACGATCGCCAGCACGTAGAACGCAAACAGCCTGTCGGAAGCTGCTTCCCGCAGAAACGCCTGCGCCTGTTCGGCTGTCCAGGTGGTCTGCTGCGGACGTTCGGGTTTTGGTCGTTCCGCCTGGTCGGCTGGATTTGCGGGGATCAGCTTTCGTTTTACAGCGACTTTCAACGCGGCTTTCAGCACAGTGAAGACGAACTCACACGTTCGCTCTGAGTAGTCACTGTTTCGCATGTCGCCCGCAATCGCGTCGATCTGCAGACTGTTCAGCTTCTGAAGCCGGATCTGTCCGACTCGCGGGTTGATGTGGTTCCTCAGAAGTTGTTCGTACCGCCGGAACGTAGACTCCCGCAACTTGTGCCGCGCGACGTTTTCCAGCCAGTGGTTCATCCATTCGCCGGTCGTCATCTTTGACGGTTCGACCAGCTTGCCAGTGTCGTTGCTCAGTTGCAGGTCGCGCAGCTTTTTCTGGACTTCGGCCTTCGTCTTGCCGTAAATCGTCCGGCGTTTTCGCTTGCCGTGCGAAGTGTAGCCCAGCGAAACCGTTGCCATCCACAGCCCGTCGTTTCGCTGGCAAACGGAACCTTCACCACGTCCGCGTCGCTTTCGTGCCATTGCTTCAACCCTTCCACGAAAAAACGCTGTCTGCCTTAGTGCCCTTCGGTCCTATGACAGACCGTGCAGCCGTTTCCGGATCTGCAACACGTAGCAAACAGCGTTCAGCCGTCCCGCAGGACGGAGAGAATCAGGTTTTGAGTCATAGGTTCAAGGACCAGCATCTTCGCATCATATCCGCAGCGTTTCAATTCCCATCCGCCCGTCGCCGCAGTTCATCGCGATGCCCTGAATCGTATACTAGTTCGCCAGTGATGCGATCGCCGCCCGCTGTGGCCTCGTCAGACGCGTCTGTTGGTTTCGCCTTTGCACCCGCGAGATTTTTAAGCGTCCGCACGAATGATTCGGCACCATGCGATGACTCGTCGCCACGAGATCTTGGTCGGCGTGTCTCAAAGGTGACTCGCTCGTCAAACCCCGCGGCACCGTGAGGCAGTGTCACGTCCCACAGATGAGTCTTGCCGTCGACGGTCACCACCAGTTCCGCATTCGACTCGACGTCGATATCCTTGGCTTCGCGCAACACGCAGTAGTCCGGGCCGAAACTGGCTACAGGGATGTCAATTCCGTTCACGCGCAGCAGTGCGTGGACAAGTGCAGAATGACCGAGTTTTCGCACAGATTCGGAAAGCATGGCTAGTTTTTATGACAAAGAGATCGAGCGACTGCAATCATACACGTCGACACGATCTCGGTCCCTACAGCAAAGACTGGGAAATGGTCAAGACGGAATCGTTTATCTGACCGACCACCCCTCGGCCGTAAAGGCTCTTTCGTGGGAGTCGCTGTACATCCGTGAACGTGACGTTTACCTGCGGTTCAAGGAACGCGAAGTCAGCTCCGTCGGGCGATTCTCGATTCCGCAACTGATCGACTATGACGATGAATTGTGGGTTGTGGAAATGTCCGTTGTCGTCGCGCCATTCGTCGTTGACTTCGCTGGTGCCTACCTCGATCAGCCGCCGCCCTACAGCGACGACCGGGAGATAATGAGTCAGTGGCAAGCGGAGCGACGAGAGCTTTTCGGAAGTGACTGGTCGGAGGTTCGAAGCCTGATGTCATCACTGAAACTACACGGCGTCTATCTCGCCGACGTGAAACCTGGGAACGTAACTCTCTGAGACGCCCGCCTTCCGGCCTGAAGGCACTCCACCACCCGAGTTCGATTCCGCATTGCCGCTGAAGGTTCATGCGTCGGTCGGTTCCGTAGTTCAACCATCACCGCGTCAGCCACCACAGAATTCCGGCCGAATACGCCACCACGTGAGCCATGGTCCAGAGCTTTGCCGCCGTTTCCAGCCGGGAATGTCGTTCAATCGTCTTCGTGTTCATCGGTCTCAGTCTTTCGAATGTGTGACAGTGTCACGGGATCCAGGAATTCATCAGGAACCACGCCAGCACGATGTCGAGCATCAGCATCGCCACGCCCCACAGCAGCCAGTTATCGTCGGTGTCATTCTCTGCCACGTCTCACCTCCCGCGTGCTGACCGGCGTCAATGTAAGACAGTGTGCT
>CAZHET010000749.1:0-2576 GCA_964531585.1 uncultured Planctomycetaceae bacterium | reverse complement strand
CCAGTCTCGGCGTTACGCTGGCGTCGGTCAACTGGCGTGGTGAACGCATTGCCGTGGTCGATGATGTCGCCGTTCTGGACATTGCTCCTGCTGAGTTGCATCTCGGCGAAGTCTGGATGCAGAAGGAGCTTCCGTTCGAGCTGACTGTTCGCAATGTCAGCGGTCAGCCCGTCACCGTTGTCGACTTCACGGCGTCGTGCAACTGCACGGAGATAAGTCCAACGCGCTTTACAATTCCGGCCTTCGGATCCACCAAGGTGCGAGGGTTGATCGACCTGACCAGAAGCTCGCAGGATGCGCGGGCACCTCGGGTACCGTTCGAAGTGGTCATGTCGGCGGAGACAGAGCCTCGCTCCGAATCGCCCCTGGCATGGCCTCTGCGCGGAACCGCGTTACGAGTGCTCTCCGTGTCGCCGGCGTCCGTTGATCTGCTGGGAGCGAATGAGGTTGTTCAGAACACCTGGTCTCCGACGGTTGACATTGACATCCGGCCGCTGATCGACCTCGCGGAACTGAAACCGGAATGGAACGCGAACGAAGCGGACATCCGGTTTACGGGACCAGATGCCGACGAGCGCTACCTTCTGCAGTACACGCTGTTCACCGACCAGCCCGTGGGGGACATTGACACTCGGATCACACTGCGGAGCAAACTGCCGGACGGCAGCCGCGGGCCGGAGATCGAAATCCCGGTCCGAGGCGTCGTCGTGCCTCCGGTGCGTCTGTCACCGGATCAGGTCGCCGTTTCGGCAGCAGATCCGCACCCGGTCCAGGTTCACGTGATGAGCGCGAACGACAACATCTGGAACGTCGTTGAGATTGGAGAGCAACCGGACTGGCTTCACGCTGAAGTGTCGCCTTCCGGTATCGCGCTGTCGGCAACGATGCCGGAAGGTCAATGGAACGCTGAACCGGTGACGCTGTCAGTCGTCGTAGCATCCGCGACTGCGGAGCGACAGGAACTGGAAATTTCTGTTGTCCCGGTCCTGGCAGGGAAAGGAGGTGCGGAGGAGAAGAAGTAACAGATTTTCGTGCTGTCCAATGATCCTGTGTGTGATGTGGCTTGAGCAGGGTGCTTCAAACCAATCATTTCCTGACCTTGAGTGTAAAGGGGTTGTCTCATGCGTAACCATCTGAAGGCATGTCTGTGGGGATTGATAACCGGTCTGGTCAGCGTCGTAGGGGCCGACCTGTACGGCGACTGTCAGCTGGGCTGCAAGGAATCCAACTATTGGGCCACGAAATCCGAGATCAATGAACCTTTAAGCTGTTTGATCTTCAGCCCAACATTTGGTTGGGAAGGGAGCGTCGATGGCGCAAGCGGGCACAAAGGCCCGTCGGGGCAACAGGTGTCCGTTTGGCGTTGCCCCTATGCTCAGTGTACACAGTACTGCCCCACTGCATACAACGTTCCGCATGAGTCGCACCCAACGAATCCGGTCCGGGGATGCGATGGTCCATTTACAACTACACGCTACAGATGCAAAGAATAGCATTCCCGTACAAACTAACGGACTCCAGCCGCGGGCTCCAGTGGCGACAGACCGAGAAAGGCCGTGAGATGTCGAATAGCGCATCAGTCTTAATCATCGGCGGTGTTCTCCACGTACGTCGGCAGACAACGCTGTCATCTCTTCGCTACTGGAGCTCATGCTTCCGCCGGACATTCCTGCTGGCGTCATGCTGTGCCGCGACGCTTGGGCCATTCGCCAGTGATCGACCGGCGAATGCTGCGCAGGCCCACGAAGCACGAGTTGTGGCGGCCTGGCAGGCCAGGCAGACCCAGTTCGACGCAGTGCGATTCCGCATCTCGGGGACGCAATACCGCCCGGCTGGATATTCAGAGATTGCGATACACCCCGGTCCCAGGTCACCGCACGTGGCAGTGCCCGCGCGTGACACGATCGAACCGGTTGAGCAGGTAGTGATTCTAGATCTGCGCAATATCCGCCTTCGGCGATACAAGACCGGGCACACCCTCATCTTGTCGTCTGACGGCAGTGAATTCGTGCCTTTCCCCAGGGCCGAACTGGTGCTCTTTAACGGGAAACAGTTCAAAACCTATAGCCCGCACGAACTAAATCTCGCAAAGGCTCCTAAGCCAGGGCTGACCGGGACGGAGATGTTCATCTGTGAAGCGCAACCGCGGACGATTGTTTTTGACCTGGAGGCCAATCCGCTGCTGTACGCATGTGGCATCATCCATGCCTCATTGAGCTTCGATCCCGCGAACCTGCAACCCGAAATCAGAGCTTCGGATTTTCGCCTGCAGGATAGAATTGACCTGGCCGGACGGCCGTGTCTCGTCCTTCGCACGTTTCCCGATCCTTCGAAGCGGTTCTATGAATTCTGGGTGGATGCCACCGACCCGCGCATCATCCGCCAGGTTCATGGGTACGGGCTGGAACAGAAAGGCGAGCTATGGGTCAGCACGACGGTTGAATGGCAGGACACAGAATATGGACCGATGCCCGACACGTGGGAGATCAGCCGTTTTGAAAGTTCCACCAACAAGGTTGCAGTCTACAAAATGAAGCTGGATGATTTCGAAGTGAACCCTGCCGTGACGGACGCGG
>CAZHET010000748.1:0-2582 GCA_964531585.1 uncultured Planctomycetaceae bacterium | reverse complement strand
ATCCATACCAGATTCAGCAAATCAAAACACACAATGTTTCAAAGCCGAACAGAAAGAACCGAGCCGTCGGATATTTCACCCCAACGGCCCTGCCGCAAAAGTCCGGCAATCCCACGAGGCGAACTCGTGGGGAAACGGATCTGAATCGCCCGCGAGCTTGTCGTTCTGTCGCGGTTCATTCCGCGGCGAGCCGAAAGACGGACGCTGACTCGAAGACACGGCGGTACGGACGCACGGCTTTAAGAAATGCAAATGTTTGGCCCAGTCCGTACTTGCCTCGAGAGGTAGAGGCGTCGAAGTTGGGGTTGCCTGGCGGCGTATCAAACGTGTAGCCCGTCGGCAAAGCGGACAGCGAAATGGCAGAGTCATAGGCTTCCATAGCCGTTTGAGAAATGATCCTGCCGTCGGCATCCCTGACAATCTCCAAGTTGACCATGGAGCCCGGCTGGGAAGGAGAGAAGATCACGATCCAATATTTGTTCTCGTCGTCACTCTTTGACACCGTCACTGGTCCCACCCAGTCGTCTGATTCCGGGCTATGATCCCCCCACAACGTTTTTAGGACGATCGTCCGATCAATTCCTTTTGCGACAGGTGGGACAGTGTCTTTCAAAAGTGGAATTAGAACAGTCTGTCATTGTCCGAGTTTCGAACGACAGCGCCGCGATAGCGAAAGGCACCCAATTCCGTTTCACCGTCCGGAACCAGATCCGGGTCGAAGATGTAATTGCCCAATAGAGCTCGGTTGATTTCAGGAAGCTCCTCCCGAAACGCGGGATCGTACCATTCGTCACGCGAGATAATTAGGTCAGCCTCATCATACATGTCCAGTTCCTTTAGCTTCGCATAAACTTTTCCAGATGTCGTCGACACGCTTGCCAGTAGGTCCTCATGTTCATCCAACAACCGCCCTGCACTTTCCGCCGCGATATTATTCTGGAACGACCCAAGTCCCATGACGATAATGCCAAGGAACCCCGCCAGCATGGCGGTCAGCACGAAGCTGGTGATCGCAAATTCGACCGTTGCCTGACCACGGCGGGGGGGACGCCTGGTGCTGCGGACAAATTTCATTCCTGTGCTCCTGGTAACATCGGAAGATGTGATGGACTTTGCCAGCCCGCGGCGGCGTTGAGCATTGAAAACTCGCGGCTGCTTTTGGCAATACCACGACGACCAGGATTTCCGCTCCCCCGAAATTCTAACCACGCCCGCGGCCTGTCACAACGCTTGAGCACAGTCCGAAAGCGGATTCTTCGGTTCCGAAGTGCTGACAACCCGTTCCGTGGACCCGTGACGTGGCCCGGAGGTCCCGCAGGCCCATGAGGCGAACTCGTGGTTTGATTTCAATCCACCACCGGATTCATCTAAGTGTTCATTTAATGGGGGCAGACCCCACACTCACGGTAGCGAACTTCGTTGTCAATCCCGTTCAAAGGATCAATCACCCGACCACCGGAAATGTGAAAGAGTGGCACGTTGCCGCCCCCAAAGTTCTAAGCTGAGTCGGATTTGGAGCGTCGCCGTAAACGGCCACCGCATCGAACACTTTTTCAGATTTCAGGAACTTCAGCTCGGCTTGCTCCGTCCAGGCATTTCCCGCGGGAACCATTCGCTGGACGCAGAAGCAATACCCACATGACAACTGGCACGGCCAGCAACGTCAATTTGCGGCCAGACACAGTCCTGGTCGGCGGAGGAGTCGGTGTGGGTCATACCCGTTCATCCGTGCTCGCCGAGTACTTCTGCTACGAGTTCGCATCAGTTGCCGTTGCCTGAATGCAGCGACACGAATTCGGCTGACTTCAAATGACCGGTTCGCGTGGCTCCGGCGATCACCAGCAAACGATCCGAGTCACCAATCAGGCGATGATGAATCCGGGACGACGGAAGTTTGCCGGCATCGACCCAGCTTTTCTGATCATCTGTCAGGCGATAGATCTTTCCATCCATGCCGGCCAGGACCAGAGATTCGCCAACCACTGTGGCAGCAACGCCGTTGCCGTTGGCTGACATACCCGGCACGTCCGGGCCGTTGCTCCATGAACCAGTCGCAGGGTCGAAGATATGGATCTTCTGTGAAACCTCGGCCTCCGGTGTGATCCCACCAATGAGCCAGACTCTGCCGCCATAAGAAATGACCTCCAGTGCTCGAAGCTGAGTCGGTTGCGAAATGGGTTTCCAGCCTGCGGCTTCGTTGTTGCTATCGAGAACGAGGCCGTGATCGAGCCAGGTTCCGTCTTCACCACCCTGAAGCGTCCAACCACCAAACACGTAGATGTGCCCCTGCAGAACGGCCGCTCGATGAGAAGATCTGGGGTCGGGCAGATCGGGCAGCCTGCGCCAGGTCCTGGTGTTCGGATCACAGGCGGCAACTTCGGAGAGGGAGAAAAGATCATGCGGCTCTTCGGACATATTCTGAGCCTGCATGCCACCGATACGATACAGCTCGTGATCAACGGCCAGCAGAGCGACACCCTGTGCTGGTCGCTCCATCGGAAGATATTCCCATGATCCTCCCTGTTTCACTGCACTTTAGGTGATCAGCTCTGATTCGATAGCCGTTCATCCTGCGAGTGCCA
>CAZHET010000747.1:0-2591 GCA_964531585.1 uncultured Planctomycetaceae bacterium | reverse complement strand
TTCGTCGGTGCCGGGGGGATACAGTGCGGACAGGGACTGGGCCAGTTTCCAGAAGCGGGCGTCTTTGCCGGCTCCGTCGTCCACCAAAAATCGCCGCAGTGCTTCCCCCCGACCGCTGGCGAACAGGATCATTGACTGATGCACGCGATCCAGCACCGTTTCGCCGGCGGAGGGTTTCAGTTCCCCAGCCACGGTCTCTTCGGCTTCCGCTTCGAGAGCGTCCAGTTCTTCGAATAGCGATCGCTGCTTCGCCTTAGCTTTCTTCTTTCCGCGAGTGGTGGTCGTCGTTTCGTCCTTGCCGAACAGATGCCGGATACGCTCGCCGACTGGAAGCAGCCGGGCTTTGTCCCTTGACCTCGACAATGGAATCGCTCTGTTCGAGATGGACTCCCAGCCCCTGAGCGATCTTTCGGGCGGCGTCGAATTCCAGCGTGAAACCGCCCGATGCCGTGGACTTGCCGGAAGACGGTTCCTCCTCATCATCTTCACCATCGGAAGTCATGCCGGGGACGACCTCGATCGCATTACCGTTCGCACCCGCCTTGCCTGTCCCACCCCCGAGTGTCCACAGCCACATCGCCGTCAGGCGGGCGTCCGGTTCCAAGCCTGCCGCGTCAGCATCCTTGAAGATCATCGAGAGCGCTTCGGTGGAGACGGCGGCCCAGACCTGTTCGAGGTACTCGCGGAGTAGCACCTGTTCGCCGCTGGCTTTCTCGACACGGGAGTAGCGGGAGAAGATTTCGAGAGCCGGTCCCAGACAGGCAAAAATCGCATCCGCCCCGACGACTCCCTCGGCCGCCAGCCGCGGCATCCATTGGTGGATACGCGGCGGCAGTTCAGACAACACGTCTCGCCATTCGCCAACTTCGTCACGGAGTGATCCGTCTTTGTTTTCACGAGGGCGACAGACAACGTGGATGGAAGATTGCAGTGAAGCGGAGCCTGCCGCTTGAGTACGACTTTGGAGCTCAGTGTCGATCGGCCAAGAAGCAGTGATCTCCCAGCCGGCGCCGATCACAGCACCGAGTATGGCTTCCCATGATTCAGTACTCGAATCTGCAAACACGACAATTCCAATTCCGTCATGTCGTGTGGATTTCCGCTCTGATTCCAAGGCAAACGTCATCTGACGCTCGTAAAAGTCAGGTGTCTTCGGCTTTCCGTCCGAATCTACATTCGCATTCGTTACGATCGCCTCTGCGGACTTATCGGTCAGTCCGTCGGCGTACAGGTCCGGGTAAAACTCCCTTATGAAGTGGCGTTCCCACACGTAGAACACGTCTGACAAATCGCTGTATGGAATAGCGGCAAAGTAAGGTGGATCTGTGATAAGCGCGTGGGCGGCTTCATCCGGTAAGACTTGATCTTGAGCGCGGGCGCGAATGACTGTTGCCTCGCCCGAAAGGCAAAGATTCGCTTCAAGGACTTTGAGTACCCATTCCAATCCACCTTCCCAGCAAGCAGGGCCGCTGGAGATGGGATTCGACTCGGCAAAATCCCACGTGTTCTGAAGTGCCTGTTTTCCAAATGCACCTTCGATCGTGTCGCGCGATGCGTTCCACCTCGAAAGTGTGCAGTTCTGAAAGACTAATCGACTCGCAACGCAATTCAGACAAGTCGCAACTGCGAGGCGGAATGCTTCGTCCCACGTTGGGTCGCCAATCTCGCGAACGATCCGCTGGAATGCCAGCAACGACAACGCCTGACGATCGTTGTAAAGGTCGCGAAACTGTCGCATTCCTATTCGTGTAACCGCACTTAGGCCGCGTGTGTTCTTATACGGTCGAGTTGGGTTTATCTCATCAGTCGGAAGGGCGTCACGGTCGACACGTCGAGTTGCTTGTGACACCGCTTCCAAGTCCCGATCAGTGGGATCTCGAAACACTCGCTGAGTTCCGTCATCGACGCAAACAGCGAGGAGACGTGCGTCGCGCCCGCCACCATGCTGCATAATCAGCTGTTCCCGTACGCGCTTCGCTGGAGTAGTGAATCCACACACCTTGCGAGGACAGTTGGCACTTCCGTTGGCAACCGTTGCGCTGCCTGTAGGCCCCTTTCCTCGTTGCATTCGGAACGCTACGGTGTTCTTGCTCTCCTCAATCCGAAACTGCCAACCATCGCCCTTTCGGGATGTCTGCAGAGTCCTAATAAGAGGCAGCTCCGCACCACAACCCGGCCCCTCACACTCGATCGTTCTAGCCCAGAGGTAGGCGATCGGTGTCGCACCGTTCGGGTCTTTAGGATAGAACTCCGCCAGTTCCTGCTCGGCCTGCTCTTTGACCCACTGGCCCCACTTGCGGACTTCGTCCGCCAGACGCTGGCCGTACTTGGGGACGTACTCCAGCACGACCTTGTTCAGCAGCACGGCCACGGGATTCAGGTCGCTGGCAAACGCATCGGCTCCGACCCGCAGCGCTTCCAGCGGAATCGAACCGCCCCCGGCAAATGGGTCCACCACCAGCGGACGCGTCCCCGGCACGCCGCCCAGGGCTTCGTGAGCCGCCTGCGTGAGCGCCCGACTTGTCTCCAGATACGCCGGGACCGTGCTGTTGTCCCAGTTGGCAAAGTCGGCGATGAAATCGAGCAGCGCT
>CAZHET010000746.1:0-2600 GCA_964531585.1 uncultured Planctomycetaceae bacterium | reverse complement strand
GTGGCGGCTTTCGTCCGCTGATGGAAGTAACGTCTGCCGGACTGGATGCGGTCATGCGGACGAACGCTGCACCGCTGGTCTGGCTGGCTCAGGCGGCCGCGCCGCTTCTTGCGTCAACAAACGGCAACGGAAAAGTCATCTGCGTCAGCAGCCACGGTTCGCACCGGGCCGTCGCTAACTACGGAGCGATCGGAGCGTCGAAGGCTGCACTGGAAAGTCTGATGCGGCACCTGGCATTCGAGCTTGGGCCGAGCGGAATCAACTTCAACGCCGTGTTGCCCGGACTGATTCTGACGGAAGCGGTGCGAACAATGCCCGGTGTGGATTCAGTGCTGGACATTGTGCGTCAACAGATGCTGGTCAAAGATCGCATGTTGTCGCCGGAAGATGTGGCCGACGTCGTCGCGTTTCTCGCCAGTTCGGCAAGCGACCTGATTCAGGGGCAGACGATCATCGTTGACGGCGGAATTTCTGTTCGCGTCTAAGACAGGCCTCGGCTGGACCATCATGACTGCACGATCCGCTGAATCCGCCGTTGCTGACGCGGCACTGTCACACTCGGCCACTGATACACCCGTCGACTCTGCCCGCGACAGGCTGCCCACGACTGTCTTTGAACGCTTCGTACTGAACAGCGAAGACCACGCTCACCGGATGAACATGCGTGTCGTTTTGCGTCTGACAGGTCAGGTCCATCACACCGAACTGCAGGAATCCTGGGACATCGCCGTAAGTCGGCATCCGATGCTGATGTCGCGTGTTGACTACAGCGATGCGATGCCTCGCTGGGTTCGGACGGAGCCGCCGGCGCTGGAGATGACGACGTGCGACCGCGAGATCGAGACAATCGAAACCGGCGACATCGGCCCCAGCCGTCTGGCTCACCGATCCGGACTGCGGGGAGAGGCGCTCGTTGGAAGCGATGGCCTGCTGGTGAAGCTCGATTTTCATCACGCCTGCTCCGACGGCACCGGCATGCGTCAGTTCATTTCCGACTGGATGCATCTGTACGACTGCCAGGTGCGCGGGCTGTCGTCGCGACTGCAGCCATATGAAGCCGATCGTCTTGCTGCGAGAGGTGAGTGGATGCCTCCCGCGGGCGACCACGCGGAGACCGTCGGCGGGCTCGAAGCCATCCGGAATTTTCTGCTGACCGTGCGAGGACGAACGATGCGTCTGAATCCGCAGCGTGCATCAACAGCCGGTTCCACGACAGATTCTGCGAGCCCGCGAACTTACTGTGTCGAAAGCAGGATCGAATCCGCGGACTTCCTGTCGGGCGAACCGGCCCCGGATCTGAGACGTTCGCTCAAACGCTTCGACATCACGCTGAACGACCTGCTGCTGGCCTGCTGCATGAAGGCCGCCGACTCATTGCAGAACAATCAGCGACTTTCGCAGCGCATCACGGTGCTCACTCCCGTCGATCTGCGGCGACCGTCTGACCGCTTCTTGTCCGCCTGCAATCGATTTGGCGTCGTGTTCCTCAGACGTCGCCGTTCTGAATGTCGCGATTCGATGTCACTCGTTCGCGGTCTGCATGATGAAATGTCCTACATCAAGTCAAAAAACGTTGCCGTGGAGTTTCTGAAGGGGCTGCAGCAGCTTGAAAAACTTCCCGCCGCCTCCTCGCTGATGCGCCGTCTCGGCTGGTTTGTGCCGACGATGCAGTTGACGTATCTGGGCGACATCACCCGAGTTCCCGGTCGCCTGTTGCGCAGTAATGACGACGGCTGGCCGTTGCCCGGAGATCTGCGGTTCGAATCGGCCACCGGGATTCCACCGCTTCCTCCCGGAGCGAATCTGGCCGTCGCCGCCTGCCTGACCGGGCCGCGACTGACGCTGGGAATTCGTGCTGCGGCCGAAGCATTCTCCATGGCGGCGACTGAGCAGTTCGCGGAGGAACTCCATCGTCAGGCGGCGGATCTCTGCCGCAAACTCGCGGAAGAACGACCAAGTCGACTGAATCAGGCAGAGCCAATATGACACAACAGGTGACCGTCTGATGCTCACAGGAATGCCAGCGTGGCTGACACTCGTGAGCGCGGTCAGTGTGGTGATCGCGTTCGTGACACTGCGGCACGGACCAGCGCGCGCACTGGGGGTCGCCGTCGGGCTGTCATTCGCGGCACCGGTCTGGATCACTCTGGAATGGCTCGGCCAGCCGATCGGCCTGCGCACTGCAACAGCAATCATCGCGCTGATCGTGTTCTCCCTGCACCCCGCAGGACGCATTCGGTCACCGCTGACCCTGCTGGACTTCTGCATTGCGGCCATGTTCGTAGCGCATGTGTGGTCTGACACGCTTGCCACGGGCGCGGCCGCCGTGACTCCGATCCGCGCCTACGGCGAGTGGATTCTGCCGTACATCGCCGGTCGCTTTGCGATCGGAAATGCCAGAGACCTGCGTTCTCTGCGACCTGTCATGGTGAGTGTGGCCAGCGTGCTGGCAGCAACTTCGGTGATTGAATCCGTCTTTCAGGTCAACGTCTGGGATGTCGTCTTCGGTACACCGCCGGAAACAGAGAGCAACCGCGAAGGAACACGATTCGGACTGAGACGTGCCAGTGGCGTGGCCGACCACCCGATTTTCATGGCAA
>CAZHET010000745.1:0-2604 GCA_964531585.1 uncultured Planctomycetaceae bacterium | reverse complement strand
AATTTCCAGATCGCTGAGCCCGGTGTGGCATCCGGACCTGGTGACGCACCGACGACCTGCAGTCCATCCGGAATGATCGCCTCGGCAATCACATTGCGAACACCGCCGTCGCTGCTGTTGCGAATCAGCAGATCACACCGACATTCCTGACCGACATTGAAGTCTCCATGCTGAATCCATTCCAGAGTCACAGACGGACTTTGAGCACCCGTGTTCGCTGACGGCGGTTGTGAACCGTACGCGCTGCTGGGACGTTCGATCGCCGGTGCAGATGCAGATGCACCTGCAGACTGACGATCTGACGCCGATGCAACACGGCCCGCTGCGGCACCGGTCGCTGCTGCACCGGTCGCTGCGGCGTCGGATCGAGCTTCGCCTTCCAGAAAGTCGGCGAACGGATTGCCCGACTCCGGGTCGAAGAATTCCGCACTGATCTGCTGGATGTTGCTGTCCACGGCACCGTCGACCTGAGCCGCGCTCGCCTGAATCACGCCACCGCTTTCCGCGCCGTCAGCGGTCGCTGCGGTGGCCGAGCCGTTCGGGTCCTGCTTTGACGGATGCACAAGAAACGATGCCGGCCACGCGGCCTCCGCGGCCGACGCAGCAGGTGCTGTCGGCTGTTTCGCAGCGGGAGCACGTGAAATCATCGGGGCCTGTGTGAAATTCGCCGCACGCGGCGCGCTCGGAACATTTGGACGGTCGATCAGCTTCAGACGGCGCTTCGCGGCGGCCTGACTGGCAGCACTGCCCGCACTGGCATCAGCGTCACCCGGTGTGGCAGAGCTGTCAGTGGACGAACTGGCTGACGGGGAAAAGTATTCCAAGGCCGCACCATCCGCCGGTGTCGGCGCTGTCGCCGGTGTCGGCGCGGCTTCGGTAATGCCGGTTGAACTCCTGACGGCTTCCCAGTCTGCAAACGGATTGGGTTCATCCGCCGCCGAGACCAACCCCGGCACCGTCATCAGGCAGAAAACGCCCCAGGCTCGTCCGAATGACGTGCGTCCGGATGATGTTCGTCCGAATGACGTGCGACGTGTGCGACAACGAATCAGCATTCCGGCATCCTCCATGAATCGGCGCGCTCGGCGCAGCGACTCTGACTTTCGTCTGAACGTTCTGAATTGATCCCTCAGGCCGCGTCCACCGACTTCGCTTCGTGCCGGCATGGGCGCGAGCCGCGGAATGACCATTTATCAATTCGTATCGGTCATGAGGGATTTGCGGATTAGTCAAAGTCCGAGGATTTGGAAAACTTTGACGGTTGTGCCGATTGTCGCAAATCCGCCGAATCTGCCGGTCGTGATGATTCCGGAAAATTCCGGCAGTCACTCGCCGCTATTGGCCCGTCGCAGCGAGTCTTCGGGTACGAGTGATGTCCGGCCTGTCTCAATGGCCAACGGTGACGGAGTGGAAGTCCGCCATACGCGTTCAACGCACCCGATTCTTACGGTGTGACAGAGAATTAGCGGGTCCGCAACGTTGCGAGCATGTCACCAGCGGCTCTGCCCAGCAGAATTGCGTCGACGCTGGCAGTGACCAGAGTACAGCCACGATCGATGTAGGTCCGAACCGCGTCCGCGTTGACGCCAAAGCAGCCGACCGCGATGTTGGCCGCCAGACAGGTCTGGATCACGTGATTGACCGCCGCGACGACGTCCGGATCGTCGACCTGACCCATTTTCCCCATGCTGGCCGCCAGATCGTACGGCCCCAACTGCACAGCATCGACTCCTTCGACTTGTACAATGGCTTCGATGTTTTCCACGGCCAGAGCGTGTTCGGCCTGGACGATTACCGACACGGTGTCGTTCGCCGATTCAATATATTCTTTGAACCGCAGACCGTACCCCTGTGCCCGGGCGAGTCCCACACCGCGAGCCCCCAGCGGCGCATATCGGGCATACCGAACCACATCCGCGGCCTGCTGTGCCGTATTGACCATCGGAACAATCACGCCGGACGCTCCGAGATCGAGCATCCGCTTGATCGGAGCCTCCTCGGCCGCAGGCACTCGCACAATGCACGCCAAACGATGACTGACCGTCTGAAGTATCGCCAGAACCTCCGGCGGTTCGAGTGGCCCGTGCTCACCGTCGATGAACAGCCAGTCGAAACCCAGCTCAGCAAATATCTCTGACACCGCAGGCGTGCTGAGCGTGACCATCGTGCCGAGCAGCGTCTCGCGGTTTCTCAGTCGTGATCGGAAGTTATCGGTCATGCAGCACCAGCCTCGCGGCAGACAGAAACGAACATCCAAATAACGGAAGCGGATGGGAATCGAACCGATGACTCTAAGTCATTTCAGGCAGGGAGGATAGCAGGACGGCGGGAAGAGTGCGACGCGCAAAACGACGCGCCGGTTCTGCAGATCCGCCCTTCCAAGGAAGCCTGGGCGGAATTCGTAAGACGACTGCATGACGAGTGTCGGTTGACTGACAAGCAGATTCAGGCGGTGATGGATGCTGCGTGTGAGTCCCGTCTTCTGTTTTGACGACGGATCGCAATCTGTGCCACGCAGTCCTGCGTGGGAAACGGCCCAGCCATTGTCGAGCGGCGGTCTACCTGCTGGATAGCGGTATGCTGCGGTGGCCCCTACGCTGCGTT
>CAZHET010000744.1:0-2612 GCA_964531585.1 uncultured Planctomycetaceae bacterium | reverse complement strand
TCACAAAGTGAGCAGACACCGGCGGCTAGCGCCGTGCCGCTCACAAAGTGAGTGCCTATCAGCGGCCAGTGCCAGCGATGTGGTTTCTGCGGCACCGGACGGCCAGCGCCGTTCCGCTCGAACGGCAACTTATCTCCGCGTGAGTCGTAACTCGATCAGTGGTGGTGGCCTTGAGCAGTGTGATCGCAGTCCGGGCAACGCGGATCGGGCTGGCGAGCAATATAGGCCGGACCGTAGGTCGAGGTGTCGCCGCTCAGGACATGCGGAGCGTATTCCATGCGATAGCCGTCGCACGGACGGGCGAACAGATGACCAAAGCCACGCGGCCGAAACGGGTCCTTTTCACACCGTACGCATTCGTTCAGCGTGGCCGCGCGAGGACGATACCACGTCGTGTAGGAATGCATCGGCATCGTGAAATGCCGGAAGCCGCTTCCGGCGGAACCGGGAGCACCCAGATCGGGCGTCTGGCGGAACTGAGCGAAACCGTTGAAGCTCATGCCGACCGGCTGGTGTTCCGTGGAAGTGGCAGCCACCGGCCGCAGCGCTACCTGCGTCGTCCTGACAGTAGCAGAGGCCGTCCCATCGTTCGCAACTGCGGCGGTTCGACCGACCAGGATGGCAAACACAAAGACGGCAAACTGATTCCTGAATCGCATCCTGCTTTCCTCCGTAAAGATCTGCCGGCGATTCTCCGGCACCAATCCGTGTGTGACTCCGTGTGGTTCGGAACATCGACCTGCTTCAGCCGCCTGTCCGAGCCAATCGTGTGCTGCGGCCGCGTGGAAGCGGCATTCGTCGCCGGTTGTCCGTCTGATGCCGGTTCGTCTGCAAATTCCGTGGTCTGACGACACAACCGACGCTTATTCGGGGCAGCATCGGCAGTTCTTCGCCGATTGGACGAGTCTGCGTCGCTTACCTGACTGCACCGTGTCCGCGAGGTGCAGATGGCCGCTCTGGCTGCTCGAGCCCCACCGTCAGCAGAGGCAAATGCTGCGGGTGCCGTCAGCGCAGGGCTTCGGAGAATCCGACAACGCCAACCCGCAGAACGAAGTGGCGCGGGCGTTGGGTGAGGTTTCAATAATGCGACGCACTGAGTAGACTTCTGAGGCAAGAGATTCCCGTTGTGGATTTCTGCCCGGCGTCCTGCCCCGCTGCGGCAAGACAACAGGTAAAACGGCTGCCCTGCCGGCAGCATCCCTGCCCCGTAAGGATCGTGCGGAAAATAAGTGTCTGACCCCAATTGTGCGAAGCACCCGAAGGGCCGGTTCCCGGCAATTGGGGTCAGACACTTTTTTTCCGCTCATTGCTAAGCAACGGGTGCCATTGAATCCAGTTCGGGCATTCTTCATGAATTCACAGAGTTCTCAGGCGACCGAGCCGGGCATCGACCCGGAGATGGTTCGGCGAGCATTGCAGGCCGGTAACAACGGCACGAAAACGGAATCTCGACGCATTCTTTTCCGACGATCAGAACGAACCTGCCGCCTGACCGGGATCAGTATTCGATCCATCGGAAGCTGCGTTCCGGATCGAATCGTCTCCAACGAAGAACTCGAACTGCAGTACGGATTCGAACCCGGCTGGATCGAGCGGCGCAGCGGAATTCAACAACGACGCTACGCGGCGGCGCATGAAGGAACCAGCGACCTGGCCGTCACAGCGGCCAGACGGGCGATCGCCGCGGCGGATGTGGATCCGGCAGAAATCGATCTGGTCGTCGTCGGCACGTTTTCCCCCGACTTCACCTGTCCGGCGACGGCCTGTCTGGTTCAACAGAAGCTGGGCCTGGACGTTCCGGCGATGGACGTACAGGCTGCCTGTTCCGGATTCATGTACGCTCTGGCAACCGCCGCACAGTTCGTTGCGACCGGCAATTCGCGGCTGGCTCTGGTCATTGGTGCCGACATCAACAGTCGCATCGTTGATCCCACCGATCAGGGAACGTCGCCACTCTTCGGAGACGGGGCCGGAGCAGTGCTTGTGGGACCAGGCAGCCGTGACCAGGGGCTGCTGTCGTATCAGCTTGGTTCTGACGGCGCGGGTGCGGGTCTGCTGGATCGGCCAGTCGGTGGAACCTCGCGGCCGCTGACGGCACAGGCCGTTGCGGAAGGGCAGCACTTTCTGAAAATGGACGGACGCAACGTCTTCAAGTGGGCCATCCAGGTCGTCACGGAAACAATCGAACTCATTCTGGAACGCAGCGGGTGTACGGTGGCGGACGTCGACCTGTTCGTGCTGCACCAGGCTAACATTCGCATCATCGATCACGCGATGAAAGTGCTGGGAATTCCTCCCGCAAAAGTCTTCAACAACCTGCATCGAGTGGGCAACACATCGGGCGGTTCGATTCCGATCGCACTGGATGAAGCACAGCAGCAGGGACTGATCAAACCTGGCTCCCTGGTCATGATGTGCGGCTTCGGTGCTGGTCTGACCTGGGGGACCGGGCTGTTCCGCTGGTAACCGCAGTCGTCGCCCGCCAGCGGTCACGCGCCCAATGTCAATCACTTTAGCGCTGATCTGTGAGCGGCACGGCGCTAGCCGCCGGTTTTTCCCAACGTTATTCAATGCAGACACCGGCGGCTAGCGCCGTGCCGCTCACAAAGTGA
>CAZHET010000743.1:0-2627 GCA_964531585.1 uncultured Planctomycetaceae bacterium | reverse complement strand
GTGAATTGGCAGGTGATTTTCCTGACGACACCATTTCTCTGAAGGCGGCCGGACGGTCGTTGTCGGGCCGTGAGGGCGTGTGTCTGTTTCGCGGGACTGGCCTTTGTCGCTCGATTCGCCAGAATCTCCGTCGTCGGCTGGTCGTCGGAATTCCGCAAGTCCCGCGCGGGACATCAACCCGGATTGTTCACGACTTGGTACGACGGGACTCCGATCCCGTCGAGTTGCGGCGACGGGATCGGAGTCGGTCGCATTTCAGCGACGGGATCGGAGTCCCGTCGTACAGTGTGTGTTTTTTCGCCACTCGACGTAAAGCTGTCGCTGACACGTGTTGTTTCGGAGCACGCGAGTCGCGTGAATAATCCGGGTTAATGTTTCGCTGAACCCGGCCACGGTGATGCGTCCGTCGCTGACTGAATGGCAATTGTTTATGGCTCACATCGTTCCGCCGTCGCTGCTGTTTGACTTCCGTTTGACGGTTCCGCGCTGCTCGCCACCGACGCCGGGCGGTCGAGGTTCGTTGCTCAAACTGCCGCCGGAATCGCGGCTGTTCATCCCCGCCGCGATGGACGAACGGCCGGTGTTCGCGTCCGTTGCCGTCGGGTGGCACGAATCCGGTATCGCGGTCGCCGTGGAAGTCGCCGGCAAGAAGTTTCCGGTCGCCGGTACAGCGTCGGACGTGCGAAATTCTGACAGCGTCGTGCTGTGGCTGGACACGCGGCCGTCGGGACAGGTGCATCGGGCGACGCAGTTCTGTCATCAGTTCGTGTGCCTTCCCGTCGACGAATTGAACGACGATCAGCCGACCGTCATCGCCAGGGAAATCGCTCAGCAGCGCGAACTGAAGATCGCGTCGGACACTTCCCGAATGCTGACGAGGACAGCGACTTCGGACGACGGCTACCGTCTGGAAGTCTGGATACCCGGGGACCAGCTTTACGGATTTCGCGAAGTTCCGGAGCTGCGGAGCATGGGGTTTTACTGCGTGGTTCACGACACGGAACTGGGAACTCAGCCGCTGTCGCTGGGCGACGACTTTCCCGTTACATTTGACCCGTCAACATGGCTGCAACTGGAGCTGACGGAATGACGGGAAATGATGAACAGTCGGGTAACGCTCCGCGACGCCGCATTCGCGCCGGGTTTCTGTTTCTTCTGGGAGTCACTCTGATGTCGTCTTCCATCGCGACCGCTCAACCGACCGACCCGCAGGCGGCGGCATCGGCTCAGCCGGTCTCTCACCAGCAGATTGAACGCACGCCGATCGTGATTGCACACCGCGGAGCGTCCGGGTATCTGCCGGAACACACCACCGAAGCTGCCGTGTTCGCGCACGCGCTGGGAGCCGACTACATCGAACAGGACTGCGTGCTTTCACGGGACGGCGTGCCGGTGGTTTTGCACGACATCACACTGGACGATGTCACCGATGTGGCTGCCATCTTCCCCGATCGCCGGCGCGCCGACGGTCACTGGTACGTGATGGATTTCACGCTGGCCGAACTGCAGCGGCTGGCAGTTCACGAACGCAGTTCGCCCTCGCGAGCATGGAAGGACGCGGGCACTCGGTTTCCGATCGACGACGCGTTGTTTCGCATCACGACGCTGGCCGATCACCTGCGGCTGATCCAGGGCCTGAACAAATCGCGAAACCGCAACGCGGGAGTCTATGTCGAAGTCAAATCTCCCGCAGAACACCGCGACGCCGGCCTCGACGCGTCGCAGGCGATTCTGTCAGTGCTGCACGATGCCGGCTATCGCAACGTCGATGACCGCGTGTTTGTGCAGTGTTTCGACGAAGCCGAAGTCCGCCGCATTCGCACGGAACTCGACTGCCGACTGCCGCTGATTCAGTTGCTGGCTGAAGAACCCACAGCGGCACAGATCGCGGAGTTCGCCAAAGTCGCCGATGGCCTGGGAGTCAACCTGAGCGCCGTCATCACCGGAGCCGACGAAACTCCCGAAGGCACATCACCGCGGATCACGAATCTGGTTCGAACGGCTCACGACCACGCGCTGCAGGTTCACGTGTGGACGTTTCGCAGCGACGCTCTGCCGGAATTCGCACCGTCGCCGGACGATCTGCTGAACTGGCTGGTTCGCGATGCCGGTGTTGACGGCATCTTCACCGATCAGTCCGATGTCGTGCTGGCCTGGCGAAACAGCATCGGCGACGAGGCTGCAAAACGCGGCCCTTTTCATCTGCTGAACGGCCGACAGAAAACCAACCCGGAGGACGAACAATGACACGATTCGATGTTTGCACGGCAATTCTGGCGACGCTGCTGATGAACGCAGCGGCGCCGGGACTTCACGCAGATGAAGATCCGGACGCGATCTACGAACTCGGTCCGGAATCGCAGCGACAGGACGGAGTGCCTCAGGGAACGGTCACGGTCCACACATGGACGAGCCAGGTCTTCGAAGGCACCACTCGGGAATACCACGTCTACATTCCGGCTCAGTACGACGGCAGCGAACCGGCGTGTCTGATGGTTTTCCAGGACGGCCACGCCTACGTCAGTGAAGACGGCCAGATGCGGGTTCCCGTCGTGTTTGACAATCTGATTCATCAGGGCGACCTGCCGGTGATTATCGGCCTGTTCATCAACCCCGGCCACAAGCAG
>CAZHET010000742.1:0-2636 GCA_964531585.1 uncultured Planctomycetaceae bacterium | reverse complement strand
ATCGTGCGAAAGAAGTAGTCGGTTCCCTGCAGCACGATGCCATCGTAGCGCAGTGTGCAGATCAGATCGTCCTCGCTCGGCCGGCGGTTGGTATTCGGCGTACCGTGATAAATCCGCAGAAACAGATTGCCTTCCCGCAACAGCGACTCGCTGTAGTCCAGCTTAATTCGCAGCGCGATCGGTCCTCCCGAACGACCGCGAATGGACAACGGTTCAATCAGCATCCCGACGGGCGGCCTGGCGAAGGCGGGAGTCGCGGACAGGAATAATGCGAGCAGGAGGAAGCACGGGATGCTGAGTGCCGCGATGACCTTCGGAATTCGACATTCCCTGTTCATGATTCGATATTTGCGGTGTGTTCCGTACGACAGCACTCCGACCCCGTCGTGTTCGTCTCGACGGGATCGGAGTCCCGTCGTACATCTTGCGATATTCATATTGCCGCTCCTCTTGCTCGCTGGAAGTACCACCATTCGACCAGCAGCACCACAAACGCCAGAAACGCCAGAATCCACCACAGCGGCCGATCGGATTCCAGACGATCCGACTGCGTCGTCGACACATCCAGTTCCGTGAATCGCAGTTCTTCGACCGACGCCAGCGACGTCTCGACAGAACTCAGCAACCCCGTCCCGACCGACGCGACGACCTCCTCACCATCCAGAACATCGTAGCGGCCAACGGTGCCGGCGGGTGCTCCGGTCAGCAGACCGCTGGCGGTCGAAGTGACCGATGTCATGCCACCATCGGGTGCCTTCACCGTGTATTGCCGATCAGCGTCCAGATTCAGCGGGGGAAGAACGCCCGTTGCAGCCGCGTTGACTTCCGACAGTGACGCCTGCCGTAACGCCGTTTCGACGCTGTTGCTGACCAGGATCGGAAAACCGACTCGATACGGCAGAGTCGACCGGTCGGTGTGAAACAGAAACCAGTACTCAACTTCCAGCCCCTGACGTTTCTGCAGTAACAGCGGGCCGGTGCTGCCGGCGATCAGAACTTCGTAGCCTCGTTCTTCCAGATCGCTTTCATCGATTCCTTCGGCGTAGACCGGCTGCTGCCCGATCTGCACGTCGGAAAGCAGAACATGGCGCAGCAGCGGAGCCGTGCGGTTCCAGTCGACAACGTTCGCGATTTCGTCGGTCATTGTCACCAGGTCTGCGACATCCGGCGGGACGACTCCGACGAACAGTTTCACCGGAGCCTGCACGTCACCGATGTTGGCCGTGTCGGAAACCAGCAGATCGTATTCACCGGCCGAAGGTTTGTTTTCCGCGGTATCGTCGACTTCCAGCCGCTGCAGCACATTCATCGCGTGTTTCCACGAGAACAGTTCCGGCGAAGCCCAGACTTTCAGCGGCCGGGCTTCCGGAAGACTGAGCCACACATTGTTGTCCAGCGACAAAGCGTCGAAGCCGGCTGGTTCGACCTTTGCTTCCAGCAGCACGGCTTCGGCCGACGTCACCGGAAAGATGAACCGCTGCGACTCGTCCGACGCCACCTGCACCGTGTCCGACGCGTACAGTTCGCCGTTGAGATACAGCCTGAGTTCTCCGTCCTGCAGATCGACGGTCGATCCGGAAACCCGGATGAACACGTCCCAGTCTTCCGGCCCGCTGCGGCGAGCGTTCATTTCGGTGATGCCGATGTTTGATCCGCCGGGATCCACTTTGCGAACGTCCAGTTCAAACGGCAGTTCGAAGTCGACCTGATCGTTCAGATTGCCGTCGGTCATCACGGTGACCGTTTTGATCGGGAATGTGCGCGTATATGCGGCCGCCATGCGCAGCACGTCGTCCAGCTTTGCGGGCAGATGAGTCGGTTCAAGCTGTTGCAGCGCCTTCGTCAACATACGGCGGTCGTTGGTGAATTCGGTCAGCCGTCGACCCGACGTCGAAAACGAAAACAGTGCCATCCGCTGATCGTTGCGCAGCGAATCGATTTGTTCCTGAATCTGGTTTTTGACCAGGTCCAGCCGAGTCTCGTCGCCGCCTTGTTCTGTCGACGACATGCTGGCCGAACAGTCGATCAGAATCGGCAGGTACTCGGCCGATTCCGGCCCGGCACTCAGAAAGGGCTGCATCAGCGCCAGAATGACCAGGCACAGCAGAATCAGCTGCAGCAGCAGCAACAGATTCCGGCGGAACTTCTGAAACGGCGAGTTCACTCGCTGGTCGTTGAGTACCGATTGCCACAGCGCCAGCGACGAGATCTCCAGCCGAGGCCGCTTCAGCTTCAGGAAGTACAGAATCACCAGCGGAATCAGCGCCAGAAAGAACCACGCGCCGAACGGGAAGGAAAAGGTCGGCCAACTCATCGCTGCACCCATCCCTGCCGGGCGAGCTGGTCGAACAGCACCTGTTCCAGCGGCATCCCCGAACTGATTGCATGAAAACGCCCGTTGCGACGACGGCACTGCTGGTGCAGATGATCCTTCAGCCATTCACGATGATCGTGATACAGGCTCAGCAGTTCGCCGGCGTTGGTGACATCCAGCGTCTCGCCGGTTTCGCTGTCGATGAACCGCAGATCACCTTCGACGGCGGGACTGATTTCCGACTCGCCCAGAACCTGCAGACCCCAGACTTCCAGCCCGCTGCTGTACAGCATGTTCAGCGGTCGGGTGAGATCGGAAAATG
>CAZHET010000741.1:0-2637 GCA_964531585.1 uncultured Planctomycetaceae bacterium | reverse complement strand
CTTGGCCCTTTGGGAATTGGTTTGGTGTGATAGCTTCCAATTTCCCAAAGGGCCTCTTTCGTCGCAAGATCAATCACGCTGTGATAGGCGTTCCCCTAAAGTGCAGATGCTGAAGCACGACGTGTAAGCTCAGCTACACCGGGACTCCGGCGAACTTTCCGATGCGATCCAGATCCTTCAGCAGAGCGGACGGCGTGGCGTAACGGTTCGCAGGGTCTTTCGCCAGCATCTGCTTCACGCAGCCCGCAAACATATCGTTGATGGACAATTGATACTTCTTCGGTGATTCCGGCTCTTCATTGCGGATTTTCAGCATCAGGGCCGGCAGCGAATCGGCCTCGAATGGAGGTCGTCCGGTCAGTAGCGCATAACAGGTGGCGCCCAGAGAGTAAATATCCGAACGGCAGTCAGCGCCTCCTGTACTTTTCGTCCGTTCGGGAGACATATAGACAAGTTCGCCAATTAACTGGCCCTGTCGGGTGATCTGTTCCGCCTGATTGCCTTCCAGCGCCTTCGCCAGCATCATGTCGCCGAGCTTCACGACTTTGTCTGAAGATCTCATCAGGATGTTTTCCGGCGAAATGCTGCGATGAACAATTTTGTGCTCGAATGCCACTTCCAGGGCTCGCGCAATATGCACGGCGACTCGGTAGGCGTACTCCCAGTCCAGCATTCCGGCGGTACCGATGCGTTCAATGACGCGAGCCATACTTTCGCCGTCAACGTACTCCAGTGCCACCCAGGAATGACGGCCGCTGGTGCCTGCGTTATAGATGCGAACGATGTTTTCGTGCCGCAGCGGAAACATCGTTTTCATGGCCCGTAAGAATCGCTGCATGTCTTCTTCGTTTTTCGAGATCTCGGGCCACAGCACCTTCAGGGCTACGTCGCGTTCTTTGCTTTCGTCCCGTGCCTTGAAAACCGTGCCCGTGCGGCCTTCGGCAATCTTACAGACGATGCGGAATCCGTGAATCGTCTCACCGACAAGATCCGGCAGCCGCGTCGGTTCTTTTGCGGGCTGACGGACTCCGTCGGAAACCGACATCAGCGTGCTTTGTCCCTGGGAACCACCAACGTCGAATCGCAGCGTCGAATCGCCGACTTTAATCTCGTCGCCGGGTTTGAGAACCAACCGGTCCACTTTCAGCCCGTTGACAAACGTGCCACTCGCGCTTCCCGCGTCGATGACTTCGGCCGTACCGTTGCTGACTTCGATCAGGCATTGTTCGCGCGAGACCCGGCGGTCACTGACCTGCAGTTTCGCACCGGCCCCGCGGCCCAGCATGCATGAGCCTTCAACGAGTTCAAACACACGACCGCTATCCGGTCCGGCACTGACGGCTAACTGGAGCTTCATTGCTGTATGTACTCTCTTCTAAAGACATCGAAAGCGCAGGCCCCGTGCTCCGCGCATTTAACAAGGTCATGATCCAGCCGCGGCAATGCGTGCTGAGGCAACTTCCCGGAAAGCCACCGTGGCATTCGCAGTGACTCATCTACCGCACACGGTCCAGTGACTGCTGCAGCGGTGATGTTTCGAAGTTGATGTTCCACTGGCGGATGGTGCGGTCGGCGCTGACGGTGTATAGAGAACCGTTGTGGAATCGCAGGTTGTAAATCGCGTTGCGATGACCGTTCAGGACGGCCACTGCGCCGGGAGTCTGCAGGTCCCAGACGAAGATCCGGCCCTCGATATCACCCGACGCAGCCAGTCTGCCGTCTGGAGAAACTCGAACGACTTCGATCCAGTTGTTGTGGCCGCTGAGTTCCGCTGTGGCTTCACCCGTTTCGATGTCCCAGATGCGCACCATGCTGTCCCGACCACACGACACCAGCGATTTGCCATCAGGAGTATAGTCGACTCGCCATGCACCACCGTTGTGTCCATCCAGCTTCGCAAGTTCAGCAGCGCTGGCGGCGTCCCACAGTCGGATACTGCCATCGGCACTGGCGGTGGCAATCTGGTTTCCGTCCGGGCTGAACGTGGCACTCATGACATCATTGTCGTGGCCGACAAGAGTATAAAGTTCTCGACCACTTTCGATGTCCCAGACTTTGGCCGTGTTGTCTGCGGATGATGTGATGTAGATCTCTTTGGAAGGATGACGTTCAAGGCGATACAGCCGCTCAAGGTGACCACTGAACTGCTTCAGCCGTTTTCCGGTTTCTGCATCCGTTACGTTGATGGCATTGTCCCACCCAATTGAAACCAGTCGGGAGCCGTCGTGGGAAAATGCAAGGTCCGTGACATGAGCACCATGAGCATTGCTGAACGTCCGGAGCATTTTGTCGTTGACGTTCGGGTTCCAGATGACAATGGCCTGACTTTGGTGCCCGGTTGCCATCAGGTTTTCTGTGGGATGAAAGTCCAGGCCGAACACAACGCTCTTGTGGCCGGAGAACGTGCGGATCTGGCGATTCAGAAACCAGGGCATCTGAACGTTGGGATCAAGCTCTCTGGCGTCTTCGAGTGCCTTGATTCCTTCTTCAAAACGTTTTGTGTTGATGGCGGCTTCACCAAGGACGACGAGTGCCTGCGCGCGTTCGGTAGACGTTGTTGGTGCTTGAACCCCGGACGCAGGTTTAAGACGCGTCGTCAATCGATAGCGCGGCCGCAGCCCGCGCTTGTTCCCTCTC
>CAZHET010000740.1:0-2643 GCA_964531585.1 uncultured Planctomycetaceae bacterium | reverse complement strand
ATCGGTGCAGACTCCCCAGGTCGGCCACGCGGTTCCAAACGCCTTCGGCATGGCTCTCTCGCCAAACGCGATCGTGTTTGAAAGACCATCAGTGATTTCGGCCAGCCGCACAGTGTCTTCCGCAAAAAACCTCCCGCGCACCGCACCCGAAACGTCTCCGTGTTCACATGCGCTGTAGTCGCTGACTGCGGCGCCCTCAAATCCCGGGATCAGTGGCCAGGGCCCGGTCGCAAACGCATGGTCTGGAAGTGGCGACGAAGGGCAGCGATAAACAGGCAGAACGCGGTCGATGAGCGGCAGCCTCTTCTGGTAGCGATCCCAGTAAACTCGATGAACCTCTTCGACACCACGCCCCCACAGCGAGTCATACAGATTGTACTGATCCAGGTAGGGAAGGATGGCAACGGACCACGGATACCCGCGCACGCCGCCGGATGTCGGATGCGGGTCACAGGCATGTGGCAAATGGCCCTCAGCATCATTGAAATGCAACGTGGCGAGCATGATCTGTTTCAGGTTGTTGCGGCATGTTACGGCACGAGACGCTTCCCGCGCCTGCTGGATGGCGGGAACGGTCAGCGCCAGCAGAATTCCCACAATCGCAATCGACACGAGAAGCTCCACCGCTGTGAAGCCATTGCGGACGCCTGTTGCCCGGCGGTGTATCGCCGGCGACGGATGCTGCTCAGATTTGTACATCTCTGTCTCCGTTTTGCCCGACGGCCACTGCTATCCGGGTGCCTGCATTTCTTACGTGCTGAACTGCCGTCGTATCCGGTGAACACCACGACTGTGCCAATGACGAATTGGGTTTGCGGCACTGAAGGCAGTTGCCAGCCCGCCGTGATGATGGATTATCAATCACATCCAGGCCAACATTGCATGACCCCCGCCAGTGTCGGGTTAGGGTGCGTCGAACTTTGCCACAAATGAGCCGACGGAATCGTCAGCGTTGGAACGCATGGCGGAGTGTCTACGACATTCAAATCCATATAACTCTTCATGACTGAGTCTCCATCCGGCGTTTCGATCACTGATTTCCGGATTACCCACGTGCGGTAGCAGACACCCTGAGAGTTAAAAATCGCCTTTCCCGGCAAGGGGCCAGTCGGAAGACCTGGCGGTGCCGGGTGGGTGTAGAAGTCCACGGCGCCGTGACACGTTTGTTTGCAGATGCCGCCGAGCGGTGGCGGACCTTGAGCATAGGCTGTCACCATGGCCATCACACCGGCGAAAATTACGAGGCTGGCGTAGCTTTGGAGCGAGTTCGGCATGAGTTGTGTCTCCATCGTTAAGTGGGGAGTCGTCAGAAACTTTTATTGTGCTAAAGGCCCTTCCGGTGCGACCGTCTCCGCAGTAGATATATGATGAGCAAGCTGAGCGCTGCGACCATCCCCAACGTACGAATCCAGAATCGCCGCAATTGGACACGAGGGTCGCGTGCTGCGACTTCGGGATCGAGCGGCGCTCTTGCCATCTCCAACCACGAGTCGTAGTTTGCGTGGTCGTTTGCGGAAACGGGGCGAAACGATCCATCTTCGCGCACCACAAAGTAGTGCTCGGGATCATCACCGTTGATGATCGGCGTGCCTTCCGGGAACTCAATTCGAAAAACACGATCGTCGGGCCGGACGGTAGCGGCAAACGAGGTCACTCTGGCAGAATGAACTTCCTTGACTTCGCCCTCGACGCCGGTGCGGATCACCGTCCACGCGACCGGGATGAATGCATCTGAATCATCAGAGACGCCCGCCTCCGACGCCGGGGCGCATTCAATCTCCGCACGAAACGTGCTGCCTCGAATCGGCATGGGTTCCGGATACCACCACTCGTTAAGCTGATACGGTGCCGTGGAGGCGAACGACATCCCGTGCGGCGGCATTCCCTGTCCGAGCCTGAACCGTCCCTCCGAGGTTGCCTCGAAATCTGCAGTTGAGAGATTGATATTGTGCAGGTGTGCCGAAAGTGGCCTAAAGAACAGCAGTACGGGCAGGACGGCATAGTTCGATAAGGTCTCAGGTGCCAACCGCTGTCGCTGACTCACGGTCCCTGTCGGGTTGCCTTCCTGACTGAATGAATGAACGAACCGGAGTTGGGTGTCCCCGTCATCTGAAAATTCGTGCGTCATGTTGACCGGCTTGTGCAGCACCGCATCCCATACACTGACGGCGTTTCGCACAAGCCGGATGCGGTTACCTTCCATTGTCGCCGTGAAGTGATTGACACCATCATCCGGCCGGTCCGGGCACGACGCGGAAACTGACCACTTGATTTCAAACGCTGGAAACTCAGCAACTCGCCTGGACACCGCTTCGAGAAACCTGTCGCGATCATCTGCGACAGCCAGCCGAATGGTGCTGTTCACCGCGAGTACAGCGATCAGGATCAAGGGAAAGAATCGCTTCACCGTTCGCCCTCTCTGACGACTTTCGGGGGTGTGAACACTGATAATGGCACACGCAGCCTTTTCTCTGCGCCACCAAGACTGGCGATGATTGTCAGGTTGGCCGATGCAATTGTACCCGCCCGTTGTGGAGCGGCTGTAAACCTAAGACTCCACCCCCCGTCATCCAGCCGCTGGCATTCGCACGACACATTCTCGATCGGGCATTCCACTGAAACATCGGCGATGTCGTTCCCGTC
>CAZHET010000739.1:0-2669 GCA_964531585.1 uncultured Planctomycetaceae bacterium | reverse complement strand
GCAACAGGCTCACAGCGGACACCTGTAACAGACCGGCTGGCACCTGACAGCAGGCGACCAGCCAGCGCAGAAAGCTTACCAGTCTGGACTCGGAATACAACGAGGCAGGTTTCGCAACTCTGCCGTGAAGGCACGTGTGGGTGGGCACGGCGCTGACCGCGAGTTCGTGCCCTCTGCCTCTGCCTCTGCCTCTGCCTCTGCCTCTGCCTCGCATCGCATCGCCTCGCACCGCTTCGCTTGCTCGCAGTCCGCCAACTTGCTTCGAGGGAAGGGTGTTCAGGAATCCCTCCTGGCCGAACGCGGGATCGTCTACGCCAGGCCCACGCGTCGTCGCCAGAACCACTCCGTTGTCAGCAGCCCCAGCAGCAGGATGAGCAGCCACCACTGGCTCCAGATCGGCTGTCGGCGGACTTCCGGAGGGCCAATCGTCACCGGCAGCTCGTTCATCAGATCTGCCAGAGCATCCGCGTCCTTCAGCACTCGACCGCCCGATGCGCTGGCGACGTCTTCCAGGACTTCGAAATTCGGAAACGGGTTCTGTTGTTCGAAGGGATCGTGCAGAATCTGAACGTCCATCGATGTGCTGTCGACCTGTGTGTAGTCTTCGTAGGCTGTCAGTTCGAATCTCAGTGCCTGGCTGGCCGAGCCGGATTCCAGAGCCTCTGCGATATCCAGTTCAATGGAAAACCCGGCGTCGCCTGCGTCTGATGAATGCCGTGGCAGATCGAACTCTTCGCCCCAGGCAATGAACGGTCCTTCTTCGCCGCTGGTGCGAGTCAATCGGGCCGGCCATCGGATCGGCGCATAGAACGAATCGTCGTTCAGAAACTGCTGAGGTTCGACCATTGCCGCGATGCGGTAGTTCTGAGTTTCGTTGCTGTTTTCGTCGAACGTGACTGCTCGCAGTGTCAGCTTTTCGCCCGGCCTGTAGTACCGCTTGTCGGCCTGAACCACCAGTCGGCGGCGACCGATGGATGAGCTTTCTGTCAGCCAGTACACCGCGTTTCGCCAGAACTTGCCATAATAGTCGCTGTCGGTAGTGCCCCAGTTGTTGATGAAGTCGTTGGCCCACGGCGCGGTGATCGCCGCGGCGACCGCCATCGACCGCCCTTTGCCGTAGCGCCCCACAGCGATTACCGGCAGAGGTGTCGTCCTTGCTCCGTCGACCAGACTGGTCTCCGTCGCGGCCGGTTTCGCGAAGCCCGAGAGCAGCGCCGAGACAAACGATGTCTGCCGAGCGGTAATCGTGACGTCGCTGGTGGAAGCCAGTTGCGTGGCGATGTTCGGCTTGAGTTCCAGTCCCGACTGAACTCCCGTGAACGAAGGAAACGCGGCCACGGCATTCTGACGCTGCAGTTCGTTTTCCAGAATGTGCCAGATCGGATGACGAATCTCATCGGCCTTCACGGTGATCGACACGTTCGAATTCCAGGCACTGTCGTCGGAATTCATCGTTACCGGCAGAACGTCAGCGAGCTTCGTGTCGTGCCAGCCGCCAGCCGAAAAACTCTGTTCGCCACCGGCCATCAGCAGCCCGCCGCCTCGCTGACCGACCCAGTTTTCAACCCAGCCGATCTGTTCGTCCGTCAGCGCGTAGCGAGGTACGTCGCTGATGATGATCGCGTCGAACGCGGACAGTTCGGCCAGAGTCGCCGGGAAGCCGCGACTGCCGCTGGTGTTTGAATCCAGCACGCGAACCGCCGTTCCGGAGCCTGTGTAGATCACAACGCATTCGATATCCGGATCCGCGGTGATTGCTTCCTTCAGATCCGAATACGGCCCGCGCGTGACGTACTGATCGCCGCGGCGGACCTGCTGAATCGGTTCGCGGCTGCCTTCCAGATAGAGCACTCGGATCTTGGTCCGGTCGACATCGATGGCCGTCAGAAACTCATTGTTGTTTGTCGCCAGCTCGTTGGTACGCGGTTCAATGGCAATCTTCAGATCGCGAGTTCCCAGTTCTGAACGAAACGTCAGCGACACCGGCTGAAAACCACTTCTCAAAGTGATCGGCACGGAGTTCAGCGGACGTGCTGTGCCGTCCGGTTCGACGGCGAGCAGTTGCACATCTGTCGTCACGCCGTCGTAGCCGTAGCTGCGGACGAACACCTGCACATCGACGTCCGTGAACTTGCGAACTCGACGCGGAGCAACAACGCCGACGATCGCAATGTCACCGTCTCCCGACATGTTGCCGACCGGAGCCACGTGGATGGGCACGTCCAGCCCGGCGAATGACTTCGCGAGTTCGCGCACGGCATCCGCGTCACGAACCTGACCGTCGGAAAACACCACCAGTCCGGCCGGCGGCTGGCGTCCAAAGCGGCTGGAAATCTGTCGCAACGCTTCGAGCAGGCGCGAATCGGAATCGACCGGTTCGATTTTCGGCAGGGAGTCGGGATCGGCCGACGCCGTGTCTTCGTTCGTTTCGTTCCGATTGCTTTCTGCGCTGGCCCGCGACTCGTCGACACTCGCGGCGCGCCGACCAGCGCTGTCTGCCACGCCGACACTTTCCAATCCCACCTGTTGAGCCGCGTCGATCGCAGACAACCGCTGACCGAAGCGAAACAAACTGACTTCGGCTCCGTTACCCTGCTGAGTGCTCTCGTCGGCCAGCCGCATCATCGCAACGGCATCGTTCCAGCGGCTGGAATCACCACCCATCTGCA
>CAZHET010000738.1:0-2675 GCA_964531585.1 uncultured Planctomycetaceae bacterium | reverse complement strand
CTACCAGGGAGTCTGGCCGTATCGCGACTGGGTCATTCAGGCATTCAACACGAACCTGCCGTTTGACCGGTTCACCATTGAACAGCTTGCAGGCGACCTGCTGCCCGAACCGACAACGGACCAGCTCGTCGCAACCGGCTTTAACCGCTGCCACGTGTCTACAAATGAAGGCGGCGTGATCGACGAAGAATTTCTCGTGCGCTACGCCGTGGATCGCACGTCGACTACGGCCACCGTGTGGCTGGGACTGACAGCGGGCTGTGCGACATGCCACGACCACAAGTTCGACCCGATCAGCATGAAGGACTTCTATTCGCTGATGGCCTTCTTCAACAACGTCGACGAAAAAGGACGCAACGGATACTTCCCCATCGAACCGTCGCTGCGGCTGTGGACACCGGAACAGAAGCAGTCGGCCGCTGAACTCGAAGCCGCCATTGCCCGGAAGAACACCGAACTGACAACAGCAACCGACGACGTTCGCAAAGCCGCTGTCGCACCGCTGGAAAAAGAACTGGCCGCTCTGACCGACAGCGTCCCCGTTACGATGATCATGCGCGAACGGGCTGAACGTCGCCCCGACCATATCCTTGTCCGCGGCCAGTACGATGAGAAGGGGGAACCGGTCAACAGGAACGTTCCGGGGTTTCTGCCGCCGCTTCCGGAGAGTTCCGCCCCCAGCCGGCTGACGTTTGCCAACTGGCTGGTTCAGTCAGACCACCCGCTCACGTCGCGTGTGACCGTGAATCGGTTCTGGCAGCAGTGCTTCGGAACCGGCATTGTCGAAACCTCCGATGACTTCGGATCGCAGGGGACGCCGCCCAGTCATCCCGAACTGCTGGATTACCTGGCGTGGCGGTTCATGAATGACGGCTGGGATGTCAAAAGCTTTATGCGCCTGCTGGTGACGTCGTCGACTTACCGGCAAAGTTGCCGGACGACGGTCGAGGCTCTGCGAATTGACCCGCTGAATCGCCTGATGTCACGCGGTTCCAGGTTTCGTCTGGACGGTGAAGTCATTCGCGACAGCGCTCTGTCTGCCAGCGGTCTGCTGTCTGCAAAGATGGGAGGATCGCCGGTGAAACCGTATCAACCCGCGGGTCTGTGGGAAGCCGTGGCGCACCACGCGTCGAAGACCGCAAAGTACCAGCGAGATTCCGGTGAAAGTCTTTATCGCCGCTCGATCTACACATTCTGGAAACGTGGCGCGCCGCCTCCCACGATGCAGATCTTTGACGCTCCGAACCGGGATTTCTGCGTCGTGCGCCGCGATCGCACGAACACGCCGCTGCAGGCATTGCTGACGATGAATGACGAACAGTTCGTCGAAGCGGCACGAGTGCTGGCCACGCGAATTGTGGAACGCGAAGGCTCCGATCCGTCGCGAATCGAATTCGCCTTCCGGCGCGTCGTCGCACGCACGCCGACGCAGCGTGAGATGCCGGTGCTGACGGAGTCCCTTACCAGGTTTCGAAAGCTGTACACGGCCCGACCGGACCTGGCAGCGCTACTCGTTCAGGTGGGCGACATCCCCAAACCGGCGGAGGCCGACCCGGTCGAACTTGCTGTATGGACCATGCTGTGCAATCAGCTAATGAATATGGACGAGTTTGTTACACGGGAATAGAGGACGCTGCTGTGTCACCGTTATCCGAATTTCGACTGAATGAGACTCGTCGGTATTTTCTCAGGTCGAGCGCTCTGAGCCTCGGAGCGGCGTCGCTGGCGCTGCTCGATCCGACAAACATGGCGAACACGGTTCGCGCGGCCGACGCAGCGATTCCGCCGGTGGTGCCTCACTTCACGCCCAAAGCAAAACGAGTCATCTGGCTGTTCATGTGCGGCGGTCCCAGCCAGGTCGACATGTTCGACTATAAACCGAAAACGACCGCGATGTTCGGCGAAAACCTGCCGTCGAGCGTCCGCGGCAGTCAGCGGCTGACAACCTTCACGTCAACACAGGCCACTCTTCCGATCGCACCTTCGCCCTACCGGTTTTCGCAGCATGGCCAGTCAGGAGCGTGGGCCAGCGAGCTGCTCCCGTGGACCGGTCAGATGGCCGACGATCTGTGCTTCGTACATTCGCTGCACACCGAACAGATCAACCACGACCCCGCACAGACCACAATTCAAACGGGCAATCAGCTTCCCGGCCTGCCGTGTCTGGGATCATGGCTGTCGTGGGGGCTGGGCAGTATGAATGAAGATCTGCCCACGTTCGTCGTGATGACGCCGTCGTGGACGGGAAACAGCAACGGTCAGCCGATTCCCAGCCGGTTGTGGGGATCGGGATTTCTTCCCGCGCGACATCAGGGAGTCTCTCTGCGACCTCAGAAGGATGCGGTGCTGTACCTGAACAATCCGCCGGGAGTCAGCCCGGATGTCCGGCGAGCCATGCTGGATGGTCTTGCCGCGCTGAATCAACAGAAGTTCGAAGAAGTCGGCGACGCTCAGGTCCGCGCGCGCATCGCCCAGTACGAACTGGCCTTTCGCATGCAGACGTCCGTGCCGGAACTGACCGACACTTCCGGCGAAAGCAATTCCGTGCTCGACCTGTATGGGCCGGAAGTTCGTAAACCTGGCACGTTCGCTTCCAGTTGCCTGCTCGCGCGACGGCTGACTCAGCGAGGCGTGCGGATGGTGCAGTTGTTCCATCGCGGCTGGGATCATCACTT
>CAZHET010000737.1:1442-2687 GCA_964531585.1 uncultured Planctomycetaceae bacterium | reverse complement strand
CTGGCGGGCCGAACGCATTTTTTCCAGCTACGCCGACTGCTGGGTCCACCGCCGGAAGAACACCTATGGTCATCCCGGATTCGCCTGGCTGGCCCGGCGGGAGGTGCTGCAGCGGGGATTGTTCGACCTGCACGTCGTCGGCGGCGGGGACACGTGGATGGCCTATCTGTTCACGGGAACTCCGCTGCCTCTGACCCTGATCGAAGCACCCAGTTCTCTGCTTGACGCGCTCGCCGACTGGGGGGAGCCGGTGACCAGGTGTGTCGACGGCAGGCTGGCGGCCGCCGACCTGCAACTGGTCCATCTGCATCACGGCCGGTATGCCGATCGCAGTTACAACGAACGCACCCGCTGGATGCGTGACGCACGCCTTGAACGCGAACACATCGTGCTGGACGACAACGGCCTGTACACGATTGTGGGGAACGAACCATTCCGGCAGAAGCTGATCGACTATTTCCCGTCACGCAAAGACGGATAGACGGCCAGCGGCTGCGGGCAGCAGAGAAGGAACCGGTCGGCATGATCGATATCTGTGACTGGGAAGCGATTGACCGGATTCCCGGCTATATGACTCGGGACGAATGCGAATGGCTGGCGACAACGGCCAGGGGGGTTCATTCGTGGACCGAGCTGGGTGCCTACTGCGGGCGTTCGATGTTGTGCGTGGGACTGCACCTGCCGCGCGGCGCTTCGCTGCGGGTTGTCGACACCTGTCTGGGCTTCATCATCCGGGCGGGGCAGACTCTGTTCACGACATATCTGGAACTGCAGCAGCAGCGTCCGGATCTCAACATTATTCTGGCGAAGATGGACAGTGCGAAGGCGGCTGACGTGCTTCCGGAAAGCGATGTTGTCTTTGTGGACGCCAGCCACGCCTACGAACAGGTGGCGGCTGACATTGCGGCCTGGAAACCCCGGTGCCGCCGACTGTGCGGCCATGACTTTAACCCGCACGGCTGGCCCGACGTTGTGCGGGCTGTCCGCGAACATGTGCCTGAATTTCAGAACCCTGCCGGATCCATCTGGACCACGGCGGGCTGACAGCCGTTGGAAAGAACTTCGGTCAGCAGAACGATCGAATCATTTCCGGCTCAACCGGCAGCAATGCACCTGAGAAAGAGGGAAGCGTGGCTCCACGGCCGAACAACAGAATTCTTCCGCCCTGCGACTACCGCGTGAAAACGGAGTCGAAGCAGTATTTCTGCCGCCACACGGCGGTCCGGGCACCGCAGCATCGGGTGT
>CAZHET010000737.1:473-1432 GCA_964531585.1 uncultured Planctomycetaceae bacterium | reverse complement strand
AGGCGGTCTGCCGAAGCTGTGAAGTCCGATTGCAGCCCTGTCCGGCACCGCGTCCGGTGCCGACGGCACAACGATCGGCGCGTGGTGATCTCAATCTGTATCGCGAGACGATCGCACAGCTGGTAACTATCGGTATCACGGCGTTCCAGCGGCCTGCTGCGCTGCGGCGGTTTGTCGCATCCATCCGCAGCGCTTACCCAACCATCCCGATTGTGATTGCGGACAGCGGTGATCAGCCGGTCGACTTTGACGACGCGGCGATTGAAACAATTCGGCTGCCGTTCGACAGCGGAGTGTCGGCGGCACGCAACGCCATTGCCGGAAGATTCCGGACGCCCTATCTGCTGGTGACGGAAGACGATTTCGAATTCACGCCGGAAACCACTCTGGAGAGATTTGTCGATGTACTCGAACACGACGCTGAGGTCGGGGCGGTCGGCGGCAGCCTCGATCTGCACGGTCAGCGGTGTGACTTCGCCGGCGACTTTGACGTGTTTCGCAATCACCTGCAGGTTTGCCAGCCGCGTCGGTTTCTGAAGACGACGAGCCACGACACGCCGTACCAGGTGGTCGACCTCGTGTTCAACTTCGCATTGTTCCGCCGGGAGATGCTGGCCGACCATCTGTGGGACGAAGAGCTCAAGATCTGTGAGCATGTGGAGTATTTCTATTCCGTCTGGCGGGCAGCGAAGTGGCGCGTGGCGGTGTGTCGGCCGGTCTGCTGTCTGCATCACCAGGACCGTTCCGACGACTACAACAGCTACCGCTTCCGCGACGGCGCGCAGGGACTGACGCAGCGCTGGATGCAGAATCATCACCTGGACAGTGTGCGTGTTTCGCGGGCCAGACTGCTGGAACTGGACCTGAGCGGCCCGCCGAACCTGATCCTGTTCGGTGTCGGCCATTCCGGAACCTCGGTCGTGACCAGGATGCTGACGACGCTCGGCTGGCACGGCTCC
>CAZHET010000737.1:0-463 GCA_964531585.1 uncultured Planctomycetaceae bacterium | reverse complement strand
AACGTTGCCGCGCTGCGTTCCGGAGAACTCGATGAAGAGGCCGCGCGGGAAGTGCTCTCGCAACTGCCGCGGCCGTGGATCATCAAGGATCCCCGGTTTGTCCATACGATGAATCTGTGGATGCCGGTGTTGGCAACGTTTCAGCCGGTGCTGCTCTGGCTGGTGCGGGATGCCGACGCGGTGCGCGACAGCTATCGACGTCGTCAGCGCCATCCGCAGGCGGACCCGGTGTCCCGCGGGCGCACGGTGGCGGAGCTGACAGCCATGGCGGGCCAGATCTTTCAGGCGTGGCCGTGGAAGCGGCTGCGGATCGATTTCGAAAACATCACAGACGCCGTGCGGGAGTTCGATGTGCGGCGGGCGGCGGCGGATCGTTCGTTGGAGGAGTTGCCGGTTTTTGCAGACGATCGCGGCCGTGTCCGCCGCTATGCGCGCGTTGGCGCAGGGGTCGGCGGGTTTGCCG
>CAZHET010000736.1:0-2716 GCA_964531585.1 uncultured Planctomycetaceae bacterium | reverse complement strand
CGCTCACACATCAGCGCTAAAGTGAGTGACATTGGGCTGACACCCGCAGCTATGTGCTGACGCAGCTTCGCTGCTCACAGGCCTTTCAGCCATTCGCTCTCAGAAATCCGGGAACAAAACCTGCGCCAGCGGAATTGCCAGTCAACACCAGATTTTTGACACCCCGGCGCACGGCCAGACTTGCCTGGCGGCCCGCGCATCGCGAGTACGAGGTGCAGCTCGCCGAAACGTACACGTCAGCGATGTCCAGGCCCTGGCTGATTTTTCACGACTTTGCCACAATACCCCGTACAAGACAGCGAACAACGTGCGCTTCATTTCTTGTCCCGGAGAAGTCTGCCGTGAACTGGTCAGCGTTCTTTCTGAACCCCGCCGTGGTCTGGGTCCTGATTCCGATCACCGCGATCGTTGTGAGCGGCGTGCATGGAATTCTGAAACTTTACCTTCGCCATCAGGAGCGACTGGCGATGATCCAGCAGGGCATGAACCCGGATGCGTTGAGCGATCCCGACGACGACGTGACAAACGAACCAACGTACGCGTAGCTTCCCGCCCGCAGGCTGCAACGCTTGCACGCTCTTCCAGCCGCCGGCCGGATCTGGCGCAGCAGACCCCGGTGCCCACGCGTTGTGAATTCTGCGCAGGACCGAATGCCGGCACTTCCGTTATCCCGCGGACTGGCAACCGGGCAGACGGCTGACAAGCCGGGCCACTACCGGCTGGATGACCGCGTTGTCTTGCCGACTTTGAATTCGAAGAATCCTTCACCGAGCGTGTCCGTCAGAGCACGCTGGAATTCCGGACTGACACTGACCTGGCAGTCCTTGCCCGTTGTCAGGATGTAACGCAGCCGTTTGCGAGGTTCTGCCACCGCCAGCGTTGCCACGCCGCCACCCGTGTCGGACGCGGTGGCTTCCGTGGGCTCTTCGAAGGAATCCACCAGAATCACCACGTCCGTCGAACCCGGAAAACGCCCCAGCAGTTTGCGGACGCTTTCCAGGTCGTCCTGGTTATGCAGGCCCCGTTCAAACTTGATGGCGACCTGCGTTGTGAATTCTTTGTCGGCCTGATCCAGCGTCAGGATGCGGTTGACCACGATGTTCGGTTCGCGGCCGCGGCGGTCGACCTTGCCCTGAACGATGACGATGTTTTCCGCTTTGATGACATCCTCGAAACGCGAATAGTCTGACGGCCAGGCAATGCAGCGAATGATCCCCGTCGCGTCTTCCAGATCGAAGTTCGCGTAGCGGTTCTGGCCGTTGGTGCTGGACTTCTTCGCTGTTGCCAGTTTGATGGAACCAATCATGCCGGCAATGGTCACGACGGCACCGTCTTCCATGTCGACAAGTTCCCGATTCTTCGTCTGAGCGTAGCGTTCAATCCGTTTACTGTGCTGAGTCAGCGGGTGCGATGTCAGATAGAAGCCCAGCGATTCCTTTTCGAACGCCAGCTTCTGCGAATGGGTCCAGTCGGGAACGTCGGGCAGGGAAATGCGGAACTCGTCACCATCGTCGTCTGCTTCCGCATCATCGCCTCCGAAGAGACTCATCTGGCCGCTGGCTTTGTCTTTGGCCTTCGACGCCGCCGACTGGACGGCTCGTTCGACGACGGCAAACTGCTGAGCCCGCGTGCCGGGAAGACTGTCGAGCGCTCCGACCTTGATCAGCGTTTCCAGCATCGCCTTCGTCAGCGTCTTCGAGTCGACTCGCTCCGTCAGATCGAAGATGTCTCGAAACGGTCCGTTGGCTTTGCGTTCGGTGACGATGCATTGCAGCGCCGCTTCGCCGACTCCCTTGATGGCTCCCAGACCGAACGTGATGCTGCCGTCGAGAATGCCGAACTCGACATCGGACTGGTTTACATCCGGCGGCAGAACGTCGATCTTCTGCCGGCGAGCGTCGTCGACGTGTTCGCTGATGCGATCCGTGCTTTCCATCCCGCAGCTCAGCAAAGCCGCCATGAATTCGACCGGATAGTGAGCCTTCAGGTAAGCGGTTTCGTAGGCAATCAGACCGTACGCCGTGCTGTGCGACTTGTTAAAACCATAGCCGGCGAACGCGACGATCAGGTTCCACAGTTCGTCGGCCAGTTTTGTGCTGATGCCGTTCGCTTCGGCTCCGGCAATGTATTCGTCATGGAAGCTGTCAATGATCGACTGCTTCTTCTTGCTGATCGCCTTGATGCACTTGTACGCATTGGCCAGTTCGACGTTGCCGACGCGGTTGAGAATCCGCATCACCTGTTCCTGGTAAACCATCACGCCATAGGTTTCGGCCAGGACTTCGTCGACGACCGGATGGACCTGGCGAGGCTTCTTGCGGCCGTGCTTCACATCGACGTATTCCATCACCATGCCGCCTTCCAGCGGACCGGGACGATACAGCGCGGACGTGGCAATGATGTCGGCGAAGCAGTCGGGCTTCATCTTCGTCAGCAGATCCCGCATCCCGCCGGATTCCAGCTGGAAGACACCCTTCGTTTCGCCTCGCTGCAGTAAGGCGAACGTGGCTTCGTCGTCCAGATGGTTTTTGACGTGTTCCAGATCGAATTCCGGATGCGTGCGCTGCACGTTTTGGACGGCCTTGTCCAGGATCGTCAGGTTGCGCAGGCCGAGGAAGTCCATCTTCAGCAGTCCGATGGATTCAATCGTCGGGCCGTCCCACTGAGTAATGATGTCCTGCTTGCCGGTGATCTTCTGCAGCGGCACGACTTCGTT
>CAZHET010000735.1:0-2731 GCA_964531585.1 uncultured Planctomycetaceae bacterium | reverse complement strand
CGTGTCGGGAAGCTGGATTCACCATGGGAAGACCCTGAGGCTGACTGCTGAAGAACGGAAGACGGTTGAATGCCGCAGTCTGCTGCCCGGACACGGCAGCACTGCAGTGGCTGCGATCCTGCGACGGACCGTACACAAAGGACAGGACGGAAAGTCTACCCGTTTCTGAGTGTGAAATCACGAGGACGCTGACGTCTTCGGGACGCTGACGTCTTCGGAAAGTCAGTTGAGGCTGCTGGTCTTGTCCCCCATCACATTGCCGCGAACGAACTACTGCGAACGAATTACCGCGAACGAATCCTCTCCGGTGCCTGCGGCGGGCCTACCGCATCGCCGGGAGCAGGTGCGTCGTCGGGCAACGGTCCGGACTGTGTCGCGTCGGCACCTTCCTCGATCTGCTTCCTGATCTGCAGGTATAGGCCCAGCACAACATTCGCCCGACCAAGCTTCGCCTCCGCCGCCTTCGCGGCAGCTTCTCGCTCGTATAACTCACTCGGGTTCCTGACTCCGGCGAGAACCTGGTCCCGGATCGAAGAAAGTGCTTCATGTGCGGCCGCGAGAGCTGCTTTGTGCGAACCCAGGTCAAGCTGCAGCATCTGAATTTGCGCGTCGAGCTGGGACTTCAGCAGGCTGCGATTTCGTTCCAGTTCCTTCGCGTAGAGACCCGGTAGTGGATCCTGTGATTGAGCCTGTCGAAGCGCTGCCTGCACCTGGGAGAACTTCTCCAGAAACTCAACGGGCCGCATCAGGAAAATGCCATCCTGAGTATTCGCGTGTCCCTGAATGACCGACGGGATGACTTGCCACGGCCGTGACTGGAGAGCGGCGTCTGTCGAACTGTTCGTTTCAAATGTCATGGAGAATGTTGCGGTCGCATCATCTGCACCAGGAACAATGTCCACATCGCCAACATCGCGTGCCCGCCACGACACGCGGTCGGCGGTCGGCGGCGACAGCAGTGATTCGATCCGGCGTTCGATGATCTGGTCCTTGAGTTTCTCCTTTTGCATCACTCGACGTTCCAGATTGGCGAGCCTGGCCTTCAGAAATTCGATCTCCGCGAGCTGCAACCGTTGCCGATGTTCAAAGTCCTGCCGGACTGTGTCACGCAGCGCCTCAAGATCGTCATCCGAGGCATCCGGTTCAGCATCCTTTTCCACTCGTTGGATCAGGTCCACCCGTTCGATGACACGACGTTGCACATCTCGGTTTAGACGGCTTCGTTCCTGCAACAATTGCTTCAGCACTTCCTGCAACTGCCGCACGGAAGGCTGATCGCCCGAGAGAACCAAAATGTCTTCGTCGATAAGCGCCTGAATCCGCGCCGAGGCCTTATCGTGAAGTTCGTGACCGGGACGTTCGTTCGGTTCCGTCTGCGGTGCCGATTCCTCCGGATCCTCGACATCGATGCGCATCAGAATCGTCTCGATCTTCAACAAACTGCCTTCATCCCCGGTCGCCCAGATCGAATTCGTGCGGACGTCAGGAACGATCCTCACCCCGCGCTGGTTCTCCAGCAGCTGCCTGACCAGTTCCGACGCTGTGCCCGCCTCTGAGTGCCGAAGACTAAAGACCTTGAGATTGATGGCCTGTTCGTCGACGCGCGGTGTGTCCGACGAAGTTTCTTCCGCAACCTGCGCGTCGGACAGATCGCCGTCTTTCGCGTCATCCGGATCGTCGTCCGCAGAAGGGAGCGTGTCCTCAACGAAGATTGCGATGTCGTCTGCCGACGTTGTTTCCGCCGTGTCGGGCGAACCGTCCTGCGGTAACAGAATCAGCAGACAGCTTGCGGTCGTCAGCAGGGTTCTGGTCAGCATGGCTTCTTCCTGATTAAGAGCTACGGGATGTGCGACAGTTTTGTCATGGGATCGGCGGCGTCACCGACACGCCGGACTCAGCGGGCGAGGCCGGTGGTGCCGGCGCGGGCGGCGGGAAGGGAACGATTCGCAGTGTTTCTTCGTCAAGTTGTTCAACAGCATTCCGGATGACCGCCAGATCCGCGTTGCCGTCGTCCCAGTCCAGCAGCGATTCGTCGAGCGCGTCCAGGCTCCCGGCCTGCATGTCGGCAGGTCGCGTGTCGGCAAGGCGCATGTCGGCAGGTCGCGTGTCGGCAGGTCGCGTGTCGGCAGGTTCCGTGTACTCGGAGGAGTCCGCGACTGCCGAGACTTCGGAGCTCGCATGTCGCGACTGTTCCGGCAGCAGTCCGAAACGCAGGAAGATCGCCGCCGCTGCCACGGAAACGCCGACGGCCACCGCGATGTTCGTTGAACGAAAGTTTCGTGCGGGAGCTTCGACTACGACGGTCGCCAGTTGCTCGGGCAGTCGGCAATCGTTGGGTTGCTGAACGTGGGCCAGGCACTGTTCCAGCAGGTCCGCAACTTCGTGAGCCGACTGAATTCGGTCGTCCGCGTTCTTGTGATGCAGACGTCGAATGATTTCGCACAGCCAGTCGGGAATCTCCGCATTCAGATCGCGCACGGGGTGTGGTTCTGAATCGGTGACTTTTCGCAGAATGCCCCAGCTCGTGTCGGCGCGAAACGGCGGTCGGCCGGTACACATGGAATACAGCACGCTGCCGAGACTGAACAGGTCGCTGCGATGATCGATGGCCGCGCCTTCCGCCTGTTCGGGAGACATGAAATACGGCGTTCCCGCGATGACTCCGCTGTGAGTCAGACTGGCATCATCGGCGGCCCGCGCGAGTCCAAAGTCGGTCAGCAGGACTCGGTCG
>CAZHET010000734.1:0-2733 GCA_964531585.1 uncultured Planctomycetaceae bacterium | reverse complement strand
GTGGACAGCATCGACGTCAACGCCCAGATTCACAGTCGTCGAGCTTCCTCCCGCAACCTCAAGAGTTTCGACATCAATCAGACTGTCGCCTGCCAGGTTGTCCGTTCCACCTGTGAACCGCAAGGTTCCCTCGCCGCTGATCGTCCTTCCGTTCGCCAGCGTCGTGTTTCGGGTTCGGCCGGCACCGTCAAGTTCCAGCACCGTGTTCGGTCCGACATGCCAGTCACCGTTGCTGGTTCCGTTACCAGACAAACGCATTGTGCCGGTCTGCACATCGACCAGGCTGAAGTTGTTGAACGAGCCGCGGAATGACGTCGTCCCGGTTCCCTGCGACTTCACGATCGTTCCCGAATTGTTAACAGTCGCGTCGAACGTGTTGTTCCCTCGAACGTCAAACACACTTCCTGCAAGAATGTTGAAAATCCCTGCGGCTGCGGTATTGCTTTGCACGCCGCCTGCCGTCCACGTTCCCATTCCTGCCAGATTCAATGTCCGCTGGAGTGCCCCACTACCCGGAATCAACAGCGTGCCATCCGCCGGAATGTTGGTGATTCCGGTTCCGGACATCACACCGTCCAGAGTGAGATTCCGGACGTTGAGTTCTCCGGCTCCGGCCAGCGAACCGTTCAGCGTGAGCGAACCGTCAATCTGAGACACGTCCGCTGCTTCGTCACCGATCGCAAACGTGCCCGCGCTGATGAGGATATTGACATTGGCGTCCGTCGTGAGCGAGTTGATGGTCTGATTTGCCGACGACGTGATGGTGCCGGTGAAGCCAATGATCGAAACGTCGTCGTTGACACCCGGAAGCACGTTGTTGACGCCGTTCGTCTGATCGAACCAGTTGGCTGCGGTCGCCCAGTTGCCGTTTCCCGCTTCTCCGTCCCAGATGATTGCCGCCAGCAACACTCGGTTTTCCAGCAACTCGGCCGAACTGGGGCTCATGCGATGGCGTTTTTGGGCACGGCGCGTCCTACGAGTCCCTGACTGCAGAAGCTGTTTGGTCCATTCGATTGGCGACATGAGGGGACTCCAGGTCAGGGACAATGAACGTCAGCGTCAAAGACGCCGTGCCGCCCCCAGACGCGATTTATTTCAGATCGGGACGCCGATTCGAGAAAAGTTTTCCAGAATGCCTTTAGAATGTCGCGACGCGATCGGAGGAGTTTTCTCCGGATTTCGTGTCCCTTTCCGTCGCCGAATGCGTCTCGCGTTATGAACAACGAAGACACACCTTCCGAGGCAACATCAACTCCGCCATCCGAGTCTGCGGACCTGTCTCAGGACTGGCCTGAGCTGCGTGATCTGATTCAGCAGGCACGCGATGGTTCTGCGGAGGCTCGCAATGAACTGATGAGATCGGTTCAGAGTTATCTATTGATGATTGCCAATCAGGATCTGGAGATGGATCTGCAGGCCAAGATGGGGCCATCGGACCTTGTGCAAAGTGCTCTGATTTTGGCCGAACAGAATCTGAAAGATTTTCGAGGTGACACGCGGGAGCAATTGCTGGCGTGGCTGCGTCAGATTCTGCGGAATGAAATGGCAACAGCGCATCGGACGTTTATTCAGGCGGCAAAACGCGATGTTCGACGCGAAGTCACGACGACGCCCGACAGCCACACGGTGTTGCCTCTGATCGATGACGCACCGACGCCTGGCACGGAAGCTGTCATGCATGAAGAAGCGGCCGCACTGCGAGCAGCTCTGGGGCGCCTTCCACCGGACTATCGTACGGTGGTTGTATTCCGGAACTGGGAGCGATTGTCGTTTGAGGAGATCGGGCAACGGATGGAACGCAGCACCGATGCGGTCAAAAAGCTTTGGGCGCGAGCGATCGTGCAGTTGCAGAACGAATTGAAGTAGTGCGGGTGAAACGATTCATCGATGACCTCTTCCGATCCATCCTCAGACATTCCGCTCGACGACGAGTTCGTTGACCGGTTGACAGAGCTGGATCATTCCATCGCCGCCGGAAGTTCCGTCAGAGACGAAGACGTTGGACACATCTCCGACTGTCTGGAATTGATCGAACGAGTTCGCCGGCACACCCCGGCATGCGTTGCGGATCTTGTTGGTGAACGGCCGGCGGAAAGTCTGTGGCTGGACGGTGGAGCGGAGTTTCCGCCTCAGATCGGGCGGTTTCAGATTCGTCGCAAGATCGGTCAGGGAGGATTCGGACTGGTTTTTCTGGCGCACGATCCGGAACTCAATCGGGACGTGGCTTTGAAGGTTCCGAGAATCGAAGCACTGGTCACCGAACACACTCGCAATCGTTTCCTTCGCGAAGCAAGAACGGCCGGCAGTTTGAATCACGCCAACATCGCCGCGGTGTATGAAGCCGGGCAGATTGGCCCGATTTGCTACATCGCTTCGGCCTGTTGTTCCGGCGGTTCACTGGCGGAATTGCTCCACCGTTCGCATGCCACTGGCTCTGCCAGCGTCGAAGCTAACAGGAGGCCAACGCGCACTGGCACAGCCAGTGGCACACAATACCTCGGCCTTTCCCTGAACGCAGCCGCAAACCTTGTGCTGACTCTGGCTCGCGCCGTCGAGCACGCTCACAGTCGAGGCGTGTTTCATCGTGACCTCAAGCCGTCGAATATTCTGTTCGACTGCCCTCACCCTCCACCGGCTCCCCCGGCGGGAGAGGGAACTGACTGCGCGGAAGCCGACCTTGCCTCAGCCGCACGCATCGTGGATTTTGGCCTGGCACGGACCATTGAGAATGAC
>CAZHET010000733.1:0-2734 GCA_964531585.1 uncultured Planctomycetaceae bacterium | reverse complement strand
GCCTGCGCGGGAATGACGAACTGAGCGACACGGCGCAGGAACCGGACTCTGTATCAGGGCAGCCGGCGCACCTTCAAATTGCGGAACATCACTTTGCTCTCCGGATCATGAGCCTGCAGTGCAAACGTGCCTTCGCCCAGAGTGCGATCGAATTCCGCCGAGAAGGTTTTTTGATCTTCCGGCTCGGTATAGTCCACCACCGTCTTGTCGTTGATTTTCACCGTCACGTGTTTGCCTTTGACGGTGATGTGAGTCGTGTACCACTCGTTGTCCTTAACAACGCCTTCCAGATCGTCCGCTCCCACGTTCACGATGCCGTACAGACTGCCGGTTTTTTTCGGATCGCCGTGAGTAATGTTGACCTGGACTTCGTGCCCGGCTTTGGGCCAGCCGACTTCCTGGTACTTCGTGTGAATGTAGATTCCTGCGTTGCTGCCGGGAGTCGTCATGACTTCGCATTCGAATTCGAAGTTTCTGAACGGCGTGTCGTTGCCCACGTAAAACAGATGGCTGCGCGGTCCTTTGCAGACCAGATTGCCGTCGACGATTTTCCACGAATCTTTGTTTTCGCTGGCTTTCCAGCCGTCCATGTTCTCGCCGTTGAAGAGTTCGATCCATGCGGATTTCCTGTCTTCCGCCTGAACCGATCCGCCGATTGCCAGCAGCCCCGCCGCGACAATGATTGCTGTTCGTAACATGTACGTTGTCCCGAATTAAGTGATATCTGAATAGCACGCCCGCCCGCGACCGCTCAGCCTACCAAAGCCAACGCAGGAATCCACTGTCGCACCTGGCTCGCAGCGGAGGCTGTCCCTTCGCACTTGCCGCTCGCACTTGCCGACATTGTGCCGCTGAGAGCACAATTTGCCGCCGAGAGCACAAGTTCGCCCGAAAAGCCCTGCTGGTCGAAGCGAGCCGTGCCGGCCAGAGTCTTCACAGCCCGAGCCTGTGCTACCCCAGCAGCCCTTCGACCACTTCGGATTCGCGGGTGATGTTTGTCAGGCGCTTGTCGGCTCCCTGATGACGGAATGTCAGGCGCTTGTGGTCGATGCCAAACAGGTGCAGCAGCGTGGCCTGGAAGTCATTCACGTGGACCGGATCGATCACGGGGTTCCAGCCGATTTCATCCGTCTCGCCGTGAGTATGGCCGCCTTTTGAACCGCCTCCGGCCATGAACATGCTGAATGCGTTCGGATGATGATCGCGGCCCGTCACGTCTCCGCTGTTATTGCGGTTTTCGCCCAGCGGCGTCCGGCCGAATTCCCCTCCCCAGACGACCAGCGTTTCGTCGAGCATACCTCGCTGCTTCAGATCCCTGATCAGAGCAGCGATCGGCTGGTCGACGCACGCCGCGTTGTAAGTCAGTTCGGCATCCAGCGCGGAATGGTGATCCCACGACGCGAAAATAATGTTCACGAACCTCACGCCGCGCTCCACCATTCGGCGTGCCAGCAGGCAGTTGCGAGCAAATCCCGAAAAGTGATCTCCGGTCCCGACCCGCGTCGAACGCTTCGGCGGCTCGGCGCGATTGATGCCGTACGACTCCAGCGTCGAGGCGGTTTCACCCGACAGATCCGTCAGCTCGGGAGCGGCCGACTGCATCCGGTACGCCAGTTCATAGTTCGCGATGCGGCTTTGAATCTCCGGATCACGCGTCACCGCAAAGTTCTGCTGGTTCAAAGTTCGCACGGCATCCAGGCCGCGACGTTCCAGACCATCCGACAGCCCCGGCGGCAGTTCCAGATTCAGGATCGGAGGTCCCTGACTTCGCAAGAGGACTCCTGCGTGAAGCGACGGCAGGTAGCCGCTGCTCCATAACGTCGCTCCACCGCTGGAACCGCGTCCGGATGTCAGCACCACGTAACCGGGCAGGTTGTGATTCTCCGTTCCCAGCCCGTAGCTGAGCCACGAACCCATCGACGGCAGGCCGAACTGGGCCTGGCCGCACTGCATCAGCAACTGGCCGGGGTGATGGTTGAACTGATCGGTGTGCAGGCTGTTCAGCAAACAGATGTCGTCCGCGCATGTCGCGATGTTTGGCAGCAGATCGGAAAACCACATGCCGCAATCGCCGTGCTGTGCGAACCTCCGCCGCGTGGCCATCAGTCTCGCCGTTTCTTTCTGGATGAACGCGAAACGCACGCCCTCCAGCAGCGATTGTGGCAGAGCCTGCCCGTGCAGCCGATTCAGCTCCGGCCGATGGTTAAACAGATCAAGCTGGGAAGGTGCTCCGGCGTTGAAAATGAAAATGCAACTGCGGGCTTTGGCGGCAAGGTGAGTTCCCTTTGGAGACAGCGGATTCGCGGCTGGCATTTCAGTGCCCAGGGCACCATCAGAGGCCAGCATCGCGGTCAGTGCGAGTGCACCAGCGCCGCTGGCGGCGCTGGTCAGAAAATCGCGGCGGGCAAGTTCAGTCTGTGTTGTCATTGCAAAGACTCCGCAGTGGCAGGCAGCACGATTCGTCCGGCAGCCCCAGTGCAGCGATTCCGGCAGTCCCAGTGCAGCGATATTGTATCTTCTGCCGGCCGGCGATGCGCCCTCCGAACGCATGCAGTTCTGCACCTGCGTAGCCCACAATCCGAGACTCGCTGCGGTCGAAGCTGCCGAGGAAAGTCATCTTTCGGCAATTTTGTAATTTTGATAAGACACCGCGGCCGCTTTCCTGAGAGCGGCCTTCAAGGATTGATTTTCTCACGCCGCCGGGCGGGATCGCGGCGTGGTGGCAATGACGACG
>CAZHET010000732.1:0-2748 GCA_964531585.1 uncultured Planctomycetaceae bacterium | reverse complement strand
AGGTCAGACAACCGGGCACATCTGAAGTCGCTACTGACGAGTTTGACTCACAGTGCCCCGTTTCAGCAGCGACTCCGCAGGCTGAAATCGATGACTTGATCCACACATCGGCAGCAAAAGCCATGCGAACTGGACAGCGCCGTATCATAAGATCGTGTGACCGTAAGCGCAACGGGCTGCGCGAGTTCGCTAGCGTCACGTGTGCTCAATCCTGCAACCGGACGCGCACGGCGATGGCATCGCGGTTAAACGACTTACGGAGTGCGACACGCCGAACGTGGCGCTGTCCGGCTAGGGTTTCGGTGACCACCGTTCATCCGGGGGCGTGGCCACCGGGCCTGATTCAAGCCGGCTCAGGTATACTTCCTGGACCAGCGAACGCCGGGTTTTTCGAATGAGAATTTTCCAGGAAGCGACATCGATCTCATCGCCACCGCGCGCTGGCCGACCAAGGCGTTCGATGATCCAGTCATTCAGCATCAGAACCGGCTTCTCGCCTCCGGGTTCCAGATTGATTCCCGCTGCGTCACGAAGTCGACTCAATGTGATGAAGCCTCCGGCGATCCAGCCTTCTCCGGCAGGCGTCAGATAGGCAGGCATACGATCGAACTCATCGTGAATTTCTCCCAGCAGCTCTTCAACAATATCCTCCATTGTAATCAGGCCAATGACGTCGCCGCTGTTATTGCGTACCAGAGCGATGTGATTGTGTTCGCGCATCAGGCATTCGAGGCAGTCAGCCACGGACGTTTCAGGCCCGAAAATGTGTATAGGGCGTATGAGACTTCGTATGGATGGTTCCTGAGGCGAAATTCGAAGTGAGACGACAATGTCTTTGAAGTTGACGTAGCCCGAAATTTTCTGAGGATTGCCAGATTCTTCCGTGACGGGAAACCGCGTGTGCATATTCTGGTGTGCCGTGACCAGCGCCTCATCAGGCGTCTGGTCGGCAACCAGCAGACTGATAAACTCTGCCGGCAGGATGATATCCCGCACGGGTGTGGATGCCAGACGAGAGGCGCTCATAATGATCCCCTGCTCGCGGTGACCAATCACGCGACTGGCACGTGCGAGTGCAGCGGCTCGGTGAAGCTCATGCGCGGCCGCGTCATGCTCCGGTACGTTTTCCTCCGATCGGCTTCCCCAGTCACTCCATCGCGTGATCCGAGTGACACATGCCTCCAGAAACCAGACTGCCGGCCAGACCGCGTAAGAGAACGATTCCATAAAGGGCGAAATCTGCAGGCACACCCATTCCCGGTTCTGCATGGAAAACACTTTGGGGACAAGTTCGCCGAAGATGATTGTGATCACCGTCAGCGGAGCCACGACCAGGGAAATGGCAAGGAACTGGGAAACACCGTCGGACAGTCCCCAGCGTAACAAGGCAGGCTGAATCCATTCCTCTGCGCCTGCGCCACCCGTTGCTGCTGCCGCCGCACCGACCAGGGTGATGCCCAGTTGCACCACTGCCAGGCTGGACTCCATCTTCTGTTTCATCCGCAGGGCCGCCGCCGATCCCCGGCGACCGTCAGCAGACAATGACTGTAGGCGATACTTTTCGATCGTGGCCAGGGCGATTTCATAGCCCGAGAAAACTCCGTTCACGACGATCAGTACGACAATCACAACCAGCTCGACTGTCCACATAGTCAGGGCTCCTCACCGCACACACCGCACACACCGCACACACCGCACACACCGCACACACCGCACACACCGCGACCGTCACGCCCCGGACAACGCTGCCGATGGAATGACGACACAGAATTTTCAATAGTGAAGCACAGGCAGAGTATAGAATGCCTGCGCCTTCGCCACACGCGACAGCCAACGCCCAAAGGCCAAAGGCCAATGCCGGAAGCAGCAAAGCCAGCGCCGGGACCTGCCAAGTGCAATCTCACGAGCAAAGACGGGCTAAGCGCGGCGGACGGAGGGTGATCAGGTTTGAGCGTTGCCGAGGCGGCACTCCGCTCGCCAATGGCGTGGTTCACGGCCGGCGTCACTTTGCGGATCTGCTGACGGCATTCGCACTTCTTCACCGCATCCAGCCAGATCTCTGCCGTCGTTCCACGGCGTTCCAGTAACGGTGGAATGTGGCCCTTGCTGAAGCCGTGTGAACCCGAATGAAGTCACATCCGATGCCTGCATTGGCAGTTCCCCGCCGTACATTCCCGCCCGACACCAAAATCCAATGACGTTTGGATTAGCATGCTGCGTGAGACCGCATGAGCAGGCATGGATCGTCTCAGGACACCCGAGCCATCTGGAATCAGCACTTGATGCACCTTTGGAGCGCCCTCGGTCGTGGACGACCCGACGCCCGAAAAGAAATCTCGGACACCATCTCGCGGTCCGCAACTCATTGACGACTGCCGGCGCGCGCTGCGCAGCAGATCAGATGACCGGGCACATCTGAAGTCTTTGCTGACGAATTTGAGTCACGAACATGCCGCACTGGTTGCGCGATTCGACAGGCAACGCCCCGGCTGGAACGTCGTGGGATCGCGGGACAAACTCCGAATCGCCGCCGACGCCACTCTGCGCGTCTGCCTCAAGACGCTGCAGCTTCGGCTGGACCAGTTGGAACGCGACAACCTGAACACCCTGTCGCCGGACCTGTTCACCGGCACGCTGCGAGTACTAGACCTTAAACAAGTGACGCCGGAACGGTGGTTTGAGCGGCTGCGGCAGCCGCGCGGGGCGCAGCGGCGACCCTACAACGGGCTGGCCGTTCCATTTGTATCT
>CAZHET010000731.1:0-2749 GCA_964531585.1 uncultured Planctomycetaceae bacterium | reverse complement strand
TCAATGCTCAGTACGCGACGGTGATCGGACTGACTCACGACTGGACCTTCGCCATCGCCACGTCGTCGATTCCGGAGGACATGCTGTATCCCGGAATTCTTTCGAACGCGAAGGGGTTCGAGGACGGCGGCACGCGGCTGAATATGGTGCAGGCGCTGGTCGAAGCCGGCAAATTCTACGCGGCTCAAAGGCTGCTGGATAATGTGAAGGCCGACTTCCCCGACCTGCGGAAACAGGTTGCCGACCTGACGCAGCGAATCACCGAACACGGGTCGGATCGAATTCTGCAGGAACTGAAGCTTCGACGTGATGTTGGCCAGCCGAAGCTGTCGGCTCGTTCTGCGCGGCTGTATGACGAGCAGCAGCTGATCCCGGAAGCTCGCGTCGCCGTCCGGCAACTGATCGAAGAGAACGAGCACCAGCTCGGACGGCTGATGGCGGTGCAGACAGCGCTGAGCGACGCGGTGGCCGCTTTGCCGGACGACATGCTGCGCGCGCAGGCTCGCGAGATGCTGACTGCCGCGGATCGCGAAACGGACCTCAATGTGCTGCCGCGTTTCTCACCATTCGAGCTGCTGGCCGGAGCAGAAGGTGTGACGGCGGAATCACAGGTCGCTCTGGCAATGTCCGGCTGGCTGCTGGGGCCGGACAATGCTCTGCAGAGTTTTCCGGAAGCGTATGGTCTGTTCCAGATCCGCGCGCTGATGCAGGACTACTGCCGAACAGCCGATGACGAACAGGACCGCCGCAACGAACTGATCGGCCGGATGCGCAGTCTGGAAGGGTTCAGCGTCGAACGCGTGGCCCATCTGATTCGTCAGATGCCTCCGCTGGAGTCGATTCAGCCGGATTTCACCGGCGAATTCTCGCCGGGTGTGTTTGCTTTTTCTGAATCGCCGGATGTCGCAGGCTGCCTGGGAATGGTGCCGCCGGAGTACTCGCAGAACCGCGGTTACCCGCTTGTCATCTCCCTGCCCCGCGAAGGGCTGACATCTGCCGATACGCTTACCTGGTGGAAAGCGCAGGCCGAACGCAACGGCTTCGTTGTCGTCGTGCCGGAACTGTATCCGCCAACCACGCCGACATACGACGGTTCGGCGGAATCGCATCGCCGGATGCTGGGACTGATCCGACGAATCAAACACGCCGTACGCATCGACGACGAACGAGTGTTTATCGCCGGACACGGCATCGGTGCTGAAGCGGCCGCTGACATCGCAACCGCTCATCCCGATCAGTTTGCCGGAGTGATTTCCATCGCGGGACTTGGCCGCCGACATCTGCCGTGGGCGGTTCACAATTCCACGGACCTGGCATGGTATGTCGTCATTGGCGACAGCCAGCAGTTCTGGTTCGACCGCATGGGACCACTGCTCAGAAAGCTCTTTCTGCGATCGACATCCGGCCGTCAGATTGTCGATGCTCTGCTCGTCAGATACCCCGGCCGCGGATTCGAATCGTTCTACGAAGAATCCCCGCGGATTTTCGAATGGATGCAGGTTCACCGGCGCGTACTGTATCCGCAGGAGCTGAAAGGCGTCTCGCTGCTGCGAACCACCGATCGAAGCTGGTACTGGCTCGAAGTCGACCAGATTGCTGACGAGCTGGTTTCGCTGGATGATCCCCACACCGCCGACGACAAGCCGGAAGCAACCGCGGACATCAATGCATGGCTGACAAACAACAACGGCATCCAGATCAGGACATTGCCCGGAACGGGAAGCGTCAAGCTGTCGGCTGATCTGCCGGGCATCGATGTCAGCCAGAGCATTACAGTGGTCAGCGGCGGCCGCCGACAGCGAATCGACTTCAGGCCGTCGCTGCGAGACCTGCTGGACGAATACCGCTCCACCGGCGACCGCCAGCGCCTGTGCTTCATGAAGGTGCCCGTTGGCCGGTGACCCGCGCCGTGCCTCACGCGCCGCCGCGAACTGCCCCGGAGCGACAACGGCGAGCAGCACAGCATCAACCGCCTTCGCGCGGGCCTTTGAGATTTTGCACGGGATGGCGGACGGACGTCGCGGCGTTGTTCGTCAGGGAACTGCGGGCTGCGCGACATTGTTCGGCCGATGCGACTTCGGTAAGGTTCGCCGCTCCTGATGCGTCCAGCGCCGTGCCGCGAGGTCTTATCGCAACCGGCAAACTCACCCACGTAAATCATCGGAAAAGAGCATGACTGAACGACTGACGATCATCGGATCCGGCCCGGCCGGCTGGACCGCTGCCATCTATGCAGGACGCGCCAACCTGGAACCGTTGGTGTATGAAGGTGCGTTCAACGAAGACAACCGGCTGAAAGGCACGCTGCCCCTCGGACAACTTGCACTGACCACCGAAGTCGAAAACTTTCCGGGATTTCCCGCCGGCGATATGACGGCCTACCTGGACAGCTCCATCGACGAAAAGAAACGCAAATACATGGCACCGCATGGCCGGGAAGGAGTGTCCGGGCCGGAACTGATGGAATTGATGAGACAACAGGCCGCGAACTTCGGGTCGCGCATTGTGACCGACGATATCGCCGAAGTGGACCTGTCAACACGCCCGTTCAAACTGAAAAGTCTCGCCGGCGAAGAATTCGAATCGCACGCCATCATCGTGGCGACGGGCGCTCGAGCGAACTATCTGGGTCTGGAAAGCGAAGAGCGCTTCAAGAATATGGGCGTGTCCGCGTGTGCGGTCTGCGATGGTGCCATGCCGCGTTTTCGAGGCAAACCGCTGGTTGTCGTTGGTGGTGGTGACAGTGCGA
>CAZHET010000730.1:0-2754 GCA_964531585.1 uncultured Planctomycetaceae bacterium | reverse complement strand
TCAAAGCCCGCACCGTATCCAGCACCGGTGAATACTGGCTGACGTGAGCAATCCCGAGACTCAGATGACGCATCTCCATCGCTCGCACGACATCATCGCATTCCGCGAGAGTGCGACAGAACGGCTTCTCCATATAGACATGACAGCCGTGTTCGGCGGCAGCCATCAGCATGTCATGATGCGCGTCGATCCAGCGCGGGCAGATGGCCACGATGTGCGGTGTTTCTTCGGCGAGCATCCGGCGGAAGTCCGCATACGCCTGCGGCGCGCCGGTTCGCCGCTGAGCCTCTGTGCGGCCTTGTTCATCGGGATCCGCGACCGCCACGATCTCCACGCCGTCGATCTTCGTGAATGAAGTATCGACGCCGTGCCCGTAATCACCGCGTCCGGTACTGCCAATGATGCCGACTCGGTACGTCTTCGCCATGCTACGGCCTCCCCTGTTGAGTTGCGTGTCGCGCTGCACGCAGCATCGCCGCGGCGGGCCGCAGAATCAACCGGAGGCCGGGTCCCTGATCCAGGGAGGACGCTATCTCGCGTCGGGCTTCAACTGACGCTTCAGCTTCATCCCGGCCAGGTCGAATACCCAGACGTCTTTGACTTCGTGAACAAAGACGACGAGAGTCTGACCGTCCGCCGATAACTGGATTCTGGCCGGGGAACCCACGTCCTCGGCAGGGATCGAGTGTCGTTGCTCAAACTGGTCTGACAAGACATGCACGCCCTTCTGGTTCACCAGTACCAGCTTCAGGTCCGAAGGGTGAAACGCCAGACTGGCGACCGGCGGACTTTCCTGCAGCGTTTTCACCAGCGGGTTCTGGGTCTTCTCTTTCACATTCCAGACCTGCACATGGCCTGTGCTGAATGCGATGGCCATGTACTGCCCGTCGTGGCTGAAGCCGACATCGTTGATCTGAGCAGAGGCAGTTGGCGGCAGTTGAAGTGCCCGCGTCGCATCCAGTTTCGCCTGTTCCTTACCATCTTTTGCAGACAGGATGTGCAGCACTCCTTTGCGGTCACCATACATCATGAGTTCCTGATCGGGGCTTACTGCGATTGAACCGGGTGCGGCGACCGGCAGCTCAAATTTTCGCTGGACCTGCCGCGTCTGCAGGTCTAACACGGCGACCCTTTTGCCGTTACACAGATAGGCCGTCTTTCCGTCCGGCAATCGGATGATGCGCTGCACGGTCTTCACATCGTCTCCGGGGACATTGCCCAGTGATGTCCCGTGAGGATCCGTCAGCGGATCCCATTCCAGCAACCCGTCTGTACTGAACATCAGCACTTTGTTGTCACCACCAAACAGCAGGCTGTTGGTTCGTGCGGGTGTCCCGAAACGGTTCAGCATGGTTCCGTCGTCGGTCTTCCACGCCTCGACCGCGCCGCGATTACGCAGAACAGCCACGTGCGAACCGTCCGCACTGACCGTGGCTGAAATGACATAGGAAATCGGCCCGGAGTACCGACTTCCGCCACCGATTCCCAGGCTGTCCAGTCCTGCATAGATGCCATAACCCAGCCCGCTGATCACCAGCATCGCCGCCGCGACGATCCCGATGCCGGCCAGCGGTACGCCGCCGGCTGCAAAGTCCGGCAGCACGGCGCTGGCTGCCTTGCCGACTGCTCGTTTCAGCGGCCGGAACCAGTTCTGTCCGGAGATTTTCACGCCAAGTTTATTCAGCGCCGCCTCCGCCCCGCGACGAACCATCGCGTCGTTGTCATCGAGCAGGGCTTTGAGCGGTTCCGGATTGCTGATCTCGCCGATCAGAGCCACGGCGTTGCAGGCGTGGTAGCGAACTTCCGGGGCGACATCCTTGAGCATCACCAGCAGCGCCGGGGCGGATGTTCGCTTTCCAATCTGTCCCAGCGCGATGACGGCCTGGCAGCGCACGCCGCGTTCATCATGCAGCGATTCTTCCAACTGCATGACACTCTCCGTGTCCTTCAGGTCACCAAGCGCCCTTGCTGCAGCGGCCCGGACTTCCTCGTGCGAATCCTTCTTCAGGCGGTCGCGCAGTCGCGGCGCGACCTTTCCCACGCCAAGGCGCCCCAGTGCCTCAATGGCCAGTCGCCGGGTTTCCGGTGTGTCGCTGTTGACAAGGCGCAGCAGATGCGGGGCCGCTCTGGCATTCTTCAGCCGCCGCAGCGCCGCGATCGCGCCGTGCCGCACATCAGCCCGTTCCGAATCCAGCAGCCTGACCAGCGCCGCAAACGCTTCTTCCGAGGCGACTTTGCTGAGTCCCTCGAGCATCGACAGCGTGGCTTCACCATCGGTTTCAACCTTGATGGCACTCGCCAGCGCGTTGGTCGCTTCTTCGCCACCGATCTCGCTAAGCGTTCTGGCGGCTGCCCGGCGGACGGCAATCTCCGAATCGTGCAGCGCCTGGCTGAGCAGCTTCATGCTGCGCGGACTCTGAAGTCGTTTCAGGCCGCGGGCCGCAGCGGCACGAACTTCGGCGGACGAATCGGTCATCGCCGCGTTGATGAAACGCACGGCCTGCTTGCCGTCGACGCCGTCCAGAGCTTCAATCGCCGCAGCGCGAACCACTGCAGCCGGATGCTTTGTCAGCTTCACAAAATATTTGTGGTATTCCGACGCACCCAAACGCGACAACAGCGACAGCGCCAATGCTGCCAGTTCTGCATCACTGGATTCGAGTGCTCGCCGCAACGGCCGCTGCAGTTGTTGCCTGCATTCGTCATCAAGGGTGTCAACGCCGGAGTGGTGGACATGAAGCCGATTGCCGATTT
>CAZHET010000729.1:0-2796 GCA_964531585.1 uncultured Planctomycetaceae bacterium | reverse complement strand
GTACGATGGCCTTCCAGGGCCGTCGATGCAGTCCCGACGACGGCCCTGGAAGGCCGTCGTACGGAGCACCACGGAAGAACTCACATGCGGCGGGAGATTACGTGAGATCGCCGCGATCCTGGATTTCGGCTGCCGCTCGTTCGGCGTGTTCGCGCGTGAAGTAAGCACCCTGAGCGACTTTGCTGCGGATGCGATCCAGATGACGCTGGCGCAGTTCCTCGGCCGAGGATGCCGGAGTTTCCGCTGATCCGGCTTTGTCGGAAGCGGGGTTTGCAGATTGCAAGTCGCGGTCGCCCATCATTTCCTGCCTGCACTTACGGCTCCAGGCGGCATCCCGTCTGATCCGCCGCCGCGGGGATGTGGTCAGAAAAGTGGTCGTCATTATGGCGGATCTCATTGCAGTTTTCACAAAGTGGCCTCCTGCATAAATTCGTCATCGAACCGCTCGGAGCAGACTTGCCGAGCCAGCGATATTTATTTTCGGACGCCGGGGGACGGCCTTTCTCTCCGGTCCGCTCGCCCTGGAGACTGGTTGCGAACCGCGACACGTCGCCTAACTGGACAGCGCCATGTTGGATGCATTGACCGATAATCCGCAGGATTTTGTCGAAGTGAGCGGCTCGGCGCTAGCCGCCGGTGTCTGCATTGAAAAACGCTGGGAAATACCGGCGGCTAGCGCCGTGCCGCTCACGGAACCTGGCGCTGTCCAGCTAAACTCCCTGCCCCGCAGCGTTAAACTGCGGCCGTATGATCGTCAGCAAATCGCCTGCCGGACTCAGGAGCTGGTTGCGGTCCGGTAACCTGAGCAGTCTTCGCGGGCAGGAATGACATCAACGGCCATGCCAGACAATCCGGCTGTTGCTGTCCGGCAGCACGACATGTGGCCGTTTGAGATCACAATATGGTGACGAAAAGCAACGAAACTTCGGAGCCGCGGTTCGTCGTGGGCATCGACCTGGGCACGACGAATTCTGCCGCGTGCTACGTCGATACGCATCAGGAACCCTGGCACGTCGCAACATTGTCGATTCTTCAACTGATCGCACCAGGTCAGGTGGAACCGCGCGAGACGCTGCCTTCGTTTCACTATCAGCCAGCGACAGGTGAGTTCCCTGTTGACGCCGTGAGACTCCCGTGGCAGTCTGGCGCGGCGCAGCATTTCGTTGGAGTATTCGCGCGGGATCATGGCGTGCATGTTCCCGGACGCCTGATCGCGTCGGCGAAGTCGTGGCTTTGTCATCCGGGAGTCGACCGCACATCCGCGATTCTTCCGTGGCAGGGAGCGGACGATGTTGACCGCCTGTCTCCTGTTGAAGCCAGCAGCCGCTACCTGCGCCACATTCGCGCCTGCTGGGATGAACAGTTTCCGTCACATGCACTCGCCGAACAGACCGTGGTGCTGACGATTCCGGCGTCGTTTGATGAAGTCGCGCGTAACCTGACGATCCAGGCGGCTCAGATGGCCGGGTTGCCTCGCGTGTTGCTGATCGAAGAACCACAGGCCGCGTTCTATGCCTGGATCGACCGACATCGGGGCGACTGGGAAGATCGCGTCACGCCGGGCCAGAAGATCCTGGTCTGCGACGTCGGCGGCGGCACATCGGACTTCACGCTGATTCGGGTGAAGAGCGATTCGGCCGGCAAGGTGGCGTTTCATCGGGTGGCCGTGGGAGAACACCTGATTCTCGGCGGCGACAATCTTGACCTGGCGCTGGCACACTTTATTGAAAATCGGTTTCGCGAGACCGGCATCAAACAACTGACACCGCGGCAGTACAGCGTGCTGGTCCGGCTGGCTCGTCAGGTCAAGGAAACGCTCCTGTCCGAGCGTGCTCCGGAAACATACACCGTCAGCCTGCCGGGCACAGGATCGAAGCTGATCGGAGGCGGGATTCAGGCAGAGGTGACTCATAAGGAAGTTGCTGCCTTGCTGGTGGAGGGATTTCTGCCGAGGACCGACTTCAGCGATTCACCGCGGCAGGTGCAAAGCGGATTCCGTGAGTTCGGCCTTCCGTATGCACCGGATTCCGCCATCACCAGATATCTGGCGGCGTTTCTGCGAACGCATTCCGAACTGGCCGCCGACAACACGATGCTGAACGACGACGCTCACCCCGCTCGGCCGGACATCGTGCTGTTCAACGGCGGGCTGTTCGAATCAAAGCTGCTCCAGAACCAACTGACGCAGTGCGTCGAGGCGTGGTTTGCAAATTCTGACGATGGCTGGAAGCTGCAGGTGCTGGACTGTCAGCGGCTTGACCTGGCCGTGGCTCTCGGAGCCGCGTGCTTCGGAATGGCGTCTCGCGGTGTGGGCACCCGCATTTCCGCGGGGCTGCCACGAACGTATTACATCGGAGCCGAATCGGATCACGGTGCTACCGCGGTGTGTCTGATTCCCGCCGGCACGGAACCGGGGACTGACCTGGAACCACCGCCGCAGTCATTCCGGCTGTCGACAGGATCGCCTGTGGAATTTCCCGTGTACTATTCCGGCACGCGGCTGACGGATCCCATCGGGGCGACGGTTGATGCGGACCCCGAACAACTGACCGCGTTGCCGGCAATTCGCACGGTCATTCGTGACAGGAGTACGGCACGGGACACCGCTTTCACAGCGGCCAGTGAGACCGTTCCCGTGCGCGTGAATGCACGGCTGACTGAGATCGGTACGCTGGATCTGTGGTGCGCCAGTACGACTGACAATCAGCGCTGGAAACTGCAGTTTGACGTGCGTTCGACTGTGCGGACGGACGTTGCGACACACGCCAGCGGATCAGCGGAGGCTCAGGGAATCGT
>CAZHET010000728.1:0-2797 GCA_964531585.1 uncultured Planctomycetaceae bacterium | reverse complement strand
CAGGCGCTGTTCCATTCGCTGCCGCAGGACGGCACGGGAATCGAATATGAAGGCACGTTTACTCAGGAAAACGTCCGGCCGAATACTCCCGACGGCGTCGAAGTGCTCACGTTCACGCGAGTACTTTCGATTAAGTCTGTCGGCCGCGAGAATGCGGAATTCGACGGCCAGGTGCAGCCGTGCCGCTGGATCGAAATCAAAACCGTCACCGGAACCGCGGGAGCCGCCGGAATCGATCCCGGTCCCGTCGGCGCGACGATCTACAAAGTGCTCGTGCCCGAGAGCAAAGTGTTCGACGCCGCGGAGGATGCGGACGCGATTCCCAATGACCTGCTGCCGATTGTGCGCGGGTTTCAGCGGCTGGGCGAAAATCCGGTCAAGGAAATCACCAGCGGTGCCATTCGCGTCTATCCCACGATGACACTGCTGACGAACTACGAATCGACGGAAGTTGTGGCGGCATCCGAGACTCCGCAGACGATCGCCGGCCAGTCGTTCCCGTCAAGGCACGTCAAAGGCTCACTGACAATGGAAAGTCCTCGCAGCCGCTCCACGAATGAAGGCGACTACTGGGTGGCCGACAATGTGCCGTTCGGTCTCGTTCGCTGGGAAGTGAAAGTCACGCGAGAGGAAAAGGAATCCACCGCGACCCGTGACCAGTTCCGCCAGGTCGCGACCGTGACCAGTGTGATGTCGGTCAAGCGCATTCTGAACAACGCCGAAAGCGAACTGGTGACGCAGTAAGGATCGTGCGGAAAATAAGTGTCTGACCCCAATTGTGCGAAGCACCCGAAGGGCCGGTTCCCGGCAATTGGGGTCAGACACTTTTTTCCGCTCATTGCTAAGCGAAATTTCAACGACCGGTCGCAGAAGTTCGTCCGATTCAACAAACACAGAAGCCCGACGTCACAGGACGCCGGGCTTCTGTCGTTTTCAGCGGAATTGCCACGCGGTCGATCAGAAGAAGACTGTGTAGTCGACTCGCACGATGTCTTCGTACCAGCGCGTGCCTGTCAGTGCACGGCCGTAGCCGATGTACAGCATGCTGCCGTCGTCCTTGAACTGAGTTCGCAGACCGATCTTTGCATTGACGATCGTGGTCCTGGCGTCTTCCGGAGGATTGCCAAGTCCCAGCCCGCCGGCAGTGAGTTCCGCGTTGTTCACAAGGCCGTCCAGCACGGACCAGCCGACGAATTCCGTGATCGGCGAAACCTTGATGTTGCAGGTTTCGTAGGCGGTAAAGCCGACACCCACACCGTAACGCAGCACGTTTCCGGCAAAGTTCTGGCCCTGGAACTTGCTGCCCTGAATCGGAATCCAGTCGCGAACTTCGCCGAACACGGTGACCCGATTGCTCAGCCGGCTCTGCCATAACAGACCGGGTTCAATGTTCACGTTCTGAGTTCCCAGACCGCGGTCCGCGTCGCCGGTTGGCAGGTAGGCTCGCAACTGGAACGTCAGGAAGTTGCTCGGGTCGGTCGACAGGGCGTACTTGAACCCCAGATCGATGTCACCCAGACCACCGGAATCGCCGGTGCCGTTGCCACGGTTGTCCAGCGGGCCGACGCCCTGAATGAACCGCACCGGAATTTCACCGAAAATTGACCCACGTGTTCCGGTTGCGACTTCGATGTAGGCTCGCACGTCCTGGTAGTCGACGCTGCCGTTGATGGTCCCTGCATTCGGACTGCCAGGACCAGGGCCACCGGCACAACCGCACTGAGCGTAGAAGAATTCGGCTCGGTCGGGAGTCACGTTGTTAAAGCCGGCGTCGAACCTCAGACGGAACTGACTTGCCGGAATCGCGTTGTCGATGTAGCCGGGAGCGTGGCTTTGAGCCGTCAGCGTGCCTTCCAGTCCGCCCGAGAAAATGCTGGACGGTGCCTGGCTTTGCGGCGGCAGTGTGCCTTCGATACCGCCCGAGAAGATGTTCGGGTTCGGCGAAGGTGCCTGCGACATCGCCGGAGAATCCTGAATAGGATTCGGCGACGGCTGGTAGATCGAATCAGGCTGGCCCGGCTGGCCATATTCGGTGCAGCTACCATCTGTGCAGCCGTAGCCGGACGTACAGCCAGCACCGTAGCCTGCATTGCCGCCCACCCAGTCCGATTCTGCGAAGGCGGAGCTGCCTATGGAAATACTGGCCGCTGCCGCCAGAACAAAGCCGGTCCAGCGCCCGCCGAGCCCAGCCGTAAACTTGAACCGGATCATATTGTCCCGCCTTCCCTGCGAGTGGCGCTGTCAGTTTGAAGCCGGCCGTGTCATACGAATTTACGCATCGACTCAAGGCTCGTGCCCAGCCAAAACAGCGCGCGGAATGAAACCACTACGCCCGTTTCCTTCAATCGGACGTCACGGGTGTCCACTGTGACACGCAGTGTTGTGGAATCTGCCTCGCCCGCGGTTTCCAGGCCGCGATGTCGCGATTGTTCGGCCTGCGGGTCTGCAGCAAACTTTGACGGTGCCGCAGATTCGGAAAGACAGGTAACCTGACGGCGACCGAACGCTGCTTTTGGTCAGCGTCCGGACGACTGCCCCGCGACCAGGCGCGCCAGCGCCAGACTGGTCAGGTCTTCGGGAATCACGGTGTCAACGATCGTGGACTTCGAATCTTCGAAGTAGGTCTCGATGACGCGGGCCATGGTTCCCAGTGCGACGACCCCGTCCTCGTCCGGTTCTGTGGTGGCCTTGCGGACGGCCGTCAGCAGAGGTCCGGGCGGGTTCTCTATACCCGGCTGACGACCGGAATACAGGACTCGAAACAGGCCGAGATTCGGGAAGTTGGGCCAGTCGTGGC
>CAZHET010000727.1:0-2803 GCA_964531585.1 uncultured Planctomycetaceae bacterium | reverse complement strand
CCCTGCTCGCCGTGTGTCTGGGGACACTGGTGGCAATGATCCCCAACGCGGGCGGTGAATACGGTAAGGGCGGCCTGATCCTGTGGCCGCTGTTCGGAGCCACGAACCAACTGCTGGCGGGCCTGGCGTTCATGGTCATCATCTTCTATCTCATTCGGCGAGGACGCAGCGTGAAGTTCGCTGTCATTCCCGCGGCGATGATGACGATCGTGCCGGCGATCGCGCTCAGCTGGCAGATTTTTCACCAGGGCGGCTGGCTGGAATCGAAGAACTGGCTGCTGGTGAGCTTCGGCCTGGTGACGCTCGGCCTGCAGGCATGGATGATCATCGAATGTCTGATCCTGATTCCTCGCGTGAGGGGCGTGCTGGAAGAAGCGCTGCCGCCGCTGGCGAGACCGCTGGCGTCGTCGTCGGCAGACGCCGCGGGCGGGCCGAATTGCTGAGGAGGTACGTTTGCTGATGCCACTGCATGACTGGACCAAAGTGCCTGCCGGCCTGTTTCATCACTTTCACCAGGACTGGTCGATCGAAATTGCCCGCAGTCTGAATCGGGGACTGCTGCCAGCAGATACGTTTGCACTCGTCGAACAGAGATCCGTTCCGCTGGAACCGGACGTGCTGGCTATCGCATCACGCGACAATCGGAATCCGGAACCCGTCGACGCCGGAGGTGCTGCGACGGCCACAGTCCCCACGGCCAGCCTCATCGTTCACACCGACAGTACAGACTACGCCAGGAAGGCAAACCGCATCGTGATTCATCACCAGCTCGGGGACATCGTTGCGATCATCGAGATCGTGTCACCGGGGAATAAGGACCGTCGATCTGCATTGACTGAGTTTGTCAGGAAGACCGTGGAGTTTCTGGAAGCCGGCGTGCATGTCCTGATCGTCGATCTGTTCCCGCCAATGAAGTACGACCCGCTGGGAATCCACAAGTGCATCTGGGATGAGTACGACGAGAGGGAATTTCTTTTCCCCGTCGGCAAGTCGCGGATGCTGGCGTCGTATAAGACAGACTGGGAACGAACGGCGTATCTGGAACCTCTGGCCGTCGGCGATCCGCTGATCGACATGCCACTGTTTCTGTCCAGTCGTCTGCACGTGAAGGTACCACTTCACGGCACGTACGAAGCGGCCTGGAACGCCAGTCCGGCGGCACTGCGCCATGCGGTTGAAGGAAGTAGTGATCCGGCATAGCGACCGCGGGCTGTGAGTCGCCGGCAAACGCAACTGAATGTGGTCGAGGCGACGTGTCCTTCCGTGTCCTTCCGTGTCCTTCCGTAGCCATCCGTTCGCCGCTCGGTCTGCGGCCATACTTGCGGCCATACTTGCGGACTGCAGCGAAGCAACTCACGAGCAGAGCAACAACTGAACACCTCGCCACAATTGAACACCGCCCGGGGCAAGTGTCTTCGTGGTATTCGGCATCGCCTTCGCAAATTCGGCGCATCCTGCAAATGCCCCCGCTTCGACAGGCGACGCGATCGAAACGCCGGTCGCAGTACGTTGTGCAGTTCTGCCCCGTTTATCAGCAGTCCGGCCGGGTCGCGAAGAGAATTCCTCATTTTTAACATCGCGGCTGTTGCAGAATCGGTCAGCGGCAGCCCTGGAGCGGCACGCACATCGGTGCCGAATTCCTACCGTTTAGCCTCTCCGGGGCAGGCGTGCTTCATGGGTGCGTTGTGAGTCACGTGTAAATTTTGTCGGCTGATAGTTACTTTCGGTACGGCGAATGCATATTCTACAATACGTGTGGATTTCGTCCGGTAACGGTCTTCGGTCATTTGGTTTTCCAGCGACGAGCCTCTGGGTTCCCAACAAGGAAAAACGTTCATGCGCAGAAGTTCTTTCTCCGCCCGGAAGCGTGACCCCGCCCCTCGTGGCGGTTTCACACTGATCGAGCTGCTGGTGGTAATCGCGATTATCGCAATTTTGATCGCGCTGCTGTTGCCTGCCGTCCAGCAGGCGCGTGAAGCGGCTCGCCGCACGCAGTGCAAGAACAATCTCAAACAGATTGGCCTTGCCCTGCACAACCACCACGATACCTACGGCCATTTCCCGCCCGCCAAGGTGGCGTACGAACAGGATCCCAATCCTGCACGGCTGGATTCCTGGGACCTTTCGATTACGAAGCAGAACTCGGCGCTCAGCGCTCATGCTCTTATTCTGCCATACATGGAACAAAGCAACATCTACAACCGGCTGGAGGCCTGGAAGGGCTACGATTTGCTGCCCCTTCCCGCGGACCTGCCGTCTCCTGATCCTCAAAATCGCCGCGTGAACTGGTGGGATCTCACCGACTGGGAAACGGCTCAAATCAAACTGCCGATGTACCTGTGCCCGTCTGATCCGGGGACTGCGGGAAGCGGCCAGCTTCCGGGGCTTCATGCCTGGTGCACCGACGCCGACGGTAATGGCGGAGGCTGTGCGTCCGGCAGCAGCGGGACGTGGGGAACACAATTCTGGTTCGGCAATGTCCGTGAACTGGAAACAACAAATTACCTGCCGATGGGCGGACCGATCGGAGGCCATCTGGACAACGGGTTCTCAAGGCGCAAGGGCATCTTCGGCAGCGGCACAAACAGCCGGTTCCGTGACATCCTCGACGGGACTTCGAACACGATCGCATTCGTCGAAGTCACCGGCGGCGAGGAGTACAACTTCTGGTGGATTGACAACGGAGCTTTCCCGACGGCGTGGGGCTTCGGTGGCAACTTCAACCAGCTCAGCAGTTTTCATACCGGCGGCGTGCAGGTTCTGATGGGTGACGGTTCTGTCCGCTTTATTTCGGAGAACATTG
>CAZHET010000726.1:1505-2806 GCA_964531585.1 uncultured Planctomycetaceae bacterium | reverse complement strand
GGGCCGGAAACATTACAGTGGCACGACCGAATCAAACGAGGTACTGCACGATGCAGCAAGACAACGTCTTTCAGATGGCCGCGTCGAACATCCGCTTTGGAGCCGGATGCACGGCGGAGATCGGCATGGATCTGCGCGACATGTCGGCGAAGCGGACGATGGTGCTGATTGATCCGAACCTTCGCTCCGCTGGCGTTGCCGACGTGGTAATCGCCTCGCTGAAGCAGGAGCGGCAGGATTTCGTGGTCTTCGACGAGATCTCCGTGGAACCAACGGACGCCAGTTTTCAGCACGCGGCAGCAGTTGCCGCGGACGGAAACTTCGATGCGTTTGTAGCCGTTGGCGGCGGCAGCACAATCGACACCGCCAAGGCGGCGAATCTGTATTCCACCTGGCCGGCCGAATTCCTGCGCTACGTGAATGCTCCGATCGGTGAGGGTCAGCCGGTACCGGGACCGCTGAAGTCGTTGATCGCCGTTCCCACCACCGCAGGGACGGGCAGCGAGACAACCGGAGTCGCCATCTTCGACTACGTGGAGCGAAAGGCGAAGACCGGAATTGCTCATCGTTATCTGAAGCCGACGCTGGGGATCATTGATTCGGACAACACAAAGACGCTGCCGCCGGCGGTCGCCGCGTCGAGCGGACTGGATGTGCTGAGTCACGCCCTGGAGTCTTTCACCGCTTTGCCGTTTGACAAGCGCCCGAAGCCAGCCGGTCCGCTGCATCGCCCGGCGTATCAGGGGTCCAACCCGATCAGTGACCTGTGGTCGCTGCACGCCCTGAGGCTGATGGCCGAATTCCTGCCGCGAGCCTTTGCCGACTCGACCGACGAGCAAGCTCGGGGAAATATGCTGATGGCTGCTGCGATCGCCGGAATCGGCTTCGGCAACGCGGGAGTCCATCTTCCACACGGCATGTCGTATCCCGTCGCCGGGATGGTGAAGACGTTTCGGCCCGCCGGTTTCGACTGCGACCATCCGCTGATCCCGCACGGCATGTCGGTGATCCTGAATACTCCGGCGGTCGTGAGATTCACCTCGCCGGCCTGCCCCGAACGTCATCTGCAGGCGGCGGAAGCGCTGGGTGCAGACGTTCGTGGCGCTTCGCCTGACGATGCCGGCGCGATACTCGCCGACCGCGTTATTCACTTTATGAAGCTGATGCAGATGCCCAACGGCTTGAGCGACGTGGGTTACACGGAGAACGACATTCCGGCACTCGTCGCCGGCACTCTGCCGCAGCATCGCGTGACGAAACTTTCGCCGCGGCCAGCCGATGAAGCCGATCTGACGTCTTTG
>CAZHET010000726.1:0-1495 GCA_964531585.1 uncultured Planctomycetaceae bacterium | reverse complement strand
TCCGGCAGTCTCTTCGCATCTGGTGAAATGAAATCATGTCCTCAGTCCCCGATGTTCAAAATCTCATCGACGGTTCGCTGACCGCCGCACGAGCGAGTCAGTTTGCCGACGTCTTCAATCCGTCCACGGGGGATGTCATCGCCCGCGTGCCGCTGTGCGCATCGGCCGACGTCGCAGCCGCAGTTGACGCCGCGGAAAACGCGCTGCCGTCGTGGAGCCGCACTCCGGTCATCGACCGCGCCCGGTTGATGTTTCGTTATCGCGAACTTCTCGAACGCAGCTTCGATGAGCTGTCGCGTCTGATCACGAAGGAGAACGGCAAGACGATCGCGGAAGCTCGCGGGGAACTGCGGCGAGGAATCGAGGTGGTCGAGTTCGCGTGCGGCATCCCGGGGCTGTTCGCGGGGCAGTCGCTGGCGGACATCGCTCCGGACGTTGATGCGGACGTGATGAGGCATCCCGTGGGCGTGTGTGTCGGAATCACACCGTACAACTTTCCCGCGATGGTGCCGATGTGGATGTTTCCGATCGCTCTGGTCTGCGGAAACACGTTTGTTCTGAAACCGTCGGAGAAGGTTCCGCTGTCGGCCGTTCGGCTGGGTGAGCTGCTGCTGGAAGCCGATTGCCCGCCGGGCGTGTTCAACGTGCTCCACGGTGGCCGGGAGTGTGTTGACGCGCTGATCGCCGAACCGCGCGTTGCCGCGATTTCGTTCGTCGGTTCAACACCAGTCGCCAGATCGATTTATGAGCGTGGTACCGCGGCGGGCAAGCGGGTTCAGGCAGCCGGCGGTGCGAAGAATGTCTGTGTCGTGATGCCGGATGCCGATCTGGAACTGGCGGTGAAGGCTCTGGCCGCGGCATCGTTCGGCTGCGGAGGCCAGCGCTGCATGGCGACCAGCATTGCGATACCCGTCGGCGAGGCGGCCGATGATGTCGTCGGGCAGCTTTCGCAGCATGCCGAGTCGCTGGCTGTCGGGCCGACAGACGGGTTGGAAGACGTCGACCTCGGTCCGCTGATACGTCGCGAGCATGTGGAGCGAGTTTCGTCGTATGTCGACACGGCCAGCAGCGAAGGAGCCGTCGTTGCTCTGGACGGACGTCGGTCGTTTCCGGGCGGCGGCTTCTTCCTGGGTCCGAGTGTCGTCGACCACGTCAGCCCGGAGATGTCGGTGGCTCGCGATGAGATCTTCGGTCCGCTGCTTTCGGTGGTGCGAGCCAGAACGCTCGATGACGCTCTGCGACTCGGCCGGATGAGTCCGTTCGGCAACGGAGCTTCGATCTTTACCAGAGACGGCTATGCGGCTCGCCAGTTTCGCGAACACTTCAACGCCGGCATGATCGGCATCAACGTGGGAGTACCCGCACCAATGGCGTGGTTTCCGTTTACCGGCTGGAACAGCTCGTTCTTCGGTGACCTGCACGTTCAGGGAACAGAAGGCATCCAGTTCTACACGCGCCAGAAGGTCACGCTGACTCGCTGGCTGCGTCCTTCCGG
>CAZHET010000725.1:980-2816 GCA_964531585.1 uncultured Planctomycetaceae bacterium | reverse complement strand
CACGAAGGACTCGGCCCGCTGATGGCCGGGTTCCGCTACGCCGCGATGGATGACATCGACGGTGTCAGGCGGCTGGTCGACAACGAAACCTGCGCCATTCTGATCGAACCGGTGCAGGGCGAAGGTGGTGTTCGCATTCCTCAGCCTGGTTTCCTGCAGGCCCTGCGAGACCTCTGCGACGAACAGGGGCTGCTGCTGATGTTCGATGAAGTGCAGACCGGCATGGGCCGCACGGGAACATGGTTCGGCTATCAGCAGACCGGAGTGCAGCCGGATGTCCTGACGATGGCGAAGGGCCTTGCCGGCGGAGTCGCCTGCGGAGCAATGATTACCCGCGACGAATTCGCGGCAGACCTGCGGCCCGGAATGCATGCCAGCACATTCGGCGGCAATTCGCTGGCAATGGCGGCCGGTCTGGCCACGGGTGAGACCATTGAAGCCGATGGCCTGCTCGATCACGTCCAGGACAACGCCGAATTCGCTCGGTCGCGCCTGACACAGCTTCAGGAATCTCTGCCCATCATCAACGAACTGCGAATCTGCGGCATGATGATCGGCATCGATCTGACCATTCCCAGCACTCCCGCCGTCGCCAAAGCAATGGACCGCGGAGTCCTGCTGAACGCCACTTCCGACACCGTCGTCAGACTGCTTCCCGCGCTGAACATCACGCGTGACGAACTGTCCGAAGGCCTGGATGTGGTCAGCGATGTGCTGCAGGAAATGGCGGAAGACGCCTGACCATGACCACCATCGACTTCATCAGAATGTCCCTGCATACCAGCAAGGCCTGGGCGGAGAAGCTGCTCGACGACATGCGCGATGCGCCGCTGACCCGACCGACCGCCAGCGGCGGCAATCACCCGCTGTGGCTGCTCGGGCACCTGGTGCGATCGGAAAGCGATTTGCTGGACGGCTTTATTCTGGGCCAGTCGAACCGCTTTCCCGAACTCGCACAGTTCGCGATGACTTCCACGCCGATGTCCGACACAAATGATCAGCCAACGATGGAAGAGCTGTTCACAAAGTTCGCCGCGATCCGTGCCGCGACGCTGGCTCATCTGGATACTCTCACCGAATCCGATCTCGACCGCCCCAGCCACGCCCCGAAAGAACTAGGCCCGGCCTTCGCGACAGTCGGAGCCTGCTTCGCGGCGATGTGTTCCCACGTGTCATTCCACTCCGGACAGGCCGCCGACGCCCGCCGAGCCGCCGGACGCGGACCGCTGTTCGCGTGAATCGCCTGATCGATCGTGGCGGCGATGGATCGAGTTCGCACGCCGAGCGGTCAGGCAGACCTGGTTCACCACAGCGTGGATCGAATGCGGAATCTCGTCCGTGGCAGCCACGACTCCGACGCCCGCGACCACACTGTCATCTTCGGGCAGGCAAAGAATGCCCCGCTGCCGGTCTGGGCCTGCCGTGCACAGCGGCGCAAGAACATTGACAGTATTATCCTGTCCCTCGATACTGGCAACCAGCGCAGTCGTTTCCGCAGGTTGAGTAGCCGCGCGGGGCACGCTGATGCATCGTGAGCGCGAAGTTGAATCCTGTAGTGCGACCGGCTGGTCCGTCGCAAGGACGACTAACATGGTCAGATTGACGATATCTCTCGACGGTCGGACATTCGACGCCATCGAGCGGACGGCGCGATCAGAAGGATGTTCAGTCAATGCATGGGCTGAAAAGCGATTGAAGGATGCCGTGCAGGGACGCGCCGACTGGCCGGATGGCTACTTCGAAACGATCGCCGGCTTTGGAGAGTCGCTGATCGAGTGCCCGCCCGAAGTCGAAATCCCGCTTGACGACGTTTCGCTGGATTCGTCGAACGTCGGG
>CAZHET010000725.1:0-970 GCA_964531585.1 uncultured Planctomycetaceae bacterium | reverse complement strand
ATCATGCCGTATTGCCTCGACACCAACATTGTGATTGCTGTCCTGCGAAATCACGACAGGGTTGTCGCCAGGCTCAGATCCTGTCGAGTCAGCGACATCCGGATTCCTGAGATCGTCCGTGCCGAACTGCTGTTTGGCTGTCTCAAGAGCGTTGACCCTGCCGCTGAACGCAGTCGGGTTGACCACGTACTGTCGCCGTTCTGCATCGTTCCATTTTCGGGCGATGCCGCCGAGCACTATGCATCGATTCGCCTAAATTTGGAACACGCGGGCAATCTCATTGGTCCGACTCCCGCTTCCAAAGCACAAGCCGTTCCGGCGGCCGTCGAAGAGTCCGCAGCAAGGTCAGCCTCCGTTGCCGATTCCACAGTTCGCATCGAAGTCGACGTACTCGATCGACTGATGAATCTCGTCGGCGAACTGGTGCTTTCCCGAAATCAGATTCTGCAGTTTGCTCAGACGTCGGACGACCCCGCTCTGCGAATGCTTGAGGAAATCAGTCAGGACACGCGAAATGCCGCTTCTCCGAGAGGCAATCGGCATGCCGTCGGTGGTCATCTCGCCGGACGCAGGAGCTAGCGCAGCGTCTCGCGATTTCGTTGATTTATTGATCAGAAGGTTTGTCTTGTTTAACCCGTGGCCGACAGGCCAGGAGCCGTGCACGCCTGGCCTGTCGGCCACGGGTTAAACGAGCAAACTTGAGAGGCACAACACCAGATCGTTGTGGATTTGCCGGGCGATGTGTCCACGTTTCGAACCATCGCCTCGCTGCCTCGCGTGCCGACTGACTCGGCACACCCTGGACTGAATACGTTTGTTTCGATCTGCGGCAGCCGTCTACCGTTCCGGTTGCCAGGCTGTCGTGCTCACCGGAATGGGACAGGATGGAAAGCGCGGAGCGGAAAGCATCGTTCAGGCCGGTGGTTCGGTGATGGCTCAGGATGAGGCATCATGTGTTGTCTGGGGGATG